>JAJUHF010000038.1 GCA_029268045.1 Anseongella ginsenosidimutans
CCACACGCGCTTCTTCGGGGTTCGCCGAATTGCGGATCATCGCAATGACTTCATCCAGGTGATCCAGCGCCACCAGATAGCCTTCCAGGATATGGGCTCTTTTTTCCGCTTCCGACAGCTCAAAACGTGTACGGCGGACAACCACTTCATGCCGGTGGTCCACAAAATGCCCGATCAGTTCTTTCAGGTTCAGCAACTGCGGACGGCCGTTGACCAGCGCAATGTTATTCACGCTGAAGGAAGTCTGCAACGAGGTGTATTTGTAAAGGTTATTGAGTACCACCCCGGCGTTGGCGTCCCGGCGGACTTCATAGACCACCCGGATCCCCGACCGGTCCGACTCGTCCCGGATGGCGGTGATACCGTCCAGTTTCTTGGCATTGATCAACTCCGCGGTCCGTTCAATCATATGGGCTTTGTTGACCTGGTAGGGAACCTCGGTGATCACGATTCGTTCCCGGTCGTTTCCGTAGGGCTCGATCTCGGCCTTTCCCCTCATCACAATCCGCCCGCGGCCGGTCTCAAAGGCATTCCGGACCCCTTCGTAACCGTAGATAATTCCTCCGGTCGGGAAATCGGGCGCCTTTACATAATTCATCAACTCATCTATCGTGATGTCTTTATTATCAATATAGGCTACGGTCGCGTCCACGATCTCGCTCAGGTTGTGGGGAGGCATGTTGGTGGCCATTCCCACGGCGATACCCGAGGCGCCATTGACCAGCAGGTTGGGGATTCGCGAAGGAAGTACCGTGGGCTCCTCCAGCGAGTCGTCAAAATTCAGCTGAAAATCAATCGTATCCTTGTTGATATCGGCCAGCATGTCCTCGGCCGTTTTGCGCAGCCGCGCCTCGGTATACCGCATGGCTGCGGGATTGTCCCCGTCCATGGAACCGAAGTTGCCCTGTCCGTCAACCAACGGATAACGGAGCGACCAGTCCTGGGCCATACGTACCATGGCGTCGTACACGGAGGTGTCCCCATGAGGATGGTACTTACCCAGCACCTCTCCTACAATTCTGGCGGATTTCTTATAGGCCTTGCCGCTGGTAAGCCCCAGGTCAAGCATTCCGTAAAGTACCCTTCTGTGAACCGGCTTCAGCCCGTCGCGGACATCCGGCAAAGCGCGGGAAACGATCACCGACATCGAGTAATCGATGTAGGCCGATTTCATTTCCTCTTCAATATTAATAGGAATTATTTTGGATCCCTTTTCGTCTTTTTCTTCTTCTGCCATTTTAACGATTGTTAACCCGGCTAAAATACGAAAAATACTGCGAACCGGGAAGTGGCACAGAATATGCTTTTCTGACTCCCTGTCGGATACTTGCTATTTTAAATTGCTATTTGTTCATGAAATTTATCAGGATTTCCGGTACGCTTTGTACCCTTCTGTGGCTACAGGCCGCTTTGGTTTACGGGCAGCAATCCCCAGCTTACTCACTGAGTTTCTCTCCGGCCATCGGGGCGCATATTCTCCCCGAAAATGACCGCGCCCTGAACGACCTGATCGTGGGCGCAGACCTTACATACGGCATGAGTCTGCAGAACCGCCGGGACCCCTGGATTGAGAGGCTGAATGCCCGGGAATTTGGCATCAGCTTGTTCTTCAGGGATTTGAATCGTCTGGACGGCCATCTCGATACCTCCGCCAATTCGTTTGGCAAAGCCTATGGGGCCGCAATAAGTCTCGATTTCCAATTGGCCAAGGCCGGTCCGGTCACCTTTCATTTTATTCCCTCGGCAGGGATTGCCTATATCACAAAAAACTACTTCACCCATCCCGACAACCGCTTTATCGGGAGTCACCTGAACCAGATGCTGAAGGCGGCGCTGCAGCTGGAAGTCCCCTTGGGGGAAACCTTCGACCTGCTTGCCAACGTACATGTCCTTCATTTGTCGAACGGCGGGTTCAATATCCCCAATTCGGGGATCAACAGTGGAAATGTATCCCTTGGGGTCAAATCCCGGTTTAAAACAGAAAACGCCCGGGAACCCCGAAGAGTCTTCCGCCAACTGGACCGGAACACGGTGGAACTGGCTGCGGGAATCGGACGACGGGGGGTGTATCAACGCCGGCGGGGCATAGCCAGGGCAGGTTTTTACGGCGGCTACAATTACAGGCTGAACGAAGTGATCGATTTGCGCGGCGGACTCAACGCGGCCTACTACGGTACTGTTTTCGATCCCCAGCGGCGAAACGAAACCTATCAGCATTTCGGTAGCTCCTACGATCCCTGGCGGCTGGGGCTGAGCCTGGGAGTGGGTGTCAAAATGAGCCGCGTCGAAGTGAGGGGCATGGCGGGACGTTACCTGCATTTCAACAGTCTTCACGATATCAATTATTATTGGAATGCCGGAGGCACCTTTTTCCTAAGCCCCCACTGGGGAGTGCAAAGCACCTTGCATATGCACCGCTTCCAGGCCGATTTCGTAGATCTTGGCCTGGCGGTGAAAATATAACAGCGCATTTTTTATTTTCGTTCATATTCCCTAATTTTTGCGTTTATTTATAAATTGACCTATGCCATCGTTTGATATTGTCAGTAAAGTAGACGGCCAGTTGCTGGATAACGCGGTGAACAACGCCCGGAAGGAAATCGTGAACCGCTACGACTTTCACGGGTCGGATACCACCATCGAACTGGACAAGAAATCCAACCTCATCACCATGGTCACCGAAAATGAGATGCGCCTGAAAGCGATCCAGGACGTGCTTATTTCCCGTATGCTGAAACAGCAACTTGACCCCGAATGCCTTGACTTTGGGAAAGAAGAGTACGCTTCGGGGAATATGATCCGGAAAGAGGTCCGGATCAAAGAAGGCATCGACAAGGAAACTGCCAGGAAAATCAACAACCGGATCAAGGAAATGAAATTGAAGGTCCAGGGTTCGATCATGGAAGACCAAGTTCGCGTCCAGGGAAAAAAGATCGACGACCTCCAGGCGGTGATCGCCAGGCTACGCGCCGAAAATTTCGGGCAGCCGCTCCAATTCGTTAACATGAGATAAGCTATATGAGAACAGGCACCCGCGTTCAACTTTCGGCCATGATGTTCCTGGAATTCTTTATCTGGGGAATATGGTACGTAACCATGAGTACTTACCTGGCCACGGTCCTCCAGGCGGATCAGGTGGATATCGGAAAAGCGTATAGCGCCCTGGCCATTGCGACCATCTTTTCACCCTTCTTTGTGGGAATGGTCGCCGACCGCTTTTTCCCTGCACAGAAAGTACTGGGGGTTCTTCATTTGGGAGGGGCCGTGGTACTTTATTTTATTACCTCGGTGCGGGATCCCGACACCTTTTACTGGGTTCTGCTGCTCTATTCGCTGTTGTATGCGCCCACCCTGGCACTGGTCAATTCCGTGTCCTTCGGGCAGATGCAGGACCCCGGGAGGCAATTCGCCGGAATCCGCGTTTTGGGAACGGTCGGCTGGATCGCCACCGGACTGGCCATTGACTTTGTCTTCGGGATCACGCCATCGGAGCTTGGAGCCACTTTTCAGATTGCCGCGGTTGCCTCCCTCCTTCTGGGCATACTTAGCTTTTTTCTTCCGGATACCCCGCCGCGGGCAAAGGGTGAAAAAGTACGGGTCGCTGATATTCTGGGCGTGGAAGCCTTTGTATTGCTGAAAGACCGCTCCTTTTTGATCTTTTTTATATCCTCCATCCTGATCTGCATTCCCCTGTCCTTCTATTATAGCCTCACCAATCAGTTTCTGGTTGAAACAGGAATGAAAAACGTCACCAGCAACATGACCCTGGGACAGATCTCCGAAGGGCTGTTCATTCTACTCATTCCGTTTTTCTTCCGGCGCCTGGGCGTGAAATACATGATCGCATTGGGAATGGTCGCCTGGGTCCTGCGGTTTGTATTATTCGGCTATGGGGATGCCGGGCCGAACCTGTGGATGCTTTTTGCCGGCATTATCCTTCACGGGATCTGTTTTGACTTTTTCTTTGTCACCGGCCAGATCTACACCGACACCAAAGCCGGTGAACGGATCAAAAGCTCAGCCCAGGGTATGATCACGATGGCCACCTACGGGATCGGCATGTGGATCGGTACCATCCTTTCGGGTTATGTATCGGACTACTATACCATCGACGGGGTTCATCAGTGGAAGGAAACCTGGATGGTACCTGCCTTGATCGCCTTCGCCGTCCTCCTTCTGTTCAGTTTCCTGTTTAAAGACAAAATAAAGAGTTCAGCCATATGAGAAAGATAGCCATGCTCGGATCCGGATTCATCGGACGGTTCTATGCGGATTCCATTCAGGGTTTACGCAGTAAAGACAAGATCACGAGCATTTATTCCAGAAGGGAGGAAAGCGCCCGGAAATTTGCCGAGGACTACGATGTGCCGCATTGGTGTACGACCATGGAAGAAGCCATCAATCATCCCGATACGGATACCGTGGTGGTTTCCCTGCCCAATAATTTGCATGAACAAGCGGTCCTGGAGGCCGCCCGCGCCGGAAAAGCGGTCCTGTGTACCAAACCCCTTGGCCGGAACGCCGCAGAGGCAAAGCGCATGCTTGAAGCGGTTGAAAAAGCCGGCGTATTCCATGGGTACCTGGAAGATCTGGTTTACACGCCCAAAATGATCAAAGCGCTTGAAAGCGTACAGAAAGGCGCATTGGGAACCATTCTATGGGCGCGCTCCCGGGAAGCGCATCCGGGTCCCCACAGCAACTGGTTCTGGGACAAGGAACAAGCGGGAGGCGGCTGCATCCTGGACCTGGGCTGCCACTGCATCGAAATCGGCCGGAGCTACATCGGGAAAGACATCCGTCCGGTCGAAGTGATGTGCTGGGCCGATACGCAGGTAAAACCCATCGATGCGGAAGACCATGCAATCGGGCTGGTCCGCTACGAAAACGGCGCCATCGGTCAGTTTGAAGTAAGCTGGACATTCCGGGGCGGTCTGGACCTGCGCGACGAGGTAATGGGCTCGGAAGGCACCATCTGGATCAATAACTTCCTCCGTACGGGGTTCGATATGTTCACCTCCGGCGAGGGATATGATTACGTCTCTGAAAAAGCGGAAACGAACAAGGGCTGGATCTTTCCCGTGGGCGATGAGATCCATGATCTGGGCTACAACTTCATGTTCACCGACATGTTCGAGGGGATCGAAAAACAAACCGAGCCAAGGGAAACCTTTTACGACGGTTATGTGGTGAACGCCGTAATGGATGCGGCCTATAAATCAGCTCAGACCAAACGCTGGGAACCCGTGCAGCTGGAAATCTGGCGCGGAAAAGAAGGTGTTGAAAAAATATCCGGCGCCAAGGACTACGACGCGCAGTATTACCTGATCAAGGAAGAAATAACCCACTACGGGGCCACCAAGCTTATTCTGAAAGACAAAAACACCGGTGAACTGGTGGAGAAGATCCTGAAATCGGAATAATTTACACTAAGCTAAAAGGCCCGGCTGAAACCGATCCGGATCACGGGATCCCGGTAAGGTTTAAAATCATTGTCCAGCACGTTGAAAAGCACCGCCATGTGCATTTTCACCCGTCCCCCGATGCCGCCGTAATATCCCGGTCCCAAAAACAGGCTGTTCACCTGGATCCGTCCAGCATCCGGTTCCAGGACGATGGCGTCGGGATCCTCCGTATCGAGGTACTCGTATTCGGCCTGTGCAAAGAAATTGCTGAACACGGTCTGACGCGCAAATACTCTGCCACCATAACTCAGGTATCCGTTCCGGCGGTAGGCTGCGTATTGCAGAAAAGGCCCTCCTCCTACATCGGTGGTGGGTGTCAGGCGGTATCCTACGTACGGCGCCACCCCGATATTGGTGTAGGTTCCGATCAATACCCCCAGGTTGGCGCCCCAGAAAGCGCGCTTTGGAGCCGCTTCCATTTCCCTGGAATACCGGCTTTGATCCTGGGCAACCAATGCGTTGTTAGAACCGCTCCCCAACCATAGAACGAGGAAGCAGGCAAGAGTCATTGCGTTTTTCATAATCTGTAAAGATAGGAAAGTCGGGAAACAAAAAAAGCGTCCGCAGGGGACGCTTTTTCATCAACCACACTTCGCCTGGATCAGGCGATCTCTATCACACGGGTTTTCGTTTTTTCTTCTTCTTTCTTAGGAAGGTCAATCTCAAGCACACCGTCTTTATAGCTCGCCTTGATGCCGTCGGTATTTACCGAGTCGGGCAAGGTGAACGAACGGCTGAAATTGGTGTAATTGAACTCCCGACGCGTATAGCCTTTTTCCGTCTTGTTCTTCTCTTCCTTCTTTTCCACGGAAATACGCAATACGTCGTCTTCCACGTTGAGCTTGAAGTCTTCCTTTTTAAGACCGGGCGCAGCCAGTTCTACGTGGTAGCTGTCCTGATCCTCGGAAATATTCACCGCGGGCGCCTTGCTGGACAACAGTCCGGGAAGAGATCTTCCTCCAAAGAAGTCATCGAACAAATCGTTGAATACGGGGCTTAAAGTGCCGCCGAAAACACCCGGATACCGTGTGGTTTTGGGTTCATTCCATTTTACAAGTGTCATATTTTAATCCTCCTTTTTTACTTTTTTTGTTCACCCTGTTAAGATCAACAGGCGTGCCAGCAGCAATAAAGCACAAAAATCGGATCAATTAATGACATTTTGTCACAACGCCTCCAGGATTTATGACATATCGTCATATTAGGCAAGGATTTTACCGGGATTCAGGATGTGATTCGGATCGAACGCTTGTTTGATGGCCCGGAACAATTGCAGATGGGGTGGAGAATAGATTACGTCGAGGAATTCCCGCTGGACATACCCGATGCCATGTTCCCCGGAAATGGTCCCTCCCAGCCGTACGGTCAGCTGAAATAGTTCCCGAATGCCATCGCGCAATTTATGCTTCCAGTCTTCCTCGCTCATGCTTCCCTTGATGATGTTGACGTGAAGATTTCCGTCGCCCGCATGACCGTAACATACCGACTGGAATCCGTATCGCGTTCCGATTTCCTTGATCCCTTTGATCAGCGCGGGAAGCTCCGCGCGCGGAACTACCGTGTCTTCCTCTTTATAGATGGAATTGGCTTTCACCGAATGGGGCAAGGTGTGCCTGATTTTCCAGAAGGCCTCTTTTTCCGCAGCGCTTTCAGCGACAAGCACCTCATCGCATCCGTGCTGTTCCAGTACGCCGGCTATCTTTTCGCAGTCGACGAAGAGATGATCCCTATCCCGGCCGTCGACTTCGATCAATAGGTACGCCTCCACGCCGGGTTTCAGGTTAAAATCCACTGCATCGTGTTCCATGACCCATTCCACCCCTTCCCTTTCCATGAATTCCAGGGCCGAAGGGGTCAATCCTGCACGGAAGATGGCGGAAACCGCCTGACAAGCATCCTCGTTCGTGGGAAAGGAGGCAAACAGCACCACCGAATGGGACGCCCTGGGAATCAGTTTCAGCACGGCCTTGGTCACGATGCCCAGGGTTCCTTCACTGCCTATCATAAGCTGGGTGAGGCTGTAGCCGGAAGCATTCTTTAGCGTGTTGGCTCCGGTCTGGATGATCTCTCCCGATGGCAGCACTACTTCCAGGTTCAGGATGTAATCCCGGATGGTCCCGTATTTCACGACCCGGGGCCCGCCCGAACCGTGCGCGATGTTTCCTCCTATAAAACAGGATCCTTTGCTGGCCGGATCAATCGGGTAGAGAAGACCCCTTTCCGCGACCGCGTCCATCAGTACCTGCGTAATCACGCCGCTTTCAACGGTTGCCTGCAGGTTGCGTTCGTCAATCTTCAGGATCCGGTTCAGCCGTTCCAGAGAGAGCACCAGCCCCCCGTGAATAGGCAGGGCGGATCCGCTCAAACTGGTACCTGCTCCGCGGGGGGTCACCGGAACACGACGTGCGTTGCACCAGCTGAGAATGGCGGCAATCTGGCCCGCATCGGCCGGTTTGACCACGGCCTCCGGCAGAAAAGAAAGGTCCTCGGTTTCATCCCGTGAATAAAGGGTCAAGGTGGAAGCGTCTGTAAATACATAATCTCTGCCCACGATTTGCTGTAACTCCCTGATGCCTTCTTCCCCAAGCTTCCGATAGTTCATGTTCAGCGTTTCCTTATCTATTGTAGGTGATCACAATGGTCGCCGACGCGGTTTTCAATGCCAGGGGCGGCGCTTGTTTCTGCAATTCCAACCGGAGATAGGAGATGGCGGGAAACAAGCGCAGCAACTCTTCTTTGATCCGGCATGCCGCATATTCGATAAGTTTTGCCGGCTTGGACATTTCCTTCTTTACGACCGCGACCAGGTCTTCGTAATTGATGGTATCGGCAATCTCATCCCCGAGTCCGGCGCGCGAAAAATCCGTTCCGACCTCCATGTTCACAAGGAAAGCAACTCCGTTTTCCCGCTCGTGGGAATAATAGCCAACGGGCGCATTCACCTGGATGCCTTCCAGGCGGATCGCGTGTTTTTCAGACGGACCGGTCATCACTTCCTGATTGCCTCTTATTTTTTTATCTTGTGTTACAAATTAAGCTAAAATTTATGGGCCAGTCCAATAAACAAGACCTTTTTGAAGCTCCCGACTATTACCTGGTGGACGAACTCCTAAATGAAGAACAGCGCCTAGTCAGGGAATCCACCCGCAGGTGGGTGAAAAAGGAGCTATCCCCAATCATCGAAGATTATGCGCAAAAGGCTGAATTCCCCACCGGATTGCTGAAAGGCCTGGCCGAAATCGGGGCGTTCGGTCCCACCACCCCTCCCGAATACGGCGGAGGGGGGCTGGATCAGATCGCGTATGGACTCATGATGCAGGAACTGGAACGGGGTGATTCCGGGATCCGGTCCACCGCCTCGGTCCAGGGTTCGCTGGTGATGTATCCCATTTTCAGGTTCGGCAGCGAGGAGCAGAAGCGGAAATTCCTGCCCCGTCTGGCCTCCGGAGAACTGATCGGCTGCTTTGGTCTGACCGAACCAGATCACGGGTCCGATCCGGCAAGCATGACCACCCGGTTCACCGACGGAGGCGATCATGTCGTGCTTAGCGGGGCAAAAATGTGGATCTCCAACGCGCCCTTTGCCGACATTGCGGTGGTATGGGCGAAAAACGAGGAAGGGACCATCAAGGGGCTGATCGTGGAACGCGGCATGGAAGGCTTCACCACACCGGAAACGCATCACAAATGGTCGCTACGGGCTTCAGCAACCGGTGAGTTGGTTTTCGACCGGGTGAAGGTTCCCGTAGAAAACATCCTGCCCCAGGCCGAGGGCCTGAAAGGACCACTCAGTTGTTTGAATCAGGCCCGGTATGGGATCGCCTGGGGGGCGATCGGGGCAGCCATGGATTGTTACGATACCGCCCTGCGCTACGCCCGCCAACGGACTCAATTCGGCAAGCCCATCGCTTCGTTCCAACTTCAACAGAAAAAGCTTGCTGAAATGATCACGGAAATCACCAAAGCCCAGTTGCTGACCTGGCGTCTGGGCGTTCTCAAAAACGAAAACCGCGCCACTCCGGCCCAGATATCCATGGCCAAACGGAATAATGTGGAGATGGCCCTGCGCATCGCGCGTGAATCAAGGCAACTATTGGGCGCCATGGGAATCACCGGGGAATACCCCATCATGCGTCACATGATGAATCTGGAATCGGTCATTACCTACGAGGGGACACACGATATTCACCTGCTGATCACCGGGCAGGATATCACGGGGATCAGCGCCTTCTGAGCCCGGGGACTATTAACTTTTAAACATTTTCCGCATAGAGCGGCCCAGTTTGCTGATCCGTTCGATGTTTTCCTGAATGGGCGATACTTCAAAGCCTTCGCTTTCGAACCGCGGCGCGTTCGGACCGGTATTCTGTTCCGGGAAAATGATGATCAGGTTATTATCCGGGAAATGTTTGTTGACTTTATGAGGAATCGCGTCCATTTCCGACTGATAGGAAATGGTACCGCGGCGCGCGCATACAACCACCAGCATATCGTCTTCCCGCAGGTCCTTGGAGACCACCAGAATGTCCTGCAGATCGTCCAGGTTCTTAAACACGGCCGAAACGGACGGTTTTTTCTCCACCAGCAGATTCTGCAGCATGCGGATCAGGTCCCCGTGGCAATACACGATCACATCCACCCCGCTTTCCCGGGAAAGATTTTTGATTTTCTTGATCCAGCGGTGGAAACCGGGTTCCAGCTGGGCATTCCGCGGAACCACCAGGACCATCCTGCGCAGCGTATTCAGGGGCTGCCGGAACCGGACCACGGACACCATCTGTCCGCAGTTGTTTAAAAGATTATCCAGAATGGATCCGAAGAAACGATCCGTGGCGCTGCGCTCGATCCAGCCCATGATGATGTGCGTGATCAGATGCTCCTTTACAGCGCGGGTAATGCCATTGGAAACATTCAGGTCCACCCGGGTCAATAATTCCACGGGGGTTTCGGCGGCAGAGGCATGTTTCAACGCCTTTTCCAGCATCTTTCCACTTTCCAGAAGTTTCTGCTGCGCTTCTTCGTCATCCCGGACCACGGCAAGCGGATAAATGGGATCGGTCGAATCTTTATCCGATATATACAGGGCATAGTCGATCCGCTCTTCCACGGTGGCCGGATTAGCCAGGGGTACCAGGATCCGTTCGTGGGTTTCGGGTAGCTCGGGTTTCTTGTTGCTTTCCAGCACCACCAGTTTCCGGGCCGCGCTTTCGGTCACAAAGCTGGCGATCAGACAGGTAATCAGAATAAGCAGGATGGTCCCGTTCAACACGTTCTCATTGACGATTTCCAGATTATAACCGATCAGGATCACGGCCAGTGTAGCGGCAACCCGTGACCCGGTCAGGCCAAAGATGAGGTTCCGCTGCACCCCGTTGTATTTGAAGACCCATTGCGCGATCCAGGCAGCAATCCATTTTGTGGAAATGGCGACTGCTATGAGAACGCCCGCAACGATCAGGGCGCGCTGACCGGAAAAGATGACGGTCATATCCACCATCATCCCCACACTGAGCAGAAAAAAAGGAATAAACAGGGCGCTCCCCACAAATTCGATGCGGTTCATCAGCGTGGAAGTGTGCGGGATCAGGCGGTTCAAGGCAAGTCCGGCCATGAACGCGCCGATAATCGGTTCCACACCGGCCAGTTCCGCCAGAAATCCCGCCAGAAATACCATGGCCATCACGAAAATATACTGGGAGGTTTTTTCCCCTTCTATCTTTTTGAAGAACCACCGGCCGATGATCGGGAAACCAACAAATACAATGGCGATGAAAACAATCAGCGAAATGACCAGCTTAATCCAGAACTGGGTATTCAGGGTGCCTTCGGCCGTGCCCGTAATAACGGCCAGGATCAGCAGGACCAGGGTATCGGCCACAATCGTGCCCCCCACGGAAATGGTGACCGCCTCGTTCTTGGTCAGTCCGAACCGGCTCACGATCGGATAGGCCACCATTGTGTGGGTAGCAAACATACTCGATATCAGGACAGAAGCGGCCACGTCAAAATCCAGCAATACGTAACAGACGGGGAAGCCGACCAGCATGGGGATGGCAAAGGTGAGTAAACCGAAAACGACGCTGCGGTTCCGGCTTTTCTTAAATTCGTTCATATCCAGTTCCAGACCGGCCAGGAACATGATATACAGCAGCCCCACGGTTCCGAACAGCACAATGCTGCTGTCCAGCCTCAAAATATTGAATCCATTCGGTCCCACCAGAATCCCCGCCAGGATCAATCCCAGCAGACTGGGGATCCGAAGCCGCTTCAGAAGGATCGGGGAAAACAGAATGATGAACAGTACCAGTGTAAACACCAATACCGGATCGGTCAGGGGGAGACTGAAGTCGAATAGCAGCAGCATCTGTCAAAGGTAAAAACTAAAGGAACAAGGGCCGAATTTTGGGCCTTAAATTATAGGACGAGGTCATCACCTCCCCATACGCCCCTGCGGTACGTATCGCAAGCAGGTCGCCACGGTGGGTTTCCGGCAGCTCCACCTCCTTTCCGAAGCAATCGGATGACTCGCAGATGGGACCCACCACATCGTACTTTTGGGTATTGCCTTCCTCCGGGCGCGAAATATTCTCGATCCGGTGATAGGCATGGTAAAGGGCCGGGCGGATCAGCTCGGTCATGCCCGCGTCCACCACGGCAAAATTCGTATTGATTCCTTTCTTTATATATAAAACGCGGGTAATCAGACTGCCGCACTGAGCCACCAGCGCGCGTCCAAGCTCAAAATGCACCTCCTGTCCCGGTTCTCTTTCCAGAAACTGATCGAAGATTGAAAAATAGCTGGCGAAATCAACCACCGGCTGTCGGTCCGGCTGATGATAATCCACGCCCAGCCCCCCGCCTACATTGAGCACCTTAAAGTAAATCCCCCGGTCCGCGAACCAGCGCCTGAATTCGTTTACTTTGACACACAGGCTTTTGAATGCGTTGTCGTCGGTTATCTGGGAACCGATGTGAAAATGCAGACCAATGCACCGGATATGCTGGAGGGTTTTCAGCTTTTCAATCACCGTATTGAATTCCCAGGAGTTGATCCCGAACTTATTTTCCTCCAATCCGGTGGTGATGTACTCGTGCGTATTGGCGTTCACATTCGGATTGATCCGGAGCGCAATTTGGGCCTGTTTGTTCCGTTTCCGGGCCAAATCGTCAATGACTTCCAGCTCCTGCACCGATTCCACATTAAAGCAGAATATATCCGCATCAAGCGCGAAATTGATCTCCTGATCGGTCTTTCCTACACCGGCAAAGACGACCTGATCGGCTGAGAAGCCGTTCTCCAGCGCCTTCGCCACTTCCCCCCCGCTCACACAGTCGGCTCCGA
The DNA here is from genome assembly GCA_029268045.1 of Anseongella ginsenosidimutans. Classification (GTDB taxonomy): domain Bacteria; phylum Bacteroidota; class Bacteroidia; order Sphingobacteriales; family Sphingobacteriaceae; genus Anseongella; species Anseongella ginsenosidimutans_A. The sequence goes on from JAJUHF010000038.1 coordinate 12,805, forward strand.
ATCCGGCGTCGCGGATAATGCGGAGCAGTTCGTTGTTTACGTTGGCCTTCAGGGCGTAATGCACATGAAAAGCATGCTTTTCGGACGCCTGTCGACAAGCATCTACCGTTTGCTGCAACAGTCCGGTATCGTAAAAATAAAACGGGGTCTGCTCTTTTTGAAAACGTGTTATTCGGGCTGCGTTAAACATTCGATAAAAGTCATTAAAACAAGCGCTGAAGTGATTGCAGGGCTTCATTTTTATATGCCGTATCCAGCAAAATGGAAATGTTGTTCCGGCTTCCCCCGTAGGATATCATCCGGATGGGGATGTGTTTCAACTCGTCCAGTACCCGGGCCGCAATACCAGCTTTGGAAGCAACAAAATCGCCCACCACGCAGATGATGGTTTGGTCCTGGTCAACGGTGATTTGTCCGTAGGCCTGTAACTCTTCAGTTATTTCTTTCAAATACTTGGGGTTATCTATCGAGAGTGAAACCGCAACTTCAGATGTGGTCACCATATCGATGGGTGTTTTGTAGCGTTCAAAAACCTCAAACACCTTTCTGAGAAACCCGTACACCAACAGCATCCGGCTGCTTTGGATCTTAATGGCGCAAATGCCTTCCTTGGCCGCCACTGCCTTGATCTCCCCTTCGCTCCGTTGATCGCTGATCAGGGTTCCGGGCGCGTTGGGTTCCATGGTATTCAGCAAGCGGACGGGCACTTTGTATTTCTGAGCGGGGAATACACTTTGGGGATGCAGGATCTTTGCCCCGAAATAGGCCAGTTCGGCCGCTTCTTCAAAAGAGAGCTGCGCAATCGGCCGGGTATTTTTAACTACCCTTGGATCGTTGTTGTGCATTCCGTCAATGTCGGTCCATATCTGGATTTCCTCCGCCCGCAGGGCCGCTCCGATTAGGGAAGCCGTGTAATCGCTTCCTCCCCGTTTCAGGTTGTCGATTTCTCCGAATGCATTCCTGCAGATATATCCCTGGGTGATGAAAATATTGTTTTCGTGATGGGACGCAAGCATCGCCCCCAGTTTTTCGGTTATATAAGGGATTTCCGGTTCCAGTTCCTCGTTGATCTTCATGAAATCCAGGGCCGGCAGCAATACCGAGGGAACCCCGATTTCCTGGAGGTGATAATGGAATAAATGCGTCGACAGCAATTCCCCCTGGGCAAGAATGACCCGTTCGTGAATGGGCGTAAACACGCCGCTGGAAAAGGAAGAAATCGTGCCAAAATGGATGTCAATCAATTCCTTCGCCTTGATCCGGTACTCGTTACTGACAAACAGATCCCCGATCAGGTCCTCGTATTGCTCATTCAGGGAGGTGATCCGGGGGGCGGGATTTTTCCCCTCGGCGTATTCCTGGCAAATGGCAACCAGCGAATTGGTCGTACCGGCTACCGCCGACAGCACCACAATTTGCCGTTCATCTTGGTTGATGAGCGAGATCAGGTTCCGGATCCGTTCCGGACTCCCAACCGATGTTCCACCAAACTTTAAAACTTTCATGCAGTATTTAATCTCTTATAAACCGCAAAGAAAGCAATAAGTTCGGAATAAAATCCCGGTGACTGCAGATTTTCCGCCAAAATCCGGTGATTCCCGCTGGCTAAGGCTGACGGGAAAAGGTATAGATCAGATACAAAGGCTGGTTGTTCACCGTCACCTCGTCCCGAAGTACCATGCCGTTTTCATCCAGGGAAACAACGTCGAGCCGGTAACCTACGTTATTGTCCATGGGTTCCCGCGTCTCGTCCAGTCGCTTGAACTGGAACTGTTGCTGGCCCGTTTCGGTTTGGTGTAAGGTCCAGCGGATCTCCCGTTGAAGGCCGGTCTGGCAATCGGCGCCGTCATTCAGCACGTAGGTACCCAGGCTGTTGGGCCGGGTCAGGGTCCAGGCGCTTCCTTCAAAGCATTCCAGCAAGGCCTCATTGAATAAGGTAATCTTAAACGGCCCGTTTTGGCCTTCAACCTGAATGTCTTGCAGCATCCAATCTCCAACCATCATTTTCCGGTAATTGAATGCCTTGTTCTGCAGGGTGGCACATCCGCTCAAAAGCACGATGCATGCCATCAGGGGTATTCGTTTTTTCATCGTTTTTTTCAAGCGAAAGCCATGCCACATTTCACGCATAATTATACGTTCTTACACAGATTGTTTCTAAATTTGGGACGTGATCGATTTGATAATATCTTTGGCTTCCTCTTAATCCTGTTTTATATGACGAAAATTAAATTCGGTACCGATGGATGGCGTGCAATTATTGCCCAGGAGTTCACGGTTCAAAATGTACAGCGTGTTGCCTATGCCACGGCGTTGTGGTTGAAGGAAAATGCCGCCAATCCCACGGCGGTTGTGGGAAATGATTGCCGTTTCGGCGGCAAGTTGTTCTCATCGTCCGTCGCCCGGGTTTTTGCCAGCATGGGAATCAAGGTGTATCTGGCAGGCAATGAATTCGTTTCCACCCCCATGGTGTCCCTGGGTACGGTACAACTGAAGGCCGACTTGGGCGTAATCATTACCGCGAGTCATAACCCGCCCGCCTACAACGGGTTCAAGATCAAAGCGCATTACGGAGGGCCGGCCACTCCGGCGATCATCGACGCGGTCGAAAGCCGGATACCCGATGAAATTTCGCTCAATCCCGCTTCTCTGGAGGATTATACAAAAGAAGGCCTGATCGAAGAGGTGGATCTGGAAACCCTGTACTGTGAACATGTCCGGAAAAGTTTCGATTTGGAGGCCATTCATTCATCAGGACTGGAACTTGCCTACGACGCCATGTACGGAGCCGGCCAGCATGTCATGCGGCGACTCTTTCCGGATATTACCTTTCTGCATGCCGAAAACAATCCCGGGTTTGACGGGCAGGCTCCCGAACCAATCCATAAAAACCTTACCGAATTGTCTGAAACGATCCGCCTGAGCGGAAACATCGATTCCGCGCTGGCTACCGACGGAGACGCCGACCGGATCGGATTCTACAATCATAAGGGCGAGTTCATTGATTCCCACCACCTCATTTTACTGCTTATCCAATACCTCCACAAATACAAAGGACTGCAAGGGGAAGTGGTAACCACTTTTTCGTGTACCGGAAAAATCGCAGCCCTTTGTAAAAAGTACGGGCTGCCCCATACGGTCACCAAGATCGGCTTCAAGTACATCTGCGATTTGATGGTCAATTCAGGCAAGTCCTACTTGGTAGGCGGGGAAGAATCGGGTGGAATCGCCATTTCAGGCTATATTCCCGAGCGGGATGGTATATGGATTGGCCTCACCCTGTGGGAATACATGGCCAAGACCGGACAGTCCCTGGACGACCTCATCGCGCAGCTGTATGATGAAGTGGGAGCCTTTGCCGTGGAACGATACGACCTTCATGTCAGCGAAGAATTGAAGCAGCAGATCATAGCCAACTGCCAGTCAGGAAAGTATACCGGCTTTGGGGACCATAAGATCCTCCGGACCGAGGACATGGACGGATACAAATTCCATTTTGACGGGGATTCCTGGGTGATGATCCGTCCCTCGGGAACAGAACCGGTACTGCGTGTATATGCCGAAGGCCGTTCCTCCGAAGAAGCATTTTCCATATTGGATGCAACAAAAGCCGTTTTATTGGGTTAAACGTTATAAAATGAGAACGTTTTACAAAAACATTGCACTGCTGGTTTCTACCTTTTTACTGACAGCTGTGGCAATGATCGCATGTCAATCGGGAGCCGATGATGCCAACGCGCTGAAAAGCGAGGTGATCAAAGTACACGACCGGATCATGCCCCGCAACGCGGAGCTCCTTCAGGCAAAGGCAGACCTGACCGGACTGATTGCCGCGCTGGATAGTCTGAAGCAGCATAACCCCGAAGCCGACACCGCACGCATCCGTCGCGAGGCGGATTCGCTGATCGCCGCCCTGGATGCCGCCGATCTGGCCATGTCGGAATGGATGCACGAATTCAGGACCGACTATTCGGAGATGGAACATGAGCAGGTCATGGACTACCTGAACGGAGAAAAGGCCCGGATTGCAGAAGTAGAGCAGGCCTACGAAGAAAGTATTGGTGGAGCACGCGCCCTGATGGACAGCCTCGGGGAGCAGAATTAATCAAACAGATGAAACAAGTTATTGCCCTGTTGGGAATCGGCCTGCTGGTGGGCTGTTCCGGGGGAAAGGACCGGACATTGCCAATTCTGGGCAGACAGGAGATACAGGGTTCCGACACGGTTTACCAGCAGATTGCCGACTTCCGTTTTATGAATCAGGACAGTGTCTGGGTAACCAACCAGACCTTTTCCAATAAGGCCTACGTAGCGGATTTCTTTTTCACTTCCTGCCCCAGCATCTGCCCAATAATGAAAAAACAGATGCTTCGGGTGTACAAAGCATTCGAGGGTAATCCGGGAATTTCATTTCTCTCGCACACCATTGATCCGCGTCACGATTCGGTGCCTGTATTGAAGAAATACGCGGCTGATCTGGGCGTGAGCAGTGAGCAATGGCATTTTGTAACCGGCCCGCGGGAAACGGTCTACGCCCTGGCTGAGAACAGCTACATGGTCGCGGCGCTGGAGGACGAAAACGCACCCGGAGGCTTTATCCACGGGGGGCACTTTATCCTGGTGGACGAAAACCGGCATATCCGGGGCATTTACGACGGAACGGAGGAAGCGTCGGTGAATCAGCTGATCCGGGATATTCCCGTGCTTTTAAAAGAATCGGAGGCCGCGGGAAATTCAAAAACCTCAGAATGATGCGCCGTATTCCTGCCCTGCTGGCCACCCTGGTGATCATCGCAGCCGGTTTGTCGGCTGCCGGTTTGCTGGGCAGCTGCCAGAACGAGCAGGAGCTGCTTAAAAAGAAATACATTGCCGAAGGAATGGTGCTTTACCGCAGCCAATGCCAGAACTGCCATCAGATCGACGGGACCGGCTTCGAAAAACTAATTCCTCCACTCACCGATACCTTGTACCTTCGGCAGAACCGGGACCGGCTGGCCTGCATTATCCGCTACGGCATGGATGAACCGATTGTCATTCATGGACAGCTGTACGATCAGCCCATGATCGGGAATCAGCGGCTAACCGCTATGGAAATAGCCGAGATCCTCACCTACATTACCAATGCATTCGGCAACAAGCAGGAAATGTTCACCATCGAGGAAGTACAGCGCGCGCTGGATCGATGCCGGCAGGAACAGACCGGCCCTTGACTTCCCGCGGAAATCTCCGTATTTTTGTAATGCAAAAAGGCTTGTCGCCTCTGGTTTACACCGGGGGAGGAAAGTCCGGGCAACACAGAGCATCCTGCTTCCTAACAGGAAGGGTTCCCGTTTTCCGCGCTTAAGCGTGCGGGCGGGAATACAGCAAGTGCCACAGAAAACAGGTAGCCCCGTTCGCAGCCGTTTTACGGCGATATGGGGTCATAGTGAAAACGTGGGGTAAGAGCCCACGGCTTTCTGCAGCGATGCAGAATGCAGGTAAACCTCAGGAGTTGAAAGGCCAAATAAACCGGGGCTTGAGGGCTGCTCGTCCGATCCCGGTGGGTAGGCTGATAGACCGTTCCAGTGATGGAACGGCAAGATAAATGACAAGCAGTTCCGCAGCAGGGTTCCGCACCTTGCTTTTCGCCTTCGGGCGGCGGAATGAACAGAACCCGGCTTACTCTTTTGCATTTTTTTTATAGCGTTTCTGTCAGGATATCGTGGATTACCCGGCCCTGCACGTCCGTTAGCCGGAACCGTCTTCCCTGAAATTTATACGTCAGCTGCTCGTGATCTATTCCCATAAGATGCATCAGGGTAGCCTGGAAATCGTGCACATGCACCGGGTCCTTGATGATATTATAACTGAACTCATCGGTTTCGCCGTAACTGATCCCAGCCTTCACGCCCGCCCCGGCCATCCACATGGTAAAGCAACGGGGATGATGATCCCGCCCGTAATTATTAGCCGTTAACTCTCCCTGGGAATAGACCGTCCGGCCGAATTCTCCGCCCCATACCACCAGCGTGTCTTCCAGCAGCCCCCGGCGTTTCAGGTCGATGACCAATGCCGCCGTGGCCTGGTCGGTATCCTTGCATTGCCGGGCAATGGACTGCGGCAGGTTGCCGTGCTGATCCCATCCCTGGTGATACAGCTGCACAAACTTCACATCCCGTTCAAGCAGTTTGCGCGCCAGCAGGCAGTTGGCCGCATAAGTACCTGGTGTCCGGCTGTCTGCGCCGTACAGCTCGAATACCTCGTCCGGTTCGTTGCGCATGTCCATGACCTCCGGAACCGAGGTCTGCATCCGGAAGGCCATCTCGTATTGGGCAATGCGGTTGCTGATCTCGGGATCCCCGTATACGCTATCCTGCAATTCATTGAGCTTTTTCAGGTAATTCAGCATTTCCAGGCGATCCTCCCCGTCGTATCCTTCGGGGTTATTCAGAAATAACACCGGATCCTTCCCCGATCGGAACTGAACGCCCTGGTGCCGGGTAGGCAGAAAGCCATTCCCCCACAGGCGGGCATACAAAGGCTGATCCTTTACCGCATTCTGGGATACCAATACGATAAACGTCGGCAGGTTGTCATTGTCCGAGCCAAGCCCATAGCTGATCCAGGATCCAATGGAAGGTCTGCCGGGCAGCTGATCACCAGTCTGGAAAAAAGTAATGGCCGGATCGTGATTGATCGCCTCGGTATGAAGTGATTTGACGATACACAATTCATCCACGATCCGTGCCGTATGCGGCAGGAGTTCACTGACCCAGGTGCCGTTTTGGCCGTATTGATGAAATTTATAAATCGAAGGCACCATGGGGAGCACACTCTGACTGGCGCTCATCCCGGTAAGCCGCTGCCCGTTGCGTACCGATTCGGGCAGGTCCTGTCCGGCCAGCCGTACCAATTCGGGTTTATAATCAAAGGTTTCAAACTGCGAGGGTCCTCCGGCCATAAACAGATAAACGATTCGTTTCGCTTTGGGAACCAGATGGGGGATCCTGCTGAGCAGCTCGGCTTCTTCGGGCGCCATCGGGCGGGACGCGCCGGCTTGTGCCCCCGCCAGACCTTGTCCCCTGCCGAGACCCAGCAGGGAACCCATTGCAAGCGAACCCAGGCCAAGCGAGGTTTTTACAAGAAAATTACGCCTGCTCAAACGCCGGTTGAGCTGGTCAAACGGACGGCCGTGCAGTTTAAATTCTTCTTCGTGAAAATGGGACATGATTTATCGCTTAGTCAAACATGCATCTGAATTCATGATCGTATTGGCCACCACCGCTCCCGCAGCCACCCGGGCGGGATCGGCCTCCTCCCTGATCCGGTACTGCCCCACGTTGAGCCACCCCCGGGCCTTGAACGGATCCGCGCTGAATTTTTGCTCCTGTTCTTTCAGCAACCCGGTAAGCAGGGATAGCTCCCCCGGTAGCGGAACCCTTCCGGTTAACTTCCGGAAGGCGGCAATCACCGCCTCTTCGGTGTTTTCCACAGCTGCGATCTGTTCCCCCATCACCCGGGCTGCCTCCACAAAAGTGGGGTCGTTCAGGGTAACCAGCGCCTGCAGGGGCGTGTTGGTTTCCTGCCTTTTTACCACGCAGGCAGTACGCGCCGGCGCATCAAATGAGGCCAGGGTCGGATTCGGCACGGTCCGCTTGACCAGCACGTAAAGGCTTCTGCGATAAACCGCTCTTCCGGTATCGGGCACGTAATGATTGCTGTTGATCGCCCACAGGCCTTCGGGCTGGTAAGGCTTGATGCTTTCGCCTCCGATCTCAGGATTAATTAACCCGCTTGCAGCCAGTGCGTTATCACGGATCATTTCGGCGCTCATGCGTTCCGAAGGCCCCCGGGCAAGCAGCCGGTTATCCGGGTCCCGTTCAAGCAAGCCGGGTTGGGCCCGGGAGTCCTGCCGGTAGGTGGCCGACATAACCATCATTTTGACAATGGCCTTCACATCCCATCCGGACTCCCGGAACGTTACCGCCAGCCAGTCCAGCAGCTCGGGGTGGCTGGGCAATGCCCCCTGATTCCCAAAATCCCCGCTTGTTTCCACCAGGCCCGTACCAAAAAATTGCTGCCAGTATCGGTTGACGGCGACCCGGGCGGTAAGCGGGTGATCTTCATGGGTCAGCCACTGGGCCAGCCCGTAACGATCCGGCGGCAGGTCTTCGGGGAAAGCAAGAATGGATGCCGGGGTCGTCGGAAATACCTCCTCTCCCAAGGCATTGTAAACGCCCCGTTCCCGGATGTAAGTCCGTTTTCTCTCGGGCATTTCCTGCATGACCATCAATTCCTTCACGGTTTCGGTCGAATCGGCCAGGAGGGTTCGCTTTCTGATCAGTTCCTTTCGGGCCTGCTCCAGATCCTTGCTTACCGCAGCCAGATAATAGGCTTTCAACTGTTCCACCTCCCGCGATGAAAGCTGCCCGCGGCCTTTGCTTGCAATTTCCTGCCAGGTGGCCTTCCCTGCCAGGACAGCCATTTCAAAAGCGGTCAGCTCCCGGTTGTAAACCGCAATGCCCGATACCTTCCCTCCTTTCAAGCCAAAACCCCGCTCCCAGGCGCCTATCTGCAGCCCCGGCTCGGGATTGAAGCCCAGAAGAATATCCTTGGTTAACTGATCCACCACCACATCCGTTGCCGGTTCCCTTCCGTTGAGATACAATCGGAACCCGGCGGCACCGGACGACCCATCGTAGCTGATGGCCAGGTGCACCCATTGCCCGCGTGGCACCTCCTCCCGGCTTATCCGGGTAATGGCATTGGAGGG
>JAJUHF010000039.1 GCA_029268045.1 Anseongella ginsenosidimutans
GGTGGGTACCATCCTGGAACAGGATCCGGAAATCGCGACCGGGGCGGGACACCATTCGGTGATTCACCATGCGGAAAAGGACCTTTGGTACATTGTCTACCATCGCCGGCCGAAAGGGGAAACCGATCCGAATTACCGGGTAACCTGCATTGAAAGGATGTACTTTGATGAAAACGGAATGATCAAGCCGGTTACAATTACGCAGGAGGGGGTACCGGCTCAGCCCCTCGGGGATTCCAAACGCTAAGTCCGCTCTCATTAAACCAGGAAGCATGAACCAACTAACCCACCGTGATTATTTCGTCTTCCTGGTCTATTTCATCGTCGTAGCTGCTTATGGCTATTATATTTACATGCGGAAGCGGTCCAGGCAAGCCGATTCCAAGGACTTCTTTCTCGCGGAAGGGTCCTTGACCTGGTGGGCCATCGGAGCCTCGCTTATCGCATCCAATATTTCGGCGGAGCATTTCATCGGAATGTCCGGGTCGGGCTTCGCGCTGGGATTGGCTATTTCCACCTACGAATGGATGGCCGCCGCCACACTGATCATCGTCGCCGTTTTCTTTATACCGGTTTACCTGAAGAACGGCATTTATACCATGCCCCAGTTTCTCCAGAAGCGCTATAACAGCACAGTCAGCGCGGTTATGGCGGTTTTCTGGCTGCTGGTGTATGTCTTTGTGAACCTTACCTCCATCATTTACCTTGGAGCACTGGCGATTTCTTCCATTTCGCAGATCTCCTTTGGCTGGTGCGTAACCGGTCTGGCGGTCTGTTCCATTGTAGTGACACTCGGGGGCATGAAAGTAATCGGATATACAGACGTAATCCAGGTCCTGGTATTGATCATTGGCGGCTTGACCACCACCTATATCGCATTGACCCTGGTGTCGGACCACTTCGGTTACGGTGAAAACGTGCTCAAAGGGCTTTCCATTATCCGGGAAGAGACGCCATCGCATTTCCACATGATTTTTGAACGGGACCATCCGTATTATTCCGACCTGCCCGGCTTATCGGTGCTGATCGGCGGCATGTGGATCAACAACCTGAATTACTGGGCATGCAACCAGTATATAATCCAGCGCGCCTTGGGCGCCAACCTGAAAACCGCCCGGAAGGGCATTCTTTTCGCAGCATTTTTGAAGTTGTTGATCCCGGTTATCGCGGTACTGCCGGGCATTACGGTTTACGTGCTTTTCAAGGAAGGCGTATTTCAAACCGAAATGCTGAATGCCACAGGGGAAATGAAACCCGACCGGGCATACCCAACCTTGCTCAATCTGCTTCCCGCAGGTCTGAAAGGGCTTGCATTCGCTGCGCTCACCGCGGCCATCATCGCTTCCCTCGCAGGAAAGGCGAACAGCATATCCACCATATTCTCGCTCGATATCTACCGGCACTTTTTCAATAAAAAAGCCAGCGAACGGAAGCTGATCCGGATCGGCCGGATAAGCATACTCCTATCCATGGGGATTGCCGCGCTGATTGCCCCTTCGCTTCGCACCCTGGACCAGGCCTATCAGTTTATTCAGGAGTACGTGGGCTTCATTGCTCCCGGCGTGCTGGCGATCTTCCTCCTGGGGATCATCTGGAAAAGAACCACGGCGCCGGCAGCGCTGTTCGGAGCCCTGGCCACCATCCCGCTATCGGCTATTCTCAAATTTCTACCGGTCTGGACCAACGGCTATTTTCCCGATTATCCGTTCCTGGACCGGATGTCCATTGTATTTGTAATATTGATCGGATCCATGATCCTGATCAGTTTGGCCGATCGCCGCAGTAAGGATGCTCCCCGGATCATTGAAATTGACCAACGCATGTTCCGCTGTTCTCCCGGATTCATCGTGGGCTCTGTTATAATTGTCGGGATTTTGGCTGCATTGTATACAATATTTTGGTAACTTTAAACAAGGGCTTTCCGCCCGGAACGTAAATCTTAGGACCATGGAAATCAGATCGAAGCTGACAGAGAAAGAGAAAAACCCCTTGCAAAGCATCGAAGAATGGGAAGACGATGTGCTGATAAGGTATCCCGAAAACGAGGCCCCTGGCAAGGCGAAGGAAGAATACCGGAATTACGATAACCCGGCCCGGGATACGGTTCGGGAATTTTACCGGCTCAATCATAAATACCAGACCGTCGATTTCGTCATGCAGAAGCGGGCGGAGTTTCTGCAGTTCAACCGCAAGGAGATGCCGGTCTGGGGAGCAATGGAATTTCTGAATACCCTGATAGACGATTCGGATCCGGACATCGACCTGGATCAGCTTCAGCATTTGCTTCAAACCGCCGAAGCCATCCGGGCGGACGGACATCCGGATTGGTTTATACTGACGGGTTTTATTCACGATATGGGTAAAGTGCTCTGTCTCTTCGGCGAGCCCCAATGGGCCGTGGTGGGAGACACCTTCCCGGTTGGCTGCGCCCATTCCGATAAAATCGTGTATCACGAGTTTTTTACTGACAACCCCGATTCCCACGATCCACGCTATAATACCAAGTACGGTATTTACGAACCCAATTGCGGGTTGAAAAACGTATACATGTCCTGGGGACATGACGAATACCTGTACCAGATGATGAAAGACTACCTGCCCGAAGAAGCGCTTTACATGATCCGGTACCATTCGTTCTACGCCCAGCATCGGGAAAACGCGTACGATCACCTGCTGGACGACCACGACCGGAAAATGTTTCACTGGGTACGGAAATTCAATCCCTACGATCTGTATTCCAAAAGTCCCAAACCGCCGGTGGCTTCTGAATTAAAACCTTATTACGAGGATCTGATCGCAAAATACCTTCCGGCCACGGTCTGTCTTTAATGGCCGGGTCTTTTTATTTGCCTAAATTTGGCGAATGCGGAAAATTCCCGGCTTCAAAGCCCTCGATCAATTTTCATTCAACGGCGGTGAGTGCTTTCTCAGCGGCCTGCCTCCTTCCGGACAAGTACCGGTATTCCCCGATTGGCTGGTAGACCGGTACGGGTTACGCGATAAAACCTTCGGTTTACTCGATGAACGGGTGGCAAGCTACGGCGGGCTCCGCGTGCCTTGCCATGCCGTAGTTAAAAAAGCATCGGACCTGTTGGAAGAACAGGTGAGGGAAGCATTCGAAAAGGGATATGCGGGATTGAAGAGTCTGAGTGAACACGAATTATTCCTTTGGGCCGGCAAACTGGTGATGGCCCTGGTTTACCGGGAATTTGAAACGGCGGCTGCCCTTCAACCCGCCGGAACCCCGCTGGACGTGTCTCCCGTCTTGCTGGCGAAACTGAGCAACCTGCAGCTGCTTATGCAATCGCTTTTCCGGCCGGTTGAATTTGAAAATTTTACACCCTGGAGCCTGCTCGTGGTGGAACTGGAAGACGAAGCATTCCCAAAAGACGATTTCCGGTACCAGGATGAAGTAAACACCCTGATCTTTTCCATGGAAGGAAATGGAGCAGGCGTTATCGCCTGTCTTCAGGATAACGGCGAAAACCTCCGCTATAACCGCCAGCTTCTCCAGGCAATCCAGGGAAAGAAGCTGCAACGTATTCAGTTCGCCGAATTATGCGCGCGGTTTTATTATTCGGGTTACCTTTTCAACCGGGTCCCTCAATACCTGACCTATCCTCCCCGCAATGCCGGAGAACCCCTGGCGATCGAATCCATGCCGCTCCAAAGCGGCGCAGCCACCGGATCGATCTTTGACAACTGGGATAACAAGGTCTACGCGCAGGTATTGGAAACCTTCTGGAAACCCTGGAACATCTCCCGCTTCGAAATTCTGAAAGATCCGCAAAAGCCGCTGAGTTACCTGTTCGCCGAATAATCCAGCTTCCCCCATCGGCCTGACATAGAGCATGTTAAAAAAAATGCGTGCCACCGGGCGATGACACGCATAACTAACCTAAACCTATGAATTATGAGAAAGATTATGTAGAAACCCTTTCGGGTCCAAATGCATGCTTAGTGTGTTTTTTACACTAAGGCAAAGGACGGCATTTTTTCTGATATTGCCAAATATTTTCAAAAAAATCTGTCAGATTTTTGTCAAAAAATACCGCCAGCGCCGGCAGCGCGGTCAGTTCCCGTCCATTGGATGGTTAGGGTGGTTCAGGAAGCCAGCTGGTTAATGAAATGGGGTATGATGCCGGGCTTCATCAGGATGGTGAAAATGATACCCGTCAGCGCGCCGTAAAAATGCGCGTCGTGATTCACCCGGTCGTATTGATTGCGGGAAGCGTAAACGCAATAGGCCAGGTACAGTCCGCCGAAAATGAAAGCGGGAATGCCGATTGGAATAAAAAACAGATAGAGCCGGGTAGTCGGATCAAAAAGGATAAAACTGAACAGGACAGCGGAAATGGCTCCGGAGGCGCCCAGGCTGGCGTAACCGGGATTGTTCCGATGCTTGACAATGGTAGGGATGTCGCTAAGGATCAGTCCACCAATATACAGGATCGCAAACTGCAGGTGTCCATTGCCTCCCGTGGCATTCAGAATCCGCTCCAGTGGGAAGGCGAAAAAGAAAAAGGTAAGCATATTGAACAGCAGGTGTCCGAAATCGGCATGGATCAGCCCACTGGTCAGTATGGTATAAACCCGCTGCTTCCTGACGAAGCTGTGGGGGTGCAGCATGAACTGATGATTCAGATTCTGATTCACATACAAGCCGTAGAAGCTTGTAACCAGGGTGAAGATAAAAATGATGAGGGCAACGGGGGCCGTTTGAAATAGTTGCAGCATATCCTATTTCAACAGTTCCTCAATTTTTTCAGCCAACTCCCGGTCCTTTGCAGTAACCACATCCCCCGCGTCATGCGATGAAAGCCAGATATCCACCTTGTTGTACACATTCTTCCATTCAGGGTGGTGGTTCATTTGCTCGGCCAGCAAGGCCACGCGGGTCATAAAACCCCATGCCTCCTTGAAATCCTCAAATTCAAAATGCCGGTACAGTTTGTTTTCCGATTCTTTCCACATATCCTCAAACTAGATCAAAAAATATACCGGCTCCGCTTATCGGCTTCCGGTTCCCCAAATTTACCGGTAATTTCCGAAAAAATAGGGTCCTTTCGGCCCGAAATTAAAGCGGATCCCAACGGACAGTGTGCTGAAATAGTCGTTTGCCGTACTGCCCGAGCTGGCCAGCGCGTCCAGTTCATCGGTAAAGGAAATATTGAGACGGTAATTGATGAACAAGCTCAGGATCTCCAGATCCAGCTCTTTCATTAGCGGAATGTTCGCTCCGGCAAATACAGGTGCGATGATGTCGGTGCCTTTGTACTTTCGCAACTCCTCTTCCATCGCATCGGGAGGGCCCGATTCCGCGTTGCTATGGATCATTCCAATCCCGGCGCCTACATACAGGCGGCTGAGAACGGCCGAAAATCCCGTAGGGTTCAGGCCGGTAAACTGGCCCATCTGCAAACGTCCGTCCACGGCGGCTGCTACCAGCTTATTGCCGAAGGTGTGCATGTCATGGTAGTTGCCTGACAATTTTCCTACCTCCGCATCGAGGCCCAGTGCGGCAAAAGGCGTAATATTATAGTGGAATCCGCCGTTGAATACGGGTTCCACATTGAATTCCGTAATGTCTGTATGCGGAATGGCGATTCCTCCTCCCGCGGAAATCGTCATTTTTTTAAAATTCAACTGGGGAAATGCATACAAAGGCAATAAAAGGAGCAGACTGAATAGTATCCTCATTATTCTGGTTTTATTTAAAAAGAACGTAAAAAGTACCTTTCAGGTATAAATGCAATAAATATACAAAATAATATTGTACTAAATGCGGGGTCCTGAATCCCTGAACACGAAACTATTTTTAAAAAAATAGCCCATTGGCCAAACATAATATTCCTAACAGCGTTAGGTTAGTCTGTATGAGTATCGTGGAGAGAAGAATAAGAGAAAAACAGGCCTTGCGGGAGAAGATCCTGCAAACCGCCTGGGAGATCGTGAAGAGGGATGGCTGGCAGTCGCTCTCCATCCGAAAGATCGCCGACGCGATCCAATACAGTGTTCCTGTGATCTACGATCACTTCGAGAACAAGGAAGCCATTCTGATGGAATTTGGCAAGCAGGGGTTCTGCCTGATCATCAAAAAGATGATGGCAGCGAAAAGTAAAGCCAGTACGCCGGAAGATCAATTGAAAGCGATCGCGATCGCCTACTGGGATTTCGCGATGAAGCACAAGGAATATTATCAATTGATCTGGGGCATGAATATTCCATCGTGTGGAATGCAACGATGTATGCCGGATCGGTTCGATTTCAAGGACCTGATCATGGGGCCCCTGAACAGCATCATGGAAGAGAACAAGAAGGAAACGGAGATGGGTTGCATACAGTATCATACATTCTGGTCCATTCTCCATGGCTTGGTCTCCATCAAGATGGTGGCTCCGCCGGACGATACTTTTGAGGTGGACAAGCGGGTAATGGAAGAAGCGATTGAGGGTTTTATTAAAAACCTGGGTTCCTGAAATTTTTTTCCAGGATTCCCTAACACTGTTAGATAATTTAACACCATTAGAACATTAT
Organism: Anseongella ginsenosidimutans; assembly: GCA_029268045.1. Classification (GTDB taxonomy): domain Bacteria; phylum Bacteroidota; class Bacteroidia; order Sphingobacteriales; family Sphingobacteriaceae; genus Anseongella; species Anseongella ginsenosidimutans_A. The sequence continues at coordinate 6,538 of JAJUHF010000039.1, forward strand.
AATCACACACACATGTACAGTTTAATCCACACAACACGCAAAGGGAAAGGCAGGAGCAGCTACCTGCCTTTTACCCTCTTCTTTCTGGCGCTTGCATTTCTACAGGCATGCACGTCGTCTACCGGACGGGAAAATCCGGCAGCAGCGCTTCAAAGCCTGCCGGTAATTACACTCGACACCAAACCGGTTACCACGTATCAGGAATTTTCCGCATCATTGGAAGGCAGCAACGACATCGAGATCCGTCCGCAGGTAAACGGGCAGCTCATGGCCATCCACGTGGATGAAGGGGCCTTCGTCCGAAAAGGCCAACCGCTGTTCAAGATCAATGACCGGGAGTATACCCAATTGCTGAATAACGCCGAGGCCAGCCTGGCGGCGGCCAAAGCCAACCTGGCGCACGCGCAGATCGAAGTAGCGAAACTAACGCCACTTGTCGCGAACCATGTGATCTCGGAAGTGGAATTGGAATCGGCAAAAGCGGCCCAACTTGCCGCAGAAGCCAATGTTTCCCAGGCCGAAGCGATGGTGGAAAACGCCCGGATCAATCTGGATTATACCGTGGTCCGCGCGCCTGCCGACGGCTACATTGGACGCATTCCGTTCAAGACCGGAAGCCTTGTGAATCCCACCAATCCCGTAGCGCTTACGGTACTTTCGGAAATTGAGAACGTATTCGTGTACTTTTCGATGAGTGAAAGCGAATTTCTGCGTTTCAAGGAGGACGTACCCGGCGGCAGTATTGCCGAGAAGATTGACAGTCTGCCGCCGGTGGAACTGATCCTCGCCGACGGAAGCAGGTATCCTGAGAAGGGGTACGTGGAGTTGGTTTCCGGCCAGTTTGACAGCAGTGTGGGCTCCATCACGTTCCGGGCTGTTTTCCCCAACGATCAGAAGCTGCTTCGTTCCGGAAATACCGGAAAACTCCGAATGCCGCGCCTGCGGACCGATGCGATAACCATCCCGCAGGAAGCCACTTTCGCTCTGCAGGACAAAATCTTCGTATTTACCGTAGGAAACGACAACACGGTTTCGAGTAAGCCCATTGTCGTCTCCGGCCGGAGCGGAACCGACTACCTGGTGACCGGCGGGGTCCGTCCCGGAGACCGGATTGTTTATTCGGGCCTGGACCGATTGCAGGAAGGAGTAGCCATTAACCCGCTTCCCGTTTCGACCGATAGCTTAAAAACCATCGGCTCACGCTAAAACACAATCAAATGTTAAAAATATTCATTGAACGACCGGTTTTATCAACCGTAATGGCCATTTTATTGGTCATACTAGGCGTGATTTCCATATTCAATCTACCTGTTTCGCAATTCCCGGATATTGCTCCGCCAACGGTCGTAGTCACCGCTTCTTATCCGGGCGCCAATGCTGAAGTCGTAGCCCGCTCGGTGGCTACGCCGATTGAGGAGGCCGTCAACGGCGTGGAAGGCATGACGTACATGACCTCCAATTCGAATAACGACGGCACCATGACGCTGAATGTTTACTTCGAGCAAGGAGTGGATCCCGATGTCGCTGCGGTAAACGTACAGAATCGCGTATCCAAAGCGAGTAACAAGATCCCGCAGGAGGTTATTGAAGCCGGGATCTCCACACAAAAGCAGCAGAACAGCTTTCTGATGTTTGTGGCGTTGAAATCGCAGGACACCCTTTACGATGAAACATTCCTTCAGAATTACATCAAGATCAATCTCATCCCCCGCATGCAGCGGATCCGGGGCGTGGCGGAAGTTCAGCCGTTCGGAAGCCGCGAATACAGCATGCGTATCTGGCTTAAGCCCGACCGGCTTACCGCCTACAATCTCTCTCCTCAGGAAGTGATTCAGGCAATTGAGGGGCAGAACCGAGAGGCCGCCCCCGGCCGCTTCGGACAGGGCAGCGAGGAAGTTTTTGAATACGTACTCAAATACAAGGGCAAACTGAATGAGCCCAAGGATTACGAGGACATCATTGTAAAGGCCAATAACGACGGATCGGTCATCCGCGTAAAGGACCTTGCCCGGGTGTCGTTCGGTTCGTTTTCCTATGCGGCCAATAGCCGTCTGAATGGCGGGCCCACCTCGGGCATTGCTTTATTACAAACCGCCGGCTCGAATGCCAACGAGATCCTGATCGAAGCGGAAAGGCAGATCGAAGAATTTTCCCGTGAGCTGCCGGCAGGTATTGAACCGATCGTCATGTTCAATGCCAAGGACTTTCTGGACGAATCCATTAGCCAGGTAAACCGTACTTTGATCGAGGCCTTTATCCTGGTTTTCGTGGTGGTTTTCGTTTTCCTGCAAGGGTTCCGGGCCACCCTGATCCCGGCCCTTGCCGTACCGGTGGCCATTATCGGGACGTTCTTCTTTCTCCAGCTGTTCGGATTCAGTATCAATCTGCTTACCCTGTTCGCCCTGGTCCTGGCAATCGGGATCGTAGTGGACGACGCCATCGTAGTGGTGGAAGCGGTCCATACCAAGATGGAGCGAACGGGCCTGCCCGCACGGCAGGCTACCCTGGAATCGATGAAGGAAATCTCGGGCGCCATCGTCTCCATCACCCTGGTCATGGCCGCCGTATTCGTCCCGGTAGCGTTTATGCAGGGACCTGCAGGTGTATTTTACAAACAGTTCGCGTTTACCCTGGCCATCGCGATTCTGATATCGGCGATCAACGCACTTACCCTGAGTCCGGCTTTGTGCGCGCTTTTCCTGGATATTCAGCATCCTGAAGAGGAAAACGGAACTCCGGGCAAACGCCGAAGCTTCTTAAAGCGGTTTTTTGCTGCGTTCAACATTGCCTTTACCGCAATTACCACCAAATACATTGCTTCGCTGCGTTTTCTTTTCCGCAAAAAATGGGTAGCGCTTTCCGGACTTGCACTCGTGTCGGCCGCTACCTATGTGATGCTTCGGAATACGCCTACGGCCTTTATTCCGACCGAAGACCAGGGATTTGTGCTGTATGCGGTCAATACGCCGCCGGGAAGTTCACTGGAACGGACCCACGAGGCCATGATGCAGATTGAAAAAATCGTGAGCGAGGAGCCTTTTACAAAAAACCATTACCAGGTGGACGGGCTGAACTTCATTTCCAATGCCCAGGCAGCTCCGTACGGCGCAGGATTTATCCGCACAAAGGACAAGGAAGAACGCGGCCCCATTAAAGACTACAGCGCCATTGCCGGCAGCCTCACCCAGAAAGTTGCCGAACAGGTTAAAGGAGCCCAGGCTGTATTCTTCACATTCCCCACCATTTCCGGTTTCGGGAATGTGGATGGCTTTGAATTCATGTTGCAGGACCGCACCCACGGGGACATGCATCACCTGGACAGCACGGCCCAGAAGTTCCTGGGAGCGCTTATGCAGCGGGAGGAAATCGCCTTCGCATTCACCACCTTCGCAGCCAATAATCCCCAGTACGAGATCGTCATCGATGAAAAGCGAACCCGGCAGCTGGGGGTGCGCGTGGAAGATCTGTTGCAGACCCTGCAGATTTATTTCGGAAGCGCGTTCATTTCCGACTTTAACCGGTTCGGAAAGTTTTACCGCGTCATCGCCCAGGCCGATGTGGAATATCGTACCGATCCTTCGTCCCTGGATGAAATCTTTGTCAAGAACCAGGCCGGGGAGATGGTGGCCGCCAACGCCATAGTCAATCTCAAACAGGTGTTCGGGCCGGAAACGGTTACACGCAATAACCTATACAATGCCGTGACCATCAACGGGCAGCCGGCTCCCGGATACAGCACGGGCGATGCCATCATCGCAATCGAAGAAACCGCGGCACAGGTCCTGCCGCGTGGATTCGGATACGAGTGGACCGGCATGACCCGGGAAGAAAAGAACGCCGGCTCGCAGACAACGATCATTTTCATTATGAGCCTGGTCTTTATTTATTTCCTGCTCTCAGCCCAGTATGAAAGTTACATCCTTCCGCTGGCCGTTGTGCTGACAATTCCACTTGGCGTATTCGGCGTGATGCTCTTTATTAACCTGCTGGGAATAGCCAATAACATCTATGTGCAGGTTGCCCTGATTATGCTCATTGGACTGCTGGCGAAAAACGCGATCCTGATTGTGGAGTATGCCGTGCAAAGGCGAAAAGCCGGGAAAACCATAGTGGCCGCCGCGCTGGAAGCCTCGCGCCTACGCTTGAGGCCCATTCTGATGACCTCGCTTGCTTTCATTGCGGGCATGATCCCGCTCCTAAGCGCAACAGGCGGATCGGCGCTTGGAAACCATTCCATTGGAGCGGGGGCGGTGGGCGGCATGCTTACCGGTGTTATACTGGGAATATTCGTCATCCCGGTACTTTATGTCATTTTCCAGTACCTGGCAGAATACATTTCCTCCCTGAATAATAAAAACGTGCGGGTTAGGCCGCGCCGGGTACCCGCCCTGGGCCGGGGACTCCCCGTGGCGCTTTTGCTGGGTGTATCAGCCATCCTTTCTGCCTGCTCGGTGAACCGGGAATACCAGCGTCCGCAGACGGAATTGCCTTCCAAGTTCCGGACCGGTAGCGTGGACAGCGTCGAGGCCGGGATTGCCCGGCTCGAATGGAAAGAATTCTTTCCCGACACGGTGCTCCAGCAACTCATAGACAGTGTGCTTAGCCGCAATTACGATATGCAGACGGCCTACAATACGGTCCGGATGAATTCCGAATTTCTCAAACAGGCACGGCTTGGCTGGCTCCCGACACTCAATGGGGGTGCCCAGGCGGGTATCACGCGTCTTTCAGAGAACAGCCTCAACGGAATGAACCTGGCGGAAAGCACGGGCAGCAGCAGGTTGGAGGATTACACCGCCAGCCTGGATCTGAGCTGGGAAATAGATATCTGGAACAAGGCGGGAATGCAGAAAAAAGAGGCCCTTGCGACCTTTCTGCAAAGTGAAGCTGCGGCCAAATGGCTGCGGACCCGTCTGATATCTTCCACGGCCTCGGCCTATTATCACCTGGTGATGTTGCATGAACAGCTTGCGATTGCGCGCAGCAACCTGGCACTTCAGGACAGTACGGCCCGTATTATGCGCCTTCAGCATGAATCGGGTCTGGTCAGTCTGCTGGCGGTACAACAGGCGGAAGTACAGCGGGAAACCACCGCGGCGCTTATTCCCGAACTGGAAGAAGCCCTGGCAATCCAGGAAAACGCCTTGAGCATCCTTATGGCCCGCGCGCCACAGGAGATTCCGGTCAAGGGGGAACTCGCTGATTTCTCCCTGCCGGAAAAAATTTCCGCAGGCGTGCCCGCCGTGCTGCTACAGAACCGCCCCGATGTCCGAGCCAGCGAATACGCCCTGCAGGCGGCGGACGCAGCCGTAGGCATTACCCGGGTAAACCGGTATCCTTCCTTGAGCATTACCGCTTCCGGCGGACTGAACGCTTTCAAGGCAAGCAGTTGGTTCACAACTCCCGCCTCCCTGTTCGGGAGCGTGGCCGGCGGGCTCACGCAACCCATTTTCAATCAACGCCGGCTAAAAACCGCGTACGAGGTGGCAAAGATCCAGCGGGAAAACGCCGTCATCCAGTTTCGTGCCCAGGTGCTGGAAGCTGCAGGTGAAGTATCCGACGCGCTGGTGCAGCTGGATAAACTAGATGAACAGCTGGACCGCGCGCATACCCGCAAAACGATCCTGGAAAAAGCCATCCCAAATGCCCGGCTGCTTTTTAACAGCGGCATGGCTACCTACCTGGAGGTGATTGCGGCCCAGCAGAACGCGTTACAGAATGAATTGAGTCTTACCAACCTGAAAAGGCGGCAGATCAATGCCTATATTTTGCTGTACCGCAGTCTGGGAGGAGCGTGAAAAAACGATATTTGATTCTAAGGTGGGACCGCGGATGATCAGTCCATCGGTGCATAGGACACCGGTGGGCTGCCAAGGTCCCGACGTATACGTATCATATTCCATGGCTAACAAAGAACACCATTACAACATCGCACTTAGCTGGACGGGCAATCAGGGTACCGGTACCAGCAATTACAAGGCGTACGAACGCAGTTATACGGTCTCGGCACACGGCAAACCCAACCTTTTGGGCTCTTCCGACCCTGCCTTCCGGGGAGATCCGGGCAAATACAATCCCGAAGAATTATTGCTGGCAGCCTTGTCGGGTTGTCACATGCTGATGTATCTGCATCTGTGCTCGGCAGCCGGTGTCGTGGTAATCGGGTACGAAGATGTGGCCACGGGTAAACTGATCCAGACGGCCGACGGGGGCGGCCAATTCAGCGAAGTTTCCCTTCACCCGAACGTCGTGGTTGCCGAACGGGCAATGATTAAAAAAGCGGATTCACTCCACGAGCAGGCAAACAAACTGTGTTTCATTGCCAATTCCTGCAACTTTCCGGTAGGCCATTCACCCGTTACGGCCAGCCTTGACCAAGTATGAGCCGGATCTAGCGGACAATGGTCCGGAAGGTGAGGTTAACGCGGGGTGCGCTGACTCGCGTGGTGGCCGGCAGCCGGTGAAGCCAGTGGGTCTGGGTGGTGCCGGCCATTACCAGCAGGCTTCCGTGTTCCAGGTGGATGGAAACCGTTTCCTTGGTCGTCTTGTGTTTGAATGCGAACTTCCGCGCTGCCCCGAAACTGAGCGAACCGATGGCGCCGTCCTTTTTCAAGTCTTTTTCACCATCGCTGTGCCAAGCCATTCCTTCCGCTCCCGTGTGGTAAAGATTGAGCAGGCAGGAGTTAAATCGTTCCCCCGTTTGGCTTTCCACCCGCTTTTTCAATTCCAGCAGTTCTGCCGTCCAGGGTAACGCAATTTTGGTCACGTTGGAATAGGTATATTCAAATCCGCGGTCGCCGTACCAGGCCACCTTTCTTTTCGTCCGCAATCGCTTCCCAAAGATGATCGCCTCATCCTGTTTCCAGGCAATGTCGCGAAGCAGGTATTGTAAATATCGATCCGCCTCGGCTGGAGAAAATATCCTGCCATGATAGACAACGATCCCGTCTTTCGGTAAAAGATTCATCTTGCCAGGCGGGCTCCTTCCCAACCGATCATGGCCGCTTTGCGGGTACTCCCCCACATGTAGCCTCCAAAGGCGCCGGTCGACCGGATTACCCGGTGACATGGAATCAAAAACGCCACCGGATTGCTCCCGATTGCCGTACCTACCGCCCGGGACGCGCTTCGGCTGCCCAAACCCTCGGCAATGCTTCCATAGGTAGTCAGTTGCCCCATGGGGATTTTCAGCAGCGCTTCCCATACCTTGAGCTGAAAGGGCGTTCCCTTGAGATGCAGTTTTATTTCGGGAAGTTTATTCCAGTCATTCCGGAAAATCAGGAGCGCGTTCTGCTGGATCCCATCCGTCTGCTCCCGGAGGGTGGCCCTGGGAAAGCGGGCCCTTAACCCGGCAAGCGCTTCCTGTGCATCGTCAAAGAAGGCCATGTGGCAGACTCCTTTGTGGGTGGAAGCGACCAGCAGCGGGCCAAATGGACTTCCGGCAAAACGGTAGTTGATCTGAAGGTCCCTGCCGCCGTGCTTGTATTCGGCGGGGGTCATTCCTTCGATGCTGACAAAAAGGTCGTGCAAGCGCCCGGTACCCGACAGGCCGGTTTCATACGCCACGTCAAACAGGGTTGCCTCCCGGTTCCCCTTCAAAAGCTGCTTGGCATACTCCAGGCTGATGTACTGCAAAAACTTTTTCGGACTGGTACCTGCCCATTCGGTAAACAGCCGCTGAAAATGAAACGGACTCAGGTGTACCTTTTCTGCCAGAACCTCGAGCGCCGGCTGCTCCCTGAAATGCTGCCCGATGTAGTCGATCGCTGCCGCTATCCGCTTGTAATTAACTGTTTCCTGATCGGTCATCTTTCCTGATTCTACTGTTACGCAAATGTCGGAAGCTTCGGCCAGTAATAAAATCCGGAACTTGCGCTATTGTTTACGATATTTGCAGATTACCCCCCGGAAGCCAGGGGCAAATTAAGGATATCTGTGAAAAAGGAAGAAGATGCTAAGGAAGAATCCGTCCGCGAAGAAATTCAACGTCGGATCGCGGATTTATATAAAACGATCGAAAACTGGATGCGCCCCGATAAATCGCATCCCGTGGTTGTTCAGATCCTGCTATTTATACTGAAATTACCGATTCTTTTCATCCTGTTATTGCTTTCACCCATTCTGTTGGTTGTTTTATTGGCGCTTTTCCTGCTTGCGTTATGAGAAAACACGATAAACCGCTCCTGCTTTTTCTCGTTTGTCTGGCTTTATTCTGTATTCACCAGTTCATGGAGCGGGTGGTACACATTGAAATTGCCCTGCTGGACAATTACCTGGACCCGCTCCTTTTCATGCCTGTATTGCTGCACCTGTTTACCATCGAACGCCGTCTGCTGACGGGGAATCCGTCGTACAGATTACCGCTGATTCATGTCGCGCTTTATCTTGGGATCGTTTCGGTACTGGCTGAAGCGGTATTCCCGGCCTTTAACGCCAAGCTGGTGGGTGACCCGCTCGATGTGTGCCTCTACATCCTGGGAGCAGCCTTGTACGTGCTGGCAACATTTGCCGGTTCAGTAGCCCCGCCAGGAATCGAACCTGGATCTAAAGTTTAGGAAACTTCTATTCTATCCGTTGAACTACGGGGCCATGCCGCGTGGGTCCGGTTACCGCAGACCCCCGAACGCGAAGGGCGGTAAAATTACAAGTTTTTCCGGCTACAGCCAAGGACCCGCCGGGGCCTTATGAAACAATACTGCCGTTGGCGGTTTGCTGGTGAGGGCCAATGAAGCGCAGCGTTCCATCCTTTTCCTCGGCCATCAGGATCATTCCCTGAGACTCAATGCCCCGTATTTTCCGGGGAGCGAGGTTCACCAGGATACTGACCTGTTTCCCTACGAGTTCCTGGGGCTGAAAGAATTCTGCAATACCGGAGACCACCGTGCGGCGATCCATTCCGGTATCGATTTTCAGCTTCATGAGTTTCTTTGTTTTGGCTACCTTTTCAGCTTCCAGGATGGTTCCCACCCGGATATCCATTTTGATAAAATCCTCGTAGCTTACCGGGGATTTGGACGGAGTAACCGCTTGCCGGGCCAGGTCGTTCTGTTTGCGGGAATTCTGCAATTTCTGCAACTGCGCTTCTACCACACTGTCTTCGATTTTCTGGAAAAGCAGCTCCGGCTGACCGAAAAGATGTCCGGCCGAAAGCAGGTCTGCCCGCCCGGCTTCGGCCCAGTTTTTCGCCGGGATCCGGAGCATGTCCCGCAGGCGGACTGCGGTAAAGGGCAGGAAAGGCTCACTCACGATCGATAAGCTTGCGGCGATCTGTGCGCCGATATTCAGAACGGTACCGGTCCGTTCCATATCACTTTTCGCCAGTTTCCAGGGTTCGGTATCCGCCAGGTATTTATTCCCCAGCCGGGCCAGGTTCATGAATTCGGCCAGCGCCTCGCGGAAGCGGAACTGCTCAATGGCCGAACCGATCCGGGAGGGGAATCCGGCCAGTTCCGTCAGGGTTTCCCGGTCAATCGCCTCCAACTTTCCGGTGGCGGGAACGTTGCCTTCGAAGTATTTATGGGTGAGGACAATCACGCGATTTACAAAATTGCCGAAAATGGCCAGCAACTCGCTGTTGTTCCGGGCCTGATAGTCTTTCCAGGTAAATTCGCTGTCTTTCGTTTCCGGCAGGATGGAAGCCAGCGCGTAGCGGAGTTCGTCTTCTTTTCCGGGGAATTCATCCAGGTATTCATTCAGCCAAACCGCCCAGTTGCGGGAGGTGGATAGTTTGTCGCCTTCCAGATTCAGGAATTCATTGGCGGGCACGTGTTCGGGCAAAATATAATCACCGTGCGCGTGCAAAATGGCCGGAAAGGTAATGCAGTGGAAAACGATGTTGTCTTTCCCGATAAAATGGATCAGGCAGCTATTATCTTCGGGATTTTCCTGCTTTTTCCAATAGGGTTCCCAATCTTTTCCATTATCCAGCGCCCATTGCTTGCTGGAGGAAATATACCCGATGGGCGCGTCCAGCCAAACATAAAGTTTTTTGCCTGCGGCTTCTTTCAGCGGAACATCCACGCCCCAGTCCAGGTCGCGTGTCATGGCGCGCGGCTGCAGTCCCGATTTGAGCCAGGAACTGCACTGGCCATATACATTGGACTTCCACTTGTCTTTCTTACCCTCCAGAAGCCATTTTTCAAGCCAGGGCTGGTATTTATCCAGCGGCAGATACCAGTGTTTGGTTCTTTTCAGCAAAGGGGTTTTGCCGCTAAGGGTGGACTTAGGATTAATCAGGTCGGTCGGATTCAGCGAGGTCCCGCATTTCTCGCACTGGTCACCGTAAGCCGACTCATAACCACAATTGGGACAGGTTCCGGTCACGTAGCGGTCCGCCAGGAACTGGCCGAATTCTTCATCGTAGTATTGCTCTGATTCCAGTTCAGTAAACTCTCCTTTTTCGTATAAACGCAGAAAAAACTCCTGTGAAAGCTCATGATGGATCGGCTCGGAGGTGCGATGATACATGTCGAAGGAAATCCCGAACCGGCGGAAGGTCTCCTTATTAAGCGCATGGTACTTGTCGATAATCGCCTGGGGGGTAGTACCTTCTTTTTTTGCCTGGATGGTGATGGCAGCGCCGTGTTCATCGCTTCCGCCGATATAAAGGACATCTTTACCGTTCATCCGAAGGTAACGGACAAAAATATCGGCCGGCAGATACGCGCCGGCAATATGGCCGATGTGCAGCGGGCCATTGGCATACGGAAGGGCAGACGTTATTGTAAAACGTTTAAACGAACTTATACTCATCAGCTGATTTGATTTCAACAAAGATAAAGTTGATCTGTTAAGATGAAAAACTATTTTTGTTGACGGATTCAATAATATCGCATGATCCTTTCATCTTTAGGAAAACACAAAGACATCGGCCTGCTTATTTTGCGTGTGGTGGTAGGCCTGGCCTTTATGATGCACGGTTACCCGAAAGTAACCGGCGGCCTGGAAATGTGGACCGGTTTGGGAGCCGCCATGAACGTATTCGGGATCAATTTCGGCGCGCCCTTTTGGGGAGCGCTGGCTGCTTTCACCGAATTTCTGGGTGGCTTTCTCATCCTGGTGGGCTGGGGCTTTCGGCCGGTTTGCATCCTGTTGGGCTTTACCATGCTGGTAGCCGCGCTCACCCATTACCAGGGTGGCGATGGCTTTGCCGGCTATTCCCATGCGCTGAAAATGTGTGGAATTTTCATCGGCTTGCTTTTTATCGGGCCGGGGAAATATAGTCTGGACCGGAAATAAGTAGCTGCAGTTCCTAACCTGAGCCTCGGGCGGACGATAGCTGCAGCAAAATTCAGGAGCGATGAAGAAAAAGGGCTTAATTTTTCTTCTCCTGGCTGCGCCCGTATTAGCCTGGGGACAAACCACGGTGACACCGGATCGGCCGCGATCCCGGCACGGCGATTGCGTGGACCCGATCGAATTGATACCGGGAAGGGAATACGTGCACGGGGAAAGCCCGAGCGGACCCGGACGGGTGCAGGAATTCAATGGAAACCAGGGAGCGTCCCATTTCTTTCCGGCTGAAATAAACACCGTCTGGTATTCTTTCCGTGCCCCGGCCGATGGGTTGATCGTATTTGAAATAACCCCCTTCCGCATTCAGGATGATTACGACTGGATGCTTTTCAGACAGGAAGATCCGGCGTCCTGCGACTCTATTTTTGAATACGGGATCAAGCCCATCCGCAGTAACCGCGCCCGCAACAACCTGCGCATCGACAGTAAAACCGGACTACATACCGGCTATGCAAACCTGCACGCCCCGCCGGGTCCGGGCAAAAGTTACAGCAAACCGCTTCCGGTGAGAAAGGGCGAATCCTACCTGCTGGTGCTGGATAACATCTATCCGGGCGGGGAAGGCCACCGGATTCTGATCCGGTACGCCGACCGGAAACTCCCGCCCACCATCCTGGTAGAGGGCAAGATAATCGATCATGAAACAGGAGAACCGCTCACTGCCCGTGTTTTTGCCGAAGAAGACAGCACCGCCCGTACCTTGCTGCAAAAAGAGGTGGATTCCGTTTCCTCGGATTTTTCATTTCCGGTGCCGGCGGGAACTCCGGTCCATCTGGCGGCTTTGAAAAAGGGGTATCTCCTGGCCACGGAAAAATTCACGGCTGGAACGAAGGATACCGCAGTGGTGCTTAAGCTGGAACCTGCCCATAAAGGCAGCCGCATGATCCTGTTCAATATCCGTTTCCTTCCCAACAAAGCCGAGTTCCAGCCAAGCGCCTTCCCGGAACTGGAACGCCTGCTTGAATTCATGCTGCAATCCGGGGAAAGGTACATCCGGATCACCGGACATACCAACTCCAATGTATTCGCGAATAAAAACTGGTTACTGGACCTTTCGGTTTACCGGGCCGCCGCGGTCCGCGATTTCCTCACTGCCCATGGGGTGCCGGAGAACCGCATCCGCATTGCCGGCGCGGGCGGAAGCCGGCCGCTTATCCAGAGCAACGACATGAAGGAGGCCATGAAAAACCTCCGTGTGGAAATTGAATTACTGAATTAATCCGCCGCCCGCTTTGTAAGAATTATTTTACATTTTTTAAAAGCCTCATCATCAATGCCTTGTATCATCAACATGGCAAGCTATCTTACATAAGCATATACTTGGTATTGCATAGTACCAAATAAAGCACATATCTTTGCATTGTTATGATAGTCGAAAACACACAGATTCAGATGAGGAAAGGGATACTGGAATACTGTATCCTCTCGATCATTTCCCGTGGAGAGATCTATGCCTCGGATATAATAGGGGAGCTGCGCGATGCACGGCTGTTGGTGGTGGAAGGAACCCTGTATCCGCTTCTTACCCGGCTGAAGAACAACGGACTGCTTAATTACAACTGGGTGGAATCGGCTTCCGGTCCGCCCAGAAAATACTATTCCCTCTCCCCAACCGGATCCGAAGTATTGAAAAAACTGGATGCCACCTGGGAGGAATTGACTTACGCAGTTAGCAAAACCACGAAAAAAGACATCGAACAATAAATAGATTGCCATGAACAAAACAGTTAACATCAATATAAGCGGCCTGGTCTTTCACATTGAGGAAGATGCCTACGACGCGCTGCAAAAATACATGCACGAGATCAAGCTGTATTTCTCGAGGTCTGCCGAAGATACCGAAGTGGTCACCGACATCGAGAACCGCATTGCCGAGATGTTTTCAGAGCTTTTGAAAGAAGGGAGCCGGGAGGTGATCGTGCTTGGGGACGTGGAAACGATTATCGCGCAGATCGGGCGTGTAAGTGACTTCCAGGAGTCCGCCGAGGATGCCGGGGAAGGCGCGCCAGCGGATACGGCGTCCGAGGCCGCGGGAGCGGAAGCACCCCGCCGGCTGTTCCGCGATCCGGATGATAAAAAGCTCGGCGGTGTCTGTGCGGGCATTTCCCATTATTTCGACTGGGATCCGGTATGGCTCCGTGTAATTACGGCCTTGCTGACCATCTTTACTTCGGGCATCGTGGCCGTGGTTTACATCATTCTCTGGATGGTCATGCCCCCGGCCCGGACACTGGCCGATAAGATGGCAATGAAAGGCCAGCGTTTTCACCTGTCCAATTTCCGGAAGTCGTTCGACGAAGAAATGAGCGGCGTGAAGGCAACTTTCAATCAATTGAAAAACGACGTAAGCAATCCCGGAAACGCGACTTCCTTCAAAAAGCTCATGAATGAACTGATAGACCTGCTGGTCCGTCTTATACGGGGGATCGGCAAGGTGCTGCTTCCAATCATCGCCGTGATACTTATCGCCATGGGTGCCATCTGGCTGATCTCGACGGTCGTGAGTATTGTCGGTCTGTCCGGCTTTTACCGCAGCGACCTGGCCGGCGGCTTTCCGCTTAATATCGTGGAACCGCAATATCAAACCGGGTTTATCGTCAGTGCAATCGCCGTGATTGCCATTCCCGCCATCGCGCTGTTGCTATTGGGAGTCCGCCTGCTGCTGAAAACCAATACGATGAATACCCATATTGGCCTGGGCATGCTTGCCGCATGGATCATCGCGCTTGGGTTCACGGTGTTTTACAGCACCTCAACCTTCACTGATTTCCAGCAGGGAGCATCGGTAAGACAGGTAATCGAATTTGAGCCGGCTGGGCAAACTACCTGGTATCTGCAGCTGGATGAATACCCCATTGCCAATCACGGCGCGCCCGGTCTGAGTAGCGAAGGTTTCGGTTCCTCCGGCATCAGCGAAAGAAGTTCCGCCCCGATTCATAACTTCAGTTATACGCACCGCTTTGCGCCCTGGAGAAACTACAGCCGGGATCTTGACGATTGGGCTGAACTGCAGGAGGATATCTACGAAGTGGATCTGAGAATTGAACAAAGCATTACCGGAAATGCCGCGCTGGTACAGGTATTGAACTCCCGTGGGGAAAATTTCAATACTGCAGTTGAAAACGCCGAAAAAATCCGCTATGGTTTCGATCGCAAGGATTCGGTGCTGCATTTCAACCGCTATTTCACCCTGACTCCAGGCGCTTTGTGGAGGGCTCAGAAAGTGGACCTGACCTTGCAGCTTCCTGCCAATAGTACGTTGATTATCGATAAGAAGCTCCGCAGGATATTGGAAAACCACGAGCTCTATTCCTACGATTTCGGCAAGGTGTCCAAATGGGTCGTTACCAGCGAAGGGCTGAAGCCTTTTGAAACGATTGATACAGCTGCCGCCCAGCTACCTTAGCAGCAACACGGAGCATTCAGGAATCAAACCGGATGAGCAGCTGGTTCTTTTCCACCGATTGACCGGGCTTCACACCCAACTCCCGGACAACCGCGTCACCGGGAGATTTAATAATGTTTTCCATTTTCATTGCTTCCAGCACGAGCAAGTTATCCCCTTTTTTAACCGCGCTGCCGGGA
>JAJUHF010000040.1 GCA_029268045.1 Anseongella ginsenosidimutans
ACGATATGCTTGTACCCCGGCAGAAATGATGTATGTTTACGACCGGCGTATAAATCACCAAGCTCGCAATCTGAAACTGTATTTATTGATAGTGAGAATACGTGCTTATTTCATTATTGCATCGATTTGCCTCACGGTGCTGATCAACGAGTTTCGGCCCCACAGTTCGCTGGGAGATTTGTCGCCGGAAATGTACATTCAACAGCATGAAAAATACGCCGGATTCTCTACTTTACAGCGTTGCTAAATGTGGGAGGGGGTCAGATTATTTACCCTGTTATTGGTCTTTCTCTCTGCCTTGAAAGCGTTATCTAAAAGGTCCAGGGTATCTAAGAAGTGTCCAACGAATGTCCCCTTACCGCTGCTCATCCGAACCCGCCTTTTTACTGGAGGTCATCGAAAAAAAAAAGGCACCCACATTATTCTGCAGGTGCCTGATAATCGAAGTGGAGAATATCGGAGTCGAACCGATGACCTCTTGCATGCCATGCAAGCGCTCTAGCCAGCTGAGCTAATTCCCCGTTTTTCATCCGGGATCCGGTCCCGGCGCCGATCCCTGGAAGCGGATTGGTTCCGTATCCGAACCGCCCGTCTCCCAAAGGGAAGGCAAATATAGGGCTTTTTAATAATTATTCAGAAAGATATTGCAGCATTTTTTCTGCAGCGCGGGCCGAAGCGCCCGGACCGCCTACCCTTTGCCGCAATGCTTCATAATTGGCAAACAGAGCCTTCCGGTAGCTTTCATCGTACAACAGCCGCTTCAACTGCGCCGCGATCTGCTGCCCATTGCAGTCCCCCTGGATGAGTTCTTTCACCATTTCCTTATCGGCGATCAGGTTGACCAGGGAGATGAATCGTACCTTGATCACCCGCCGGGCGATTGCCACCGAAAGCGCGTTTGCTTTGTAGAGTACCACCTGAGGCACATTCAAAAGCGCAGTTTCCAGCGTAGCCGTCCCGGAAGTCACCAGGGCCGCGGAAGCACGATGGAGCAGATCGTAAGTCTGACCAAACACCAGGCTTACCCGCCGGTCGCCTATCAGCGGCCTGTAAAAATCCTCGGAAAAAGTGGGCGCCCCGGCAATCACTACTTCCACGCCGGTAAAACGATCAACAGCACAAAGCATTTCGGGAAGTATGCGCGTGATTTCCTGTTTCCTGCTACCGGGCAGCAGGGCAACCACAGGCAGATCATCCGGCCCGCCGGACGCGGTTTGTCCATCCGATACCCGGGCGGCGCGCCATTCCGAAACGGCGTCCACCAGGGGATTGCCCACGTAGTCCACTTCCATCCCCCAGGTGCGATAAAAATCCACTTCAAAGGGAAGTATGCAGAACATGCGGTCCACCACCCGCTTTATTTTGAGTACGCGTTTCTGATTCCAGGCCCAGATCTTGGGTGAGATATAGTAGAATACAGGAATTCCATGTTCCTTGGCAAATTCGGCTATCCGGAGATTGAAACCGGGAAAATCCACCAGGATCAATACGTCCGGACGATGCTTCAGCAGGTCTTGTTTGCATTGCCGCAGGTTTCCCAGAACCGCCGGCAGATGCTTCAGCACCTCGACAAACCCCATGTAAGCCATTTCCCGGAAATGCTTGACGATCACGCCGCCCGCAGCCTGCATGCGGTCCCCTCCCCAGCATCGGAAGCGTGCCGCGCGGTCACGACGCCGCAGTTCGCGCATGAGGTTGGAGGCATGCAGGTCGCCGGAAGCCTCCCCGGCTATGACGTAATAATCCATCCCTTTTTCACATTTTGTAAATAAAAAAGATCAAGGCATATATAAACGTCACCAAAAGGACGCCCTTTGCCGTCTGCTCCTTGCGGGTTTTGTAAAAATACCGGAACAGGAGCGCGTTCAATCCGATACAGACCATGTAAATGGTAGATTCCCGCATCCCGATCCGGGATTCCACCCGCAGCCATTCCACCAGAACGATGGCCAGCGCCGGCAGGCAAGCGCCCAGGGCAACCCCCAAAAACGGGTTATTTCTTTTGAACATCAAAATCAATATTGTTCAGAAAAGGAATGCTATTGTATGCGGTCATATCGAACTGGACCGGAACGACCGAAACATAGCCGTTTTCCAGCGCCCATTCATCGGTATCTTCCCCTTTGTCGTACAAGGCGAATTTTCCGGTCATCCAGTAATATTTTCTTCCGTGCGGATCCACCCGTTCATCAAATTCCTCTTCGTACTTGGCGACGGCCTGCCGGCAAATTTTCAAGCCCTTGAACTCGGGAACCTTCGGAAAGTTGACATTCAACAGCGACCCCTTGGGCAGTCCGTGTTTCAATACCGCTTTCACAATGCTCTTTACGTAGGGCTCGCAGGGAGAAAAGTCGGCATGCTGGCTGTAATCACAAAGTGAAAAACCGATGGAGGGAATGGATTCGATCGCTCCTTCAACCGCCGCGGACATGGTACCGGAATAGATCACATTAATGGACGAATTGGCCCCATGATTGATTCCCGATACACACAGATCGGGTTTTCTGTGCAGCACCTTGTTTACAGCCAGTTTGACGCAATCCACCGGCGTACCGGAGCTCTGGTACATTTCGAAACCCTCGTAGATCTCCACTTTGTCGAGCCGAAGCGGTTTTGCGATGGTGACGGCGTGGCCCATGCCCGATTGCGGACTGTCAGGAGCAACCACCACCACGTGTCCAAGGTCCTTCATGACGTTCATCAGGGTCCGGATACCCGGCGCGGTGATGCCATCGTCATTGGTGACAAGAATGACCGGTTTTTCGTTTTTCATAACGCGCTAAGTTAAACATCTGTCCCTTACCTCGAAAATAAAGCGTCCATCTCTCCCGATAATTAGTATTTTTATCCTAACAGCAAGACGAGACGACAGCATATGTACAAACCCGGCAAATTTCAACTGATGTTCCTCAGGTGGCGGAAACGGCAGCGCGACAGCCGGGTCACGCCCCTGGTGTTGAGCGCGCTGGTAGGAGTCACCGTGGGGCTTGCTGCCATTCTGATCAAGACGATCATCTCCTATGTGGAAGAATACGCGATCCGGTTTTTTCCGGGCATTCTGTATTTCATCATCCCCATGATCGGGCTGGTCCTGGTGGTTTTCCTGAACCGGAACATTTTTTATAAAACGGTGAATTTCCGGGGAACCAGCCATGTAATGGAAGCGATCAAGAACAACGGCGCGATCATCAATTTCCGGCTGATGTATTCCAAGTTCATCACCACCGGACTGTCCATTGGTTTTGGGGGTAGTTCGGGGGTCGAGGCAGCCATTATCACCACCGGGTCCGCCATCGGTTCCAATACCGGACAGTTTCTTGGTCTGGGTTACAAGCAACGGACGCTGATGATCGGCTGCGGAATTGCAGGCGGCATATCGGCAGTATATAACGCGCCGGTAGGCGGCTTCCTTTTCGCGCTGGAAACGGTGTTGCCCGCGTTCACCCCCACCCTGCTGATCCCGCTGTTGATTTCAGCGGTATTCGGCAAGGTGCTGTTTGAAGTATTTATGGGCGATCAGCTTCGCTTTGAAGCCCCCATTCCCGACTTCACCTACGACCAACTTCCATTCGTATTGGCCCTTGGAATCGCCGGCATGCTGGCAGCCCGGTTTCTCCATAAAACCTACCGGTTCTGCTACCGTTACCTCTCCCGGATTAAAAACGACTATCTGCGGGCCGTCACGGGAGGTCTAATTCTGGGTACGGTGATTTTTCTCTTTCCGCCCATGTACGGGGAAGGCTACATCAGCATCAATGCATTGCTCCGGGCCAACGAAAGCGAGGTCTTTTCGAATTCGATCTTCAGCAACATTCCCCACACCCATGTTACCGACCTGGTATTCTTCTTTCTGCTGACCCTGGCCAAGCCGCTCAGTACCGGATTGAGTGTTAATTCAGGCGGTGAAGGGGGCTATTTCGCCCCATCCATCATCACCGGTGGATTCCTGGGCTATTTCTTTTACAAAGTCATTTTCCTGTACGCTCCGGGCGCCGACATGGTGGTCAGCCCGGTCACCTATATTTACCTGGGAATGGCGGCCACCTTCGCCTGTGTAATGAACGCGCCGGTTACCGCGATCTTTCTGATTGCGGACATTACCCAGAGTTACGAATTGTTTGTACCCCTGATGTTCGTCTGCGCGACATCCTACTTTTTGAAGTATACCACCGAAAGCAAAGGTTCCAAATCGGGAATCCGGAAAATCGACCGCGGGTTGCTGCAAACCGAAGGGATGGTACTCAATAATGTATCGGCATACGAACTGGTGGAACGGAACGTCGCGGACGTCCGACCGGATGACACCCTGCGGAAACTTTCCGAACTTTCCGCCACGACCAACCGGGACGTGATTCCGGTCAATTCGGAAGAAGGGCGCTTTGAAGGCATCGTCAAACTCAACGACATACGGAAAAGGCTTTATGACGCGGCCCAGTACGACTCCGTTTTAGTGCGGGACTTATGTCAGGCGCCGGAAGAAACGGTAAGTCTCCAGGAATCGGCTTCTTCCGTGCTGGAAAAATTCGACCGGGTCAACTCTTGGTATCTCCCCGTCGTGCAGGACGACCGATTTATCGGATTCGTCTCCCGCATGAAGGTACTGGCCCGGTACCGCACGGAGCTGAACAAGGGGAACCGCTTTTTTTAGGCCCTGCCACTCACAGGGGCCAGAATACCGGAACTAGCAGCACAATAATGACAAGTAGCAAAACGGTCAGCAACCCGCCCACCCGGACAAAGTCGAGGAATTTATAGTTTCCGGGGCCGTAGACCAAGATGCACGAGGGCTCAAAGGGGGTAATCATGGAAATGGATGCGGAAACGATAATCGAAATGGCGAAACTCCTTGGGTTGGCATCCATCACCTGGGCGGTCTGAATCGCTACCGGCAAGACCACCAGGGCCGCCGCGGCGTTGGACATGGGCTGGGTTAAAATGACAGTCAGCACCATAAAGCTGGCCATCACCCAGAGCGGGCCGGCGGACGCGAACAAATTCGCAATCAATTCGGCAAGAAAGACGTCCGCACCCGAATTTTCCATGGCTACGCCAAAGGCCGTCATTCCGCCGATCAGCACCAGTAAACGCCAATCGATGGAGCGGTAGGCCGTCTGCGTGTCGATGGCCCGGATCAAAACGGCCATCACAGCGGTCATCATGAAGGCGGCGCTGATGGGCAGGATACCCGACGATCCCAGAATGATCGCCAGAATGAACAGGCCAAAGGTGATCCATCCTCTTCGGGTGGCGTTGACCTTGTGACGCATTTCCCCCACCACGATCAGATTATTGGATTTTGCCAGGTAATTGATGTCTTCGGTCCTCCCCTGAACCAGCAAAATATCCCCGATCTGCAGGGGAATATTTTTCAGTTCCATGATGTCTTTCTTTCCCGGCCGGTGAAGCGCCAGCCCGATCAATCCCCAGCGACGCTGAAATTCGTTTGTCCGCAACGTTTGATTGATAAGCCTGGAATTCTTGTTGATCAGCACCTCGGCGATGTGCTGGTCCCGATCCCGGCTTTTCGTCTTGCTCACCAGCGTATCCCCCACGATCTCGATGCCTTCCTTGTCTTTCAGCTTCAATAATTTCCTGGCATTCCCCTCCACAAAAAGAATATCCCCTTCCTGAAGATAAACCGAAGCATCTATTTTGATTTTCGCCCTTTTTCTAACGATCCGGTGGATTTTGAATTCCATCCGGTACAGATCCGATTTATAGACGGATTGGCCGATCATGGGCGATCCGGGCAGAATCCGCACCTCGCTCAGATACGGCCGCTCGGGTAATTCGGAAAGCCGTCCCCTGCCCCTTTCGGGAATCATGTGACGTCCGATAAACAACATGTAAATAATTCCGGCCACCGCCAGAGTGACTCCGAGCGGAAGCAATTCGAACATGGAAATGGGTACCAGGCCGATGCTGGCCATGTATGCCGCTCCGGCCACGTTGGTGGAAGTACCGATGAGCGTACAGGTCCCGCCCAGCAGGGAGGCAAAAGCCAGCGGCATGAGCAATTTGGAAGGGTTCACCTTGATGTACCGGCTAATGGACATTACCGGAGCTATGAGCAGTGCGGTCAGGGTGGTGTTGTTCATAAAAGCCGACAGCACAATGGCGATCCCCATGATACCGGCGGTTAGCACAAACACATTCCGGCCCAGCCTTCTGACTGCTTCCCGCCCAAGCAACTCCAAAATCCCGTTTTCTTCGATGGCGGAGCCAATGACAAAAATAGCGGCAAGCATGATGATGAAATCGCTCCCGAAACCGGTATAGGCTTCCTCTACGGTGATCACCCCGGTAATAATAAGTAGGAACAGGATGAGCAAGGTGACGATGTCCACAGACAATGCCTCAAAGGAAAATAGGACAATTGCCGCGGCCAGGAGGATCAGTACAAGCGCTATTTCCATACAGAGTTTTTGATCGCATCTAAGATAAATAATCGGACGCGAACGGCAAACGTTCTTTTCAGCGCGTATTTTTGAACAACCTGTCTACGACGACATCCACCCAGGACGGAGGGAACACACCGCTGAGACCAATATAGATCTTGGGGAGCGTCCCGGGAACAATGACCCGCTTACCCTTTAACAGCCCGTTTAAGGCCGTACGGGCAATGTGTTCGGTGCTGTGATGGATATTCCGGTGAAGCCACCCGTTCACTTTCCGGTGCACTACCGGATCCTGCCGGTTATGGGCGCCGCCCGGGGCAAGCAGGGCCACGTGGATCCCAAGCGGCTTCAGTTCGGAACGCAGTGAACGGGTAAGCGAGTAGAGGTAGGCTTTGGTAGCGGAATAAACGGCTTTGTGGGGGATGTGAAAAAAGCCTGCCGCGCTACCGACATTCAATATGTAGGACCGGCGCTGTTTCTTCAGCAGCTCCACAAATAACTGGGTAAGTACGGTAGCAATCTGAACATTGAGTGTCAGCATGGCTTCCAGGTCCGTAACCCGACAGGTTTCAAAGTCGCTTCTTCCGCCAACGCCAATGTTATTGATCAGCTTATCGACCGAAAAATCCCGGTCAACACACCATTGGTAAACCTGCCCGGAAGCTGTCTTTTCAAGCATATCAAGTCCCAAGGCATGGACCTCCACCTGGTAGCGTTGACGAAGCGTGGCCGAGAGCTCATCAAGTTCTTTGCCGGGCAAAGCCACCAGCAACAGGTTCATGCCTCTGCGGGCGCATTCTTCCGCGAGCGCCTTTCCGATGCCCATGCTTGCGCCGGTTATCAAGGTGAAGACCGGTTCACTTTTCATACTTGTCCGCTTTGCTGGAGCCAGGCAACTGTCAACGCCACCGCGTCGTCAAATGATCTGGCCTGATACCCCAGTTCCTGCTTTGCTTTTTCAGAGTTTTTGGACCAGTTATGGGGAATTTTCCGTACCCATTCCGGCGTGATCAGCGGTTTCAGCCCCAGGATTCGGGCTTTGGCCGCCTCGAACAGCGCCACACCCATAATTAAGGGAACCGGCAATTTGAACAGGCGATGAGGCGAGGAGGCATGCCGGGAAACCACCTCGAAGAAGCGTTCGTAGCTCACGTTCTCACCACCCAATAAATAGCGCTCCCCGGGCCGACCTTTTTCCATGGCAAGCCGGATTCCTTCCGCGACGTCCTCCACATACACATAGTCCATGATGCCTTTGCCGTTGCCGGGTATGATCTTCCAGGTTCCTCTCAGGTAGTTCCGGATCATCAGCGTAGCTGAATTACTTTCATCTACCGGACCGGGCCCAAAAACTTTCGTTGGATAGATAATAACGACGGGCAGGCCCCTTGACGCATATTTCGCCGCAATTTCTTCGCCTTCGTTTTTTGTGCGCTCGTATTCGGTATAAAGTTCGGGACGACGCATAGCCGTTTCGGTAACGGGATTCCCGTCCCGGGCAGGAGGCAGTACGCCGGCGGTTGAAACGGCCACGGTTTTAACCACGCCCAGCCGGGAGGCCGCGTCCAGCACATGCTTTGTACCGATCGCATTGATCCGGTGAAAAGTCGCACGCTGTTTATGCCAGGCACGGGCGAAGCCCGCCAGGTGGTAAACCTGCCGGCAGTCCCGCATCGCCTCCAGGATGCTATGCGGATCGAGCAGATCTCCGGGAAACACCTTAACGCCTGCCCGGCGCAGTTCGGCGGTGTCGGCCGAGGGTCGCGCCAAGGCTTGCACCCGGTGACCTTCCGCCACCAGACGCAAAGCAAGGTGTTTACCGATGAATCCGGTAGCTCCTGTGATAAAGATTTTCATGCAGTTTTATTTCCCCGCCTCAGGAATGCAACGCGCCTTTTTTGATCTCGTCCACAATGGGCGGATCCAGCAACGCGCTCGTATCGCCGAGGTTGGCGCTGTCGCCTTCTGCTATTTTTCGAAGGATCCGTCGCATGATTTTTCCGGAACGTGTTTTCGGCAAACCCCGTACAAACTGGATCTTGTCCGGCTTCGCGATGGGACCAATGAGCCGGGCAACGGTGGCCGAAATCCCTTTTCTGGCTTCCTCCTCGTCCTCCAATACTTTTTCGGTGATCACGTACGCATAAATACCCTGCCCCTTGATATCGTGCGGGTAGCCCACCACGGCCGACTCCACAACACCCGTATGCATATTAATGGCGTTCTCCACCTCCGCGGTGCCGATCCGGTGCCCGGATACGTTGATGACGTCGTCCACGCGGCCGGTGATCCGGTAATACCCGTCCTTATCCCGCAGGCATCCATCGCCCGTAAAATACATTCCTTTATAGGTGTCAAAGTAATTTAAGCGGCAGCGTTCGTGATCTCCGTAGGTGGTCCGGATAATTCCCGGCCAGGGAAATCGGATGCAAAGATTGCCCGATACCCCGTTGCCGGTAAGCTCCTTTCCGTTTTCGTCCAAAAGAACCGGTTGAACCCCCGGCAGCGGAAGGGTTGCGTAACTGGGTTTGGTTTTGGTGATCCCCGCAAGCGGAGAGATCATGATCCCGCCGTTTTCGGTCTGCCACCAGGTGTCCACGATCGGACACTTCCCTTTCCCGACGTTTTCATAAAACCAGTACCAGGCCTCCTCGTTGATGGGCTCTCCCACGCTGCCCAGCTTGGTCAGTGAAGAAAGGTCTTTGCCTTCCAGGAACTTCATTCCCGACTGCATCAAAGAACGGATGGCGGTGGGCGCGGTATACAGAATGTTGACCCGGTATTTGTCCACGATGTCCCAGAGACGTCCCGCATCCGGGTAATTCGGAATCCCTTCGAACATGACCGAGGTGGCTCCGCAGGCCAGCGGTCCGTACACGATGTAGGTATGCCCGGTGATCCAACCGATATCGGCGGTACAGAAGTGAATCTCAGGCTGGGCGTACTGAAATACATTGGCGAACGTATAGGCGGCATAAACCATGTAGCCGCCGCAGGTGTGAACTACCCCTTTCGGCTTTCCGGTAGAACCCGAGGTGTAAAGGATGAAAAGCATGTCCTCCGCATCCATTTCTTCCGCAGGACAATCGGCGTCCACACTTTTTAGTTCTTCCTGAAGCCAATAATCCCTTCCCCGCTGCATGTACACCGGCGTGCGGGTCCGGGTAAGCACAAGCACGCTGTTTACCGAAGGGCATTGTTCCAAGGCATCGTCGATCGTTTCTTTAAGCGGGATCGTCTTGCTTCCCCGGAAACTTCCGTCGGCCGTGATTACCAGACTGCACTGGGCATCCTGGATCCGTTCGGCAATGGAGCGGGCGGAAAAACCTCCGAAGACCACCGAATGGATTGCGCCGATGCGGGCACAGGCCAGCACGGCCACGGCCAGTTCGGGTACCATGGGCAGATAAATACAGATCCGGTCCCCCTTCTTGGCGCCGTGCTTCTTCAGCACGTTGGCAAACCGGCAAACCTTTTCATGCAATTCCCGGTAGGTGATCTTTACGGCCGGCTCTTTCGGATCGTTGGGCTCCCAGATAAGCGCCAGGGTATTCCCCTGGGTCTCCAGATGCCGGTCAAGGCAATTCTCAGTGATATTCAGCTTCCCGCCCTGGAACCATTTGATATCCGGCTCCTCAAAATTCCATTCCAGTACCTTATCCCACTTCTTCCGCCAGTGAAAGTTCTCCGCTACTTCCGCCCAAAACCCTTCCGGGTCATCGACGCTTTTCCGGTACGCCTCTTCGTATTCTTCGAATGTTTTTATCTGATAATTCATGATTTTTGGGTTATAGGCTCACAAGTTAGGAAATCCTACCCGTTTTCTAAAGCCCCGAAGCAATCGGCTCCACTAGTCGTGTAACCGGTTATGCCGCGTTTCCCGTAAATACACCATGCCGATAATAAAGGAGATGGCCGCGACCGCGATCGGGTAAATCAAACCCGCGTAAATGTTCCCGGTCGCCGCCACCACGGAAGCGGCGATAAAGGGAGTTAGCCCCCCAAAAATCCCGTTGCCGATATGGTAGGGAAGCGACATGGAGGTGTACCGGATCTTGGTAGGGAACAATTCCACCAGGAACGCCGCGATGGGACCGTAGACCATGGTTACCAAAACCACCTGTACAAATACCAGGGCCGCCATCATCCAGATTCCCGCCGTTGAAAGCAGCACGTTCCCCTCTTCCGCCAAACCGGCCGCCTGGCTCAGGGAAACCGAGTGCATGCCCTTATACAGGGGATAATATAAAATACTGGCGGCGATCAGGCCGATCATCATGATCGGTTTCCGGCCGATTTTGTCCGAAAGCCGTCCAAAAAGAATAAATAAGGGCGTTCCGAATAGCAGCGCAATCACAATGACGGTACTCGACTGCACAAATTCAATATTCAGGGATTTCTGCATGAACGACAGCGCATAAAATTGGCCGGTATACCAAACCACTCCCTGCCCCGCCGTGGCGCCAAAGAGCGCAAGCAATACCAGCCGCAGGTTTTCCTTTTTTCCGAAGCTTTCCCGGATGGGATTCACCGCGGTCTTTCCCTCGGCTTTCAGTTTGGCAAAAAGGGGGGACTCTTTTAGCCGGATCCGGATAAAATAGGACACGATGACCAGGATGATCGATAACAGGAACGGAATTCTCCACCCCCACTCATCGAATTGTCCGGATGTCATGGAGTACCGCGTACCCAGGATCACTCCCAGGGAAACGAATAACCCGAGGCTGGCTGTCGTCTGTATCCAACTCGTATAATATCCGCGTTTGCTGTCCGGACTGTGTTCAGCCACATACGTTGCAGCCCCGCCGTATTCCCCGCCCAGGGCAAGCCCTTGTGCCAGGCGCAGAAGACAGACGATCGCTGGCGCCCAGATCCCGATGGTATCGTAGGAAGGCACCAGCCCGATCAGGAACGTGGAGCCGCCCATTAAAAGAAGGGTAAGTAAAAAGGTGAATTTCCGGCCTACCAAATCACCCAACCGCCCAAAAACGATCGCTCCGAAAGGCCGGACCACAAAACCTACCGCGAAAAGCGCCAGGGTGGAAAGAAATCCGGCTGTGGGGTTCTCTTCGGGAAAGAACTTGGTGGCGAGTATGGTGGCCAAACTTCCAAATATGTAAAAATCGTACCATTCGATGAGTGTGCCCACGGAGGAGGCGGTGATCACCTGCCAGATTTTACGTTTTTCAGGTAGTGTGTTTTCTTCCGTGTTTGTTTCAGTCATATTGTGTTTAGTTAGCCGATAAATATAATTTGAAGATTTGAAGAATTAAAAATTTTTTTCCCTATATTTGCAGCCCAACTCGCGATTCAGGTGCTATTTAGTGTCCGTGCAGCGCGGGGTTGGAATAAAATCAGAGTCATGTCAAGAGTTTGTGATTTAACAGGTAAGAAGGCGATGAACGGGTACAGCGTTTCCAATTCGAACGCGAAAACCAAACGCAGGTTCTACCCCAATCTACAGGTAAAGAAATTTTACATTCCGGAGGAAGACAAGTGGATCACCCTGAAGGTTTCCGCTTCGGCCCTGAAGACCATTAATAAAAAAGGGATCAGCGCCTGCCTTAACAATTTTGTAAAAAAAGGAAGAATATAAGATGGCAAAGAAAGGGAACAGGGTACAGGTAATTCTTGAGTGCACCGAGCACAGAGCAAGCGGATTGCCCGGCGCCTCACGATATATCACAACAAAAAACAAGAAAAACACACCTGAACGGCTGGAATTGAAAAAATTCAATCCGGTGCTCAGAAAGGTAACTGTTCATAAAGAAATCAAGTAATGGCAAAGAAAACGGTTGCAACGCTTAAATCGGGGAAAGGAAAAGAATTCTCCAAGGTAATCACCTCGGTACGTTCCCCTAAAACCGGCGCCTATACCTTCAAGGAGATTATCGCTCACGATGATAAAATCCGGGAAGCATTTGAGGTGGCAAAAGAACTGGTGGAAACCCAGGCCGAAGAAGGCGCGGAAAAATAAAGCGGATCTAAGATTCTTGTGTCGCATAAACCCGACACCAGGAAAGCTTCTTTCGGATGCGGAAGGAGCTTTTCTGTTATAATAAATTTGGAAGAATGGGCTTGTTCGATCTTTTTAGAAGCAGGAAACCCGCCGAAACACAGGCGGAGTCCCAGGCGCTGGATAAAGGACTGGAAAAGACCAAGGACAGCATGTTCGGCCGCCTCTCCAAAATGGTGGCCGGTAAATCCCGGGTAGATGACCAGGTGCTTGACGACCTGGAGGAATTGCTTGTTACCTCCGATGTCGGAGTGGCCACCACCCTGAAGATCATCGAACGTCTCGAGGAACGGGTTGCCCGGGATAAATACCTGAATACGGCGGAGCTCAATGCCATTTTACGGGAAGAAATCGCCGCGCTGCTGGCAGAGAACAATTCCGCAGACTTTGCCGACAGTTATTCGGAAGACATCCGGCCGTATGTGATCATGGTGGTTGGCGTCAACGGCGTGGGAAAGACCACCACGATCGGCAAACTGGCTTACAAATTCGGCCAGGCCGGGAAAAAGGTGGTATTGGGGGCAGCCGATACGTTCCGTGCCGCAGCCGTTGAACAGATCCACGTCTGGGGCGAGCGGGCCAATGCCCGGGTAGTCTCCCAAAAAATGGGTTCGGATCCCGCCTCGGTAGCCTACGATACCCTCCGGTCGGCGGTAGCCAACCAGGAAGACATTGCCATTATCGATACAGCGGGCCGCCTGCACAATAAAGTGGGCCTGATGAATGAACTCACCAAGATCCGCTCCGTGATGAATAAAGTGGTTCCCGGGGCTCCCCACGAAGTGCTCCTGGTGCTGGACGCCTCCACCGGTCAGAATGCCATTGAGCAATGCAGGCAATTTACCGCCGCTACCGAAGTGAATGCGCTCGCCCTTACCAAGCTGGACGGAACCGCCAAGGGCGGGGTGGTGATCGGCATTTCGGATCAGTTCAAAATTCCGGTCAAATACATTGGCGTTGGGGAAGGGAAAGAACACCTGCAGCTTTTTGACCGGGTGGCCTTCGTGGACAGCCTTTTCAAAGAAAACTAAATGCATACCAAGGCATTATATAAGGAAAAACCACGTGTGAACGTGATCACACTCGGGTGCTCCAAGAATCTGGTCGATTCGGAGGTACTCATGGGTCAGCTTCGTGGAAACGATATCGAGGTTGCCCACGAGGACAGCCGGAACCGCCGGGACGACGTGGTGGTAATCAACACCTGCGGTTTTATCGACAATGCCAAACAGGAATCCATCGACACCATTCTCCGGTACAACCAGCTGAAGGAAGAAGGCAAGATCGGGAAACTGTACGTGACAGGCTGTCTTTCGGAACGGTACAAGCCTGAATTGCGCCGGGAAATTCCCACGGTGGATGAATATTTCGGATCCAACGAGATGGTTCGCCTGCTGAAAACCCTGGGCGCAGACTACCGGCATGAACTCATCGGCGAGCGGCTGCTCACCACCCCTACCCATTCTGCGTTTTTTAAGATTTCCGAAGGATGCGACCGGCCATGTTCTTTCTGCGCAATTCCGCTGATGCGGGGCAGACACGTTTCAAAGCCCATGGACCAATTGGTGAAAGAGGCGGAAAAACTGGCCCGGCGGGGCACCCGGGAACTGGTACTGATTGCCCAGGACCTCACCTATTATGGACTGGACCTGCACGGGAAGCGCACCCTGCCCCAGCTGCTTGAACGCCTTTCAGACGTGGAAGGCATTGAATGGATCCGGCTTCAGTACGCCTACCCTTCCGGATTCCCCCTGGAGATCCTGGACGTAATGCGGGAGCGGGAAAACATCTGCAACTACCTGGACATGCCCCTTCAGCACATCAGCGACCCCATGCTGAAATCCATGCGGCGCGGCATTACCCGCGAGAAAACCCTGCGGTTGATCGACACCATCCGGGAGCGGGTACCGGGAATAGCCCTGCGAACAACCCTCATTAGCGGTTATCCGGGAGAAACAGCCCGGGATCACGAGGAACTGCTTCGCTTCGTGGAAGAAACCCGCTTCGACCGGCTGGGTGTATTTACCTATTCCCACGAAGAGAACACCCACGCGGGCACGCTCGTCAATGACGTCCCGGAAGAAGTTAAAGAGCAACGGCTCGAAGAAGTGATGGCCCTTCAGCAAGGTATCTCCTACGAACTCAACCAGGAGAAAAAAGGCCAAATATTCAAGGTCCTGATCGATAAGAAGGAAGGCGATTACTTTGTTGGCCGGACCGAATTCGATTCTCCCGAAGTGGACAATGAAGTATTGATCAGCGCCGCCGGACAATACGCCCCGATTGGTAATTTCTGCCAAGTGCTGATCACTGAAGCCGAGGAGTTCGACCTTTACGGCCAACTCAGCGGAACAACTTCCTGATCAGCCAAATGATCAATACCAGGACGGCGATGACCAGGATCACGCCAACCCAGACCCCTGCCTTAAAGATCCCCACTACGATATCACATCCCGGAAGCGTGACAATAAGGAGCAGGAAAAGAACGGTGTAAAGGCTATACGACTTCTTCATAAACCCATGGATTAATATGTGATTTTATAAATTACAAAAACTATACCTTTGTCCCCATGCAAACCTTCATTATCAATAGCGACGGATACAATGTATATGTTGGAACGATTTACACCCGCCTGGAGGAGTTTCTGACGGAACGCAGTTACGCCAAAACTTTTATCCTGGTCGACACCAACACCTCGGAGAAATGCCTGCCCAAATTCACCGAAAACCTTCCTTCCTTAAAAGAATACGACATCATCGAAGTAGACGCGGGAGAAGCCCATAAGAACATTGACTACTGCGTGGGAATCTGGAAAATGCTCATGGATTTCGGCGCCGGCAGAGACAGCCTGCTGATCAATTTGGGCGGAGGGATGGTGACGGACATGGGAAGTTTTGCAGCCTCTACCTATAAGCGAGGAATTGATTTCATCCAGGTGCCCACCACCCTTCTCTCCCAGGTGGACGCATCGGTGGGAGGGAAAACCGGGATTGATATCGATCACGTCAAAAACATCATCGGCACTTTTACCAATCCGGAGGCCGTCTTCATCGATACCGATTTTTTGTATACCCTTCCCCAGCGGGAACTTTTATCGGGCTTTGCCGAAATGATCAAACACGGCCTGATCTGCGACCGGCAATATTATTTCGACCTCCAGAGCAACGCCTTGGGCAGCATTGACAATGCGATGATCTTCCGTTCGGTAAACATCAAAAACCGGATCGTATTGGAAGACCCAAAGGAGCGTAATATCCGCAAGTCCTTAAATTTCGGACATACCATTGGCCATGCCGTGGAAAGTTATTCCCTCGCGCATGACCAAGATCCCCTCCTCCACGGAGAAGCCATTGCCATTGGAATGCTATGCGAAGCCTGGCTTTCCTACCGCCAGACCGGTCTGGAAGAAAGCGCTCTGATCGATATCCAGGATTTCCTGCTGGCCTATTATCCGCACTACCCGGTGCCCGAAGACGCGTTTGATGAACTTGCCGGCTTCATGCGGAAGGATAAAAAGAACGAAAAGGGAGCCATTAATTTCACGCTGTTGACGGCGATCGGACAATACACGATCAACCAGACCTGTACCGATGAGCTGATCCGGGAGGCATTCCAGTATTACAACGGATTGCTGAAAAAGAAGCAACTTTGAAAAAGAGTTTGGTTTTTTAAAACCCATCGGTTATATTTGCCGACATTATGACACTGATTTCAAACAACCGGTTTTACTTTTACTTTTTTAATAAGCCCCATCGGGACTTGTTGTAGAACTGGTACGTTTGAACAAGAATACTGGAAGTCCCGAGTGAGTAGCTCGGGATTTTTTTTTGTAAAAAATAATGGCGAAAAGACCTACCATAGCAATACAGGGCATACGGGCTTCCTTCCACGACGAAGCGGCACGCGCCTATTTCGGTGAAAATATCAACACCGTGGAATGCATGACCTTCAAAAGGATGTTCGAGGAAATGAAGCATGAAAAAGCAGACTACATCGTGATGGCGATCGAAAACTCCATTGCGGGAAGTCTTTTGCCCAATTATTCCCTGCTGCAGGATTATAATTTCCCGATCATTGGCGAAATATTCCTGCCTATCCAGCTCCATTTGCTGGCGCTGCCGGGAGTCCGCTTTGAGGAGGTCAAATTCGTCCAGTCCCACCCGATCGCGATACGGCAATGCGAGGAGTTCCTGCAGGATCTGCAGGGAATCACCATCCTGGAAAAAAGCGATACGGCAGCCTGCGCCAAGGAAATACAGGACCTGCAATTAAAGGATACGGTGGCCATCGCCAACCTCACGGCCGCCAAGGCATACGGCCTGGAGGTGATGGAGCGGCGGATTGAATCGAATAAGAAAAATTATACCCGCTTTTTGGTTATCGCGAGGGAATACGAAGACGTCAAGAATACGGATAAAGCATCCATTTGTTTCCGTGTCAACAACAAACCCGGATCACTCGCCAAAGTGCTTACCACCTTTGCACAGTACAAGATCAACCTGAGTAAAATACAATCCATGCCGGTCCTTGGAAAACCCAATGAATATAATTTTTACTGCGACCTGGAATGGACCGAACCCGAAGCGTACGAACTTTCGCTTCGCAAGATCCTCAAACTCACCCATAACTTATCGGTAATGGGTGAATACAGAAGCAACGATTCGAGAAAGTAAACAGCATTAAGAATTAATAAATAACAGCGAAATGAAGCATTTAGAGCTCGTCCCCATGAATGAATGGTTACCGGGAGTAACCCAGCCCCTGGTAATTGCCGGTCCGTGCAGCGCGGAAACGGAAGAACAATTATTGACTACAGCCCGACAGTTAAAAGCACTCAACAAGGTGAGCGTACTGCGGGCGGGTATCTGGAAGCCCAGAACACGTCCCGGTGAATTTGAAGGCATCGGTTCGGAAGGATTGAAATGGCTTATGCAGGCAAGGGAGGAAACCGGTTTGCCTGTGACGGTGGAGGTAGCGACCGCCCGTCATGCCGAAGAAGCCCTCAAAGCCGGGGTGGATATTCTCTGGATTGGCGCCCGCACGACCGTAAACCCTTTCTCGGTTCAGGAAGTAGCCGACGCATTGAAGGGTGTGGATATCCCCGTTTTAGTAAAAAACCCGGTTAACCCGGATCTGCAACTCTGGATCGGCGCCATTGAACGGATCTACAGAGCGGGCATCCGGAAACTGGCCGCCGTGCATCGCGGATTCAGCTCCTTCAAAAAGACATCTTTCCGGAACGAGCCCATGTTCGAGGTCGCCATCGCGTTAAAGACCCAGTATCCGGAGCTTCCGGTCATCTGTGACCCCAGCCATATCTGCGGAAACAGGGAGCTGATCCCGTTTATCTCCCAGCGCGCGCTTGATCTGGATATGCAGGGGCTGATGATTGAAAGCCATGTGACGCCGGACCTGGCCTGGACGGACGCAAAGCAGCAGGTAACCCCCGATGCGCTGGGCACCATTATCGACAACCTGACGCTCCGCAAGGCCGAATCGGACAATAAGGAATTCCAGAATACCTTGGAAATTCTCCGGAAAGAAATCGACGAACTGGACGATACGATCATCCAGAAACTTGCCGAACGCATGCGGATCGTCGAAAAGATCGGGGAATTCAAAAGAGACAACAAGGTAACCATTCTTCAGGTAAGCCGGTGGGAAGAGATCATAGGCAAACGCACCCATTATGCATCCGCCCTGAAACTGGATAAAGATTTCACCGAGAAGATGCTTGAATTGATTCACAACGAAAGCATCCGTAAACAGACCGAAATTTTAAACAAAAAACCAGTTCAAGCGTAGCTTCTTCCGGAAATGCCGAATATCCTAGTTTCAAAATCCGATACCCGCCTTCGGGGGGAAGTGGTTCTTACCGGATCGAAAAGTGAAAGCAACCGGGCGCTGATCATGCAGGCCCTGAGCGAAGAACCCATTTCGATCAAAAACCTCTCGGAAGCCGCCGACACGGTCACCCTGGACTCGCTGCTGAAAGGCAGGGAACGCAATCCGGTACTGGATGTCGGTCCGGCAGGTACCGCGATGCGTTTCCTCACGGCGTTCTGTGCCGTCACGCCGGGGGAATGGACCCTGACTGGCAGCCAGCGCATGAAGGAGCGGCCGATTGGCATACTGGTGGACGCGCTGCGTCAATTAGGTGCAGAGATCACCTACCTGGAAAAGGAGGGATTCCCTCCCATGAAGATCAGCGGCCGGCAGCTTAACCGCGCGGAAGAGGTATCCGTACCGGGAAATATCAGCAGTCAGTACATATCCGCGCTACTGATGATCGCCCCGGTGCTTCCCAACGGCTTGCGCATCCACCTCACCGGGCAGGTCGCCTCCCGCCCCTATATCGAGATGACCCTGGCCATGATGGACGAACTGCAAGTCCGGCACGAGTGGCGGGGCAATACCATTCACATTGCCCCCCAGCGTTACCGCGCTGCCACCCTTACCATTGAGCCGGATTGGAGCGGGGCTTCGTATTGGTATTCCATGGCTGCACTTTCTGAGGAGGTCGAGCTGACACTCCCCTACCTGAAAGAGCATAGCCTGCAGGGCGACCGGGCGATTTCCTCCATCATGACTCAGTTTGGCGTAAAGACCGCGTTTTTAGGAGACGGAATCCGACTTAGCCGGAACCACCCGGAAGCAGGACGGGCTGCAGCCGGGAACCAAGGACAAGAGATCGATTTCATCCATTGTCCGGATCTGGCCCAAACGGTCCTATCCTGCTGCGCGGCCCTGCGGAGAAGCGCGTCCTTTACCGGCCTGGAAAGCCTCAAGATAAAGGAAACCGACCGGGTAGCGGCCCTTCGAAATGAACTGGGTAAATTCGGTGCAGATCTGATCGAGAACGAAGCCGGCGACCGCTGGACACTGGATGCCTCCCGTGTACAGGTCCCGGAATCCGCGCCGCTAATCCATACCTACGACGACCACCGCATGGCCATGGCCCTTGCACCGCTGGCCATCCGGATGGGTCCCGTTGAAATCGAGGACAAGGACGTGGTTGCCAAATCCTATCCGGGTTTCTGGGATGACCTGCGGAAACTTGGATTTGAACTGAGCACATTGTAAACTTAATTATGGCAGGAAATACATTCGGAAAGCTATTCAGGATTACCACCTACGGGGAATCGCACGGAAAAGCCATCGGTGTTATTCTTGATGGCTGCCCCGCGGGACTGGACATTGCGGTGGACTCCATCCAGAAAGAACTTGACCGGCGCCGGCCCGGCCAGTCCCGCATCACCACCCAACGCAAGGAAAGCGACACGGTGCAGATACTATCGGGCATTTACGAAGGCAAAAGCACAGGGACGCCCATTTCGCTTCTGATCCCGAACGAAGACCAGCGGTCGAAGGACTACGATCACATCCGTGCAGCTTACCGGCCTTCGCATGCCGACTTCACCTACGACAGCAAATACGGCATCCGGGACCATCGAGGGGGCGGGCGGTCTTCTGCGCGTGAAACCGCTGCGCGGGTGGCGGCCGGGGCGATAGCCAAAATGCTGCTTGAAACGGCCGGGATCCGGATCCAGGCCTACGTAAGCCGGGTGGCGGATATCCAGGTCGTAAAATCACATGAGCAACTGGATCTAAGCCAGACTGAATCCAATCTGGTGCGTTGTCCCGACCCGGAAACGGCCCAAAAAATGATTGAACTGATTGATCGGGTCCGGAAGGAAGGCGATACGGTGGGCGGGGTGGTTACCTGCGTAGTGGAAGGCTGTCCAGCCGGCTTGGGTGAACCGGTCTTTGATAAATTGCATGCCGACCTGGCCAAAGCCATGCTAAGCATCAACGCGGCCCATGGCTTTGAATATGGTTCCGGATTTGACGGCACCTACATGCGTGGTTCGGAGCACAACGACCTGTTTGAAAACGAAAATGGGAAAATCCGCACGAAAACGAACCGCTCAGGCGGAATACAGGGAGGCATCTCCAACGGCGAGACCATTTATTTCAATGTAGGCTTCAAGCCCATCGCCACCATCATGCGCCCCCAGGCCTCGGTTGATAGCGAAGGACAGCGGGCAGAAGTCAAAGGGAAAGGCCGCCACGATCCTTGCGTGCTTCCGCGGGCTGTACCCATCGTGGAAGCCATGGCCGCGCTGGTGTTGGCGGACCACTGGCTTCAAAACCGGAACGCGCGCGTTTAATCCAGCGCGGGGAATCGGGCTGGGTAACTTTCGTGCATCAGCGAATAGACCGCCTCAAATACATCGTCGGGACTCGGCTTAGAAAAGTAATCCCCATCCGAGCCATACGGAGGCCGGTGATCCTTTGCCGTCAGGGTCCGGGGCGCGCTATCGAGGTGAAAGTAGCCTCCCTGCTGCTCCAGCACCTGCTGCATCATAAAAGCCGATGCCCCTCCCGGCACATCTTCATCGAGGAACAGCACCTTGTTGGTCTTCTTGAGCGAATCGACAATGGTATTGTGACGGTCAAACGGCAATAAAGTTTGCACATCGATGATCTCCGCGGAAATACCTGTTTCTTCCAGCCATACGGCGGCTTCCTCTGCGATGCGGCAGCAGGAGCCGTAGGTTACAACGGTCACATCGGTGCCTTCCCGGAGCACTTCGGGAACCCCCAGCGGAACAGTGAATTCCCCGATATTGGCCGGCATTTTTTCCTTCAGCCGGTAACCGTTCAACGCTTCGATCAACAAGGCGGGTTCGTCGCTTCTTAACAGCGTATTGTAAAAACCGGCAGCCTGGGTCATATTCCGGGGCACCAGAATGTGAATCCCACGGAGGGAGTTGATGATCATGCCCATCGGCGAGCCCGAATGCCAGATGCCTTCCAGCCGGTGCCCCCG
>JAJUHF010000041.1 GCA_029268045.1 Anseongella ginsenosidimutans
CGATTAAGAAAAGCCCGGCTCGCAAAAATAATATTCGAAGAATACATTGGAACAAAAAAGCTGCATTTTTCCACTTCTGTTAATAACCGTCTGCCTTTTGGCAGGGGAAATGCACGCCATCCCTTCTACCTGCAGCGCATTCCCGGCTGCCTCCACCACGCCGGGTGGTTATCCCGTGATTCAAAACGATACGGTAGCTCCCACTGATACGGTAGCTCCCACCGATACGGTAGGCAGGCCGGAAAGCCTGAAAGTGCTTGCCGATTCGCTCCTGCTGGGCGCTGACTCGCTGGAGCTCAGCACCGATACCCTGGTCCTGAGCACCGATACGCTGGGGTTGCCCGCCGACACCGGCGTCCGGGCCGATACGGCCGGGGGACTGGAAGCCAAAATCATTTCCAAGGCAGAACAGTCCATTACGTATTACCTGAAGGATAAATACACCGTGCTAAGAGGAAACGCCTACATTGAATACCTGGATATTACCTTGAACGCGGAATACATCCGGATCAATAACGTGACCAAAGAGATTTACGCCCGGGGATTCACCGACAGTTTGGGACGGTATTACGGGCGTCCCAAAATGGTTCAGGCAGGTCAGGAGATCACGGCCGATAGCCTGAAATACAATTTTGACACCCGGCGGGCATTTGCCTGGAACAGTTTAACCGCCGAAGGGGAAGGGTTTATCCGGGGCGGGAAGAGCAAAGTGGACGAGCACCGGGTGGCCTACATCCAGGACGGGATCTATACCACTTGCAACAATCCCAGTCATCCCCATTTCGGGATCCGGCTTTATAAAACCAAAGTGAAGGAAAACCAGATCATCACCGGTCCGGCCAACTTGTTTATCGAGGGGATCCCATTGCCGGTGGGGGTGCCGTTCGGTTTCTTTCCGAAAACGCAGAAGCGTGCTTCCGGGATTATCTTTCCCAGTCTCCGGGAGGATGCTTCCCTTGGATTTTCGGCCGAAAATTTCGGGTATTATCTGGGCTTGAGTGATCATTTCGACCTGTCGGTACTGGGTGAAATGTATTCCCTGGGCAGTTACGGAATTCGGGCATCTTCCCGCTATTCCTGGCGGTACCGTTTTAACGGGAATTTCAGTTTCGATTACCTAAGAAGGAAATTCCCCAACGATGCCACCGGCGGCTATAGCCTGGGCAAGCAGTTCAACATCCGTTGGAGTCATAGTCAGTCGAACCGGGGCACCGGCACCAATTTCAGTGCCAACGTAAACGCGGGTTCGAGCAAATACTATCAAAATACCACGGATTTCAATTTACAGGACAAAGCCCGGAATACGCTTGCCTCGGGGATCAATTACTCGAAAACCTGGCTGAACTCACCCTTCAGCCTTTCGGCCTCGGCGAATCACAGCCAGGACGTTTCCACCGGGCAGGTGAGCATCGGTTTGCCCACCCTCTCCTTCAATGTTTCGCGGATCACGCCCTTTGACTCCAAAAACCGGGTAGGAGCCCAGAAGTGGTATCACCGCATTGGCATGAGCTATTCAATGCAGGCCGACAACCGGGTAACCACGGGCGACTCGATCCTGTTCTCCCCGCAAACCCTGGACAAGCTGCAGACCGGCATACGGCACAGCATTCCGGTAAGCACTTCGTTTAACCTGTTCAAGTATTTCTTTGTGTCCCCCAGCTTCAATTACAACGAACGCTGGTATTTCAAGTCGTTCCGTAAATACTTTGATCCGGGTGTGGACAGACTGGTTACCGATACCGTTTCCGGTTTTCAGACCTCCCGCGACTACAGCCTGTCGCTGGGAATGAATACACGCATCTTCGGGATGCTCAATTTCAAAAAGGGAAAGATCAAAGCGATACGGCATGTGATCACACCCAGCATAGGCTTCAGCTATCGCCCCGATTTCGGGGAGGAAAAATACGGATATTACCGTTATTACGTCAACGAGCGGGGAGAACGTACCCGGTATTCGATCTTCGATGGAACGCTTTACGGAGGACCCGCGGCGGGGGTGTCCAAGTCGCTCAACTTCTCCATCGACAACATTATTGAAATGAAAGTGAGGGCGCAGAATGATACGGCCGACGGCGAAGAGGACGGTGAAAAAAAGGTGAAATTGCTGGACCGGCTGAGCATCAACGGGGGATATAATTTTGCCGATAAACTGTTTCCCCTTTCCAATATCAATTTTTCGGGTTCCACCACCTTATTTGAGAAGATCAGCATGAGTTTCAACGGCTCGTTTGATCCCTACGCGGTCATTGACGGACAGCGTGAGCCGATTTACCTATTGAAACACAACAATAAACTGGCGCGCCTTACCCGGTTCAGTTTTTCCGTCCGGGGAAGCCTGAATTCACGCGGGGAGGGGAATACGAGCGGGCAGCCAATCAGTCCGGTGGCCGGGCTGGATCCCTCCATGCAGGAGCAACTTTACCTGGTGGATCCCAATCCGGAAGCGTTTGTGGATTTTAACCTGCTGTGGAGTCTGAGTTTCGGATACAGTTTCAATTTTTCCAATCCCGGTACTTATGCGCCCGGATCGGCCGGGCCGGTCAAGCGGACCACGCAGGCATTGGACGTGAACGGGGATTTCAGTCTGACCCCGAAATGGAAGATCGGTTTTCAGACCAGTTATGATTTTGAACGGAACGAAGTAGGTTCGACCAGCTTGTCGATCTTCCGTGACCTGCATTGCTGGGCGCTGTCGTTCAGCTGGATTCCCTTCGGGTCTTACCGGAGCTACAGCATGGACCTTCGTGTGAACGCTGCCGTGCTTCAGGATCTCAAACTGACCAAACGGCGGAATTATTATAACTTTTAATACGCAATAGCATACCACGGTTTTATGGTAGCAGAGATCATTACCATCGGCGATGAAATCCTCATTGGACAGGTCGTGGACAGCAATTCAGCCTGGCTGGCCTCGCGGTTGAACGAGGCCGGCGTTTCGGTGGGACGGATTACATCCATTGGGGACGACCCGGCTGTTTTAATCCAGACCCTGGACGAAGCATCTCTTCGGGCCGATATCGTGCTGATGACCGGCGGACTGGGTCCCACCCGCGACGATAAAACCAAGCAAACCCTGAGCCGCTATTTTGGCGGGAAGCTCGTGTTGCATCCGGGGGCGCTTGAAAATGTAAAGCGTATCTTTTCGATAACGAACCGTCCGCTGCTGGAAAGCAATATACGTCAGGCGGAAGTACCCGATAACTGCACGGTTTTGCTGAATAAGCAGGGGACCGCCCCGGGGATGTGGTTTGAAAGAGAAGGAAAGATTTACGTGTCGCTTCCGGGAGTGCCTTATGAAATGAAAGCCCTGGTAATTGAACAGGCCCTGCCCATGCTGAAGGGGTATTTTCAGGAGCGATTGTCGCCGGTGCTCCATCGGACCTTGGTTACAACCGGTATCGGGGAATCTTTTCTGGCCGAGCGGATCGCCCCGGTAGAGACTGCGCTTCCTCCCTATATCCACCTGGCTTATCTGCCGCGGCCGGGAATGGTCCGTCTGCGTTTGAGTGCATACGGATCGGAATATCCCCCCGGCAGGAGCGAAGGGGAACTGGAAGCAGAACTGGATGCCTTCACTGCCCGTCTTGCGGACCTGGCGGGGGAATACGTGATTGCCCATCAGGACATTCCGGTTCCGGAAATTATTCTCAACCGGCTGAAGGACAAGGGACATACCCTGGTTACGGCAGAAAGCTGTACCGGAGGGTACATCGCCCATTTGCTGACCCAAATACCGGGTGCATCGGAAGTTTTTCTGGGCAGCGTGGTGGCTTATGCGAACCAGGTAAAGGCGTGGCAGCTGGGGGTCAGGCAAACCACCTTGGATCGTTTTGGGGCTGTCAGCCGGGAGACCGTAAGTGAAATGGCTGCCGGAGCGCGGGAAAAGCTGGGAGGGGATTATGCGATTGCCGTTTCCGGGATCATGGGGCCGGGAGGGGGCTCTCCGGAAAAGCCGGTGGGGACGGTCTGGATCGCCGTGGCCAGCCGGGACCAGCTGCAGGCTGAAAAGTTCAGTTTCAGCGGGGAACGCCCCCAGCTAATCGAACGGACGGCGCTTGCCGCGCTGGATATGCTGTTTCATTTTAGCGGGGAAACGGATTGAACCGGATGTTTTGGACGGAAGGCTGCTTTGAACTTTGGCGCAAATGTATAGCTTTGTGGCACAAATCATGTATGAAGTAAACACATTAAGGTATGGCACGATATGAACTGTTGATGCCTAAAATGGGCGAAAGCGTGGCCGAAGCTACTGTAATCCGGTGGGTTAAGGAGGTAGGGGAAACGATAGAAGCCGATGAACCGGTATTGGAGATCGCCACCGACAAAGTAGATTCAGAAGTTCCCACCCCGGTAGCGGGTAAATTGATAGAACAATTATTTAAGGAAAACGACGTCGTCCAGGTTGGCGAGGTGGTAGCCGTGCTGGAGGTGGAAGGAAACGGACAAGAGGATCCTCCAGCCCGGGAAGCTGCCGATCCGATAAGCGAAGCGGAAAACGGGAAAGCAAGGAAGGGAAAGGAAGAAGAGGAAAATCCGGACGCTGTTTCGGAGGCGATATTCGGCTCGGAGGCAATACCTGGATCGGAGGCGATACCCGGACTGGATCAGTTGGAAGCCGCCTCCAGCGCGGATCCGGGGGTGCCCTCCCGAAGTGAAAGCGGAAGGTTTTATTCGCCCTTGGTACGCAGCATCGCCGAAAGCGAGGGCATCGGCATGGACGAACTGGAAAATATTCCGGGAACCGGAGCGGAAGGACG
Organism: Anseongella ginsenosidimutans; assembly: GCA_029268045.1. GTDB lineage: Bacteria > Bacteroidota > Bacteroidia > Sphingobacteriales > Sphingobacteriaceae > Anseongella > Anseongella ginsenosidimutans_A. The sequence continues at coordinate 4,758 of JAJUHF010000041.1, forward strand.
TCTGACCAAATCCGACCTGCTGACCTATCTCGAGCAACGGAAAACAGGAACTATTTCAGCCGCTGTGCCTAAGGCGGGACATCCGGCGGGCGGCTCCGGAGTCCAGGTGAGCGCCGGGCCGGGAGACGAAATTATCGAGATGGACCGGATGCGCCGTCTCATTGCCGAGCACATGGTCCTGAGCAAGCAAGTCTCGCCGCACGTGACCTCCTTTGTGGAAGCCGATGTAACCAATCTCGTGCGCTGGCGCGAAAACATCAAAGCTGAATTTGAAAAACAGGAAGGGGAAAAGATTACCTACACACCCGTCTTTATCGAGGCGGTGACCAAAGCCATCCGGGATTATCCCCTGGTGAATATTTCCGTAAGCGGGACCCAGATCATCAAGCGGAAACAGATCAACATCGGGATGGCCACCGCGCTTCCATCGGGGAACTTGATCGTCCCAGTCATCCGTCATGCCGATCAGATGAGTCTGGTGGGGCTTGCCAAGGCGGTAAATGACCTTTCCCGCCGCGCCCGGGAGAATAATCTGCAGCCGGATGAGGTTCGCGAAGGTACCTTTACGGTTACCAATGTAGGGACGTTTGGCAATGTGATGGGCACTCCGATCATTAATCAGCCACAGGCAGCCATCCTGGCTTTGGGCGCGATCCGGAAGAAACCCGCTGTATTGGAGACCGAAGAAGGGGATGTGATTGCCATCCGGCACATGATGTTTCTCTCGCTCTCATACGATCATCGGGTAATTGATGGCGTCCTGGGTGGAAGTTTCCTGCGCCGGATCGCCGATTACCTGGAGGCATTCGATCCCGCCCGCAAAATCTAAGCGGAGGGATTAGCGGTCTACCTCACCCAGCACAATGTCGATGGAACCGAGGATCGCAACCACATCCGCAATCATCGCTCCCCGGGTGATCTCGGAGATGACCGACAGGTTATTGAAGGATGGCCCGCGTGCCTTGCAGCGGAAGGGGATTTCGCTCCGTTCCTGCCCGATAAAATAAAAGCCCAGTTCCCCCTTGGGACTTTCTCCACGCATATAGTATTCCATGTGCTTGGGAAAGCATTTTTTGGGCGCCAGGGCCCTGGGGTCGAAATCGGGGGTGCGTTTCAGCTCCTTTTGAAGACGGTCCAGGCACTGCTCCATAATCCGGACCGATTCCTTGATCTCGTCAATGCGGACCTTGAACCGATCCCAGCAATCCCCGACCTGGCCCATTTCACCCTTCCCGTAGGGGATCTCGAATTCGATTTCGGGATATACCGAATAATTATCTACGCGGCGGAGATCCCATTTTAGTCCGGAGCCGCGTAGCATGGGGCCCGAACAGCCGTAGTTGATGGCTACATCCAGCGGAAGAATCCCGATTCCCGCGGTCCGGTTAATAAAGATCTGATTATCGGTGAGCAGGATATCCAGCTCGTTCAGCTTGGGTTTGAAATAGTCGACAAACTCGCGGCAACGTTCCTCGAAGCCCACCGGCAGATCGTAAAACAGGCCGCCCACCCAGATGTAGTTGTAAAGCATCCGCGCGCCGGAAGCCCATTCCAGCAAATTCATGATGTGTTCCCGGTCGCGGAAACACCAAAGGAAAGGGGTGAAGGCGCCAATGTCTATTCCGTAGGTTCCGACCGCGATCAGATGCGAGGCGATCCGGTTCATTTCCGACACCAACACGCGGATGTATTCCACCCGTTTCGGGATGCGGTCTTCAATGCCAAGCATCCGTTCCACGCCCATTGCGAAAATATGGTTGTTATTCATGGATGCCAGGTAGTCCATGCGGTCGGTGTAGGGAATGATCTGCGGATAAGTGAGCGCTTCGGCGTGTTTTTCAAAACAGCGATGCAGGTAGCCAATATGGGGAATACACTCGTTGACAACCTCTCCGTTGGTGATCAGTTCCAGGCGCAGCACGCCGTGGGTGGATGGGTGTTGAGGCCCCATGTTGATCACCATTTCTTCGGTCTTCAGGTTGTTCTTAAGCGTTTCGTAGCGAGTTGTCATCCTGCGATTCTTAATAATCGATCTTAATCCCTTGATAGCTTTCAGCCGTCTTGTAATCCTTGCGCAGGGGATGGCCTTCCCAATCGTCAGGCAGGAGAATCCTTCTCAGGTCCGGATGCCCGGAAAACCGGATGCCCACCAGATCGTAGGCTTCCCGCTCGTGCCACTCGGCCGTCCGCCACACCTCCGAGACCGAAGGCACCGGTGGAAGTTCGTTGACATCCCTTGTTCCCCGAACCCGTACTTTCAAAACAAAAAGCGTTCTATAGGGAATGGAGGCCAGGTGATACACCACCCCGAATTCGCCGCTTTCAGGCCCGTAATCCACACCGCTCAGGGAGGAAAGAAAATCAAAATAGGTGTCGGGGTTATCCCGCAGCTCCCGGCAGATCTCCGCAATGCGCGAAGCTTCGACCGTAAGACCGGGTTGCAGGGTTTCGGTGTCCTCGGCGAGAATGACCTCCCTGCCAAATTTTTCCGTGATGATGGATTTAATCTTTTCAAGCATGCAAGCGGCTAAAATAAGAATTACTATGCAGGAAACCGACGAAAGACCGTCTTTGTTTGCAAAAGTGATCCCGTCCTGGGCGCGATGCTAAAACAGAGGAAGCTGACCGCCCGGCCGCTGGAACCGTTGCGTATTCAGGGGGCGCATGGAACGGTCCTTCAGATACCGGCTTACCGACGTATCGAACAGCCTTCGGACCATTTCGGCAAGGTGGCCTTCTCCCCGCATCCGGGTTCCGAAACGGCTGTCGCTTAATTGCCCGCCATGGCATTCCCGGATCAGATGCAGGACTTTTTCCGCCCGGTCCGGAAAACTTTTTCGTACCCAGTCCTCGAACAGTTGGGTGATGGCCCCGTTGAGGCGCACCATGGTATAACCCGCCGCACTGGCGCCCGCCTCCGCAGCGGCCTGGATCAGGCGTGGGATTTCGTCGCTGTTCAACGCGGGAATGATGGGTGCAGTCATCACCCGTACGGGTATTCCGGCTCCGCTGAGCTGTGTGATTACTTTCAGGCGCCCACCGGCTGTTACGGTCCGCGGTTCAAGCAATTGCCGCAATTGCTCGTTCAGGCTGGTAAGCGATACGCTGACATGAACCAGATCCATTTGGTTTAATTCCTGTAGAATATCCAGATCGCGTAGGATAAGCGCATTTTTTGTGATAATGCTTACCGGATTCCGGTATTTCAGAAAAACCTCCAGTAATCGCCGGGTGATTTGCAATTTCCGTTCAATGGGCTGGTAGCAGTCCGTGTTTCCCGAGACCACAATGGGCGTACCGGTCCAGGATTTTCTGTTAAAGAAATCCTCCAGCAGTTGAGGCGCGTTTTTCTTGACCAGGATATTCCGCTCGAAATCCAGTCCGGCGCTGTATCCCCAATACTGATGCGAGTTCCGGGCATAACAATAGATGCAGCCGTGCTCGCAGCCCTGATAGGGATTGAGCGAATACATCAGGTTGAGATCCGGACTATCCACTTTGTTCACAATCTTCCGCGGGAACTCTTCGATGTACCGCGTGGCGCTGTTTTCCAGCATGGGCTCGTCGATCCCTTCGGGATGCTCGGCGGCATATTCCGAACGGAGATAAGGGTTTTTCGTGTTAAGCTGCGCTCCCCGTCCTTTGAAATAATCCGTATGGGCTTTTTCGTCTTTCATCTCCACAAAAATACTAAAAAAATTAGCAAATTGTATTTGACGCTGACGATTGGTACATTTAATTTTTTGAAGAGTTCGATGAGGAAACAAGCTGTGAACGGAAATAGGCAATTTGCATGGAGGAGCCGGGATTTTATTCCAAAGGGGATGATCGCCTTCCTGCTCCTGATCGGTACGGCCTGCAGCCGTCCGGACAGCCTGGTAAACGAGATCATCCAGTCCGTGAAAGCGGAGTATGCCCCCGACAAACGGACGGTCTTGTTCGATGTGTTGCCCGATTGGAAGGGAAAGCGTTTCATACTCTCGGGCGAGACGTCTTCGCCGGAGGCCAAACAGGCGCTGTTCCGCCAGCTGGACCATGCGGGAATCGAGGCTGCCGATTCCGTGCGGTTGCTTCCTGGGCCGGAGGAGGGGAGCGCGATCTTCGGGATTGTGCGCCTATCGGTTTCCAACCTGCGGGTAAAGCCGGCGCACTCGGCCGAAATGGCGACCCAGGTTCTACTGGGTACGCCCTTGAAAATACTCCGGGACGGTGGTGACTGGCTGCAGGTTCAGACCCCCGAACAATATATCGCATGGACGCAGCGCTCCGGCCTGGTGCGTTTGGACAGCGCCGGCTTTGCAGCCTGGAAGCGAAAGCCCAAGTTGATCTTTACGGCCGAAACCGGTCTTGCGTTTCGCGCTCCGGCCTCGCAGGAAATCGTATCCGACCTGGTCATGGGCAATATGCTGGCTCTGGAAGGGGAGCGCGACGCCTATTTTCAGGTTTCGTTTCCCGATGGCCGAACGGGTTTTATTGCAAAAAATGAAGCGCAGCTACTGGATCGGTGGCTCGGCGGACTGCATCCGGATGGCGAAAGTATCTTCCAGTCAGCCCGCACGATGATGGGCGTTCCCTACCTATGGGGAGGCACCTCGTTCAAAGGCGTGGATTGCAGCGGGTTCACAAAAACCGCCTATTTCATGAATGGGATCATTCTACCTCGGGATGCTTCCCAGCAAGTGCTGGTTGGAGAGCCAGTGGCCATTCGGGCGGGGGATACCGTCAACCTATCCACTGCGCTGCGGAACCTTCAAAAGGGGGACCTTATTTTCTTCACCAACGATCCTGCCCGGCGGAACGAGGCCGATGCCCGGATTACCCACGTAGGCATTTACATTGAAAACGGCGAATTTATTCATTCCTCCGGGCTGGTCCATCGAAGCAGCCTGGTGGACACGGCGGCCAGTTTCAGCGCGCATCATGCGAAAACCCTTACCCAGGCCCGGCGAGTACTCACGGAAGCCCCGCGATACGAACACGGCCTCGCCTTAATTTCCGCACATCCGCTTTACGCCACCGGCCGGAACGGAAACAACCGGAAGGAAGCGCAGGGGCAATGAATCACAGCTCCAAATGCCTCGCACGCAAGGGCTGGCCGAAAAACGAGGCTCCGTGGGCTTCGAAAAACTCCCCGGAATTGGTGGTGAAAAACTGACAGGTTCCCGTTTTGCTGCAACGGGCGTCCATTTCCGGATGCCTTTTCAGGTAGTCGGCCAGGCTTTTGGCGACGATCCGGCCCTGTTCTAGTACGCGTACGCCCCCGGGAAGAAATTGCTGGATCTTATTGATCAACAGCGGATAATGGGTACATCCCATCAGAATAACGTCGATGTAGGACGATTTCCGAAGAAGATTGTCCATGTGCTTCTGGACGAAATAGTTGGCGCCCGGATTGTAATGCTCGTTATTTTCCACCAGCGGCACCCACATGGGACAGGCCTCCTGAAAAACTTTCAGGGCGGGAAAGAACTTCCGGATTTCCATCAGGTAGGAGTTGGATGCAACCGTACCCGGGGTGGCCAGGATCCCCACATGTCCGCTGGAGGTGTAGTCGCCGATTATCTCGGCCGATGGCCGGATTATTCCAAGCACGCGTTTGGAGGGATCCATCTGCGGAAGGTCTTGTTGCTGAATGGTCCGGAGCGCTTTGGCCGAGGACGTATTGCATGCCAGGATCACCAGCGAACAGTTCATCTTGAAAAGTTTCTCCACGCACTCCAGCGTGTATTGATAAACCGTCTCAAAAGAGCGAGTTCCGTAAGGCGCTCGTGCATTGTCGCCCAGGTAGAGGTAATCGTATTCCGGCAGTTCGGAAATTATTTCTTTCAGCACGGTAAGACCACCGTAACCGGAATCGAATATACCAATTGGGCCTTGCGTCATAAAAGGTAGAAAACTAACTCAGATATCAAAGCGTACGCCAAGACTGAAAATTTCTTTAAATTGTATCCGCGGTTTGCCAACCTCCTCGCCCTCCTTTTTGATGAGAATGTCCTCATCGTAGATCAAAGCAGTGGACAGGTTGGCGCTGATTGCGTTGTTGACCCTAAATATAATGGAATTATCCCAGGAAATATCAATCGAGGTAGGTTTTTCGTAATCCCCGAACATATCCAGTTTGCTGTTCAGGGTAATGTTCTTGCCCAGATTCTGGGTCAGACGGGCATTCAGGGTCATCCCCAGTTGGCTCCGGCTGTTCTTTCCGGGCACGATCACATTTCCAGCCGTATCCAGCACGGCCTTTTCCACCCCGAAGCGCCCCTCATCCGCCAGTTCCTGATCCATGACCAGGGTGATTTTTCCAGCGATCGGAGACAGAAGCAAAGAAAATACTTTACTGGGTTTATAATCCAAACCCAGCGAGGTGGTAATGTAGGCGGGGGCCAGGAAATTGGACACCTTGGTGCGTTCATTGTTATCCCGGTATTGGAAACCCGCATCAAACTGCGTTTTGAAATTAAACAAAAACGAAGTGAACAGGGTCTCTGTGGTCTTGTGGCCGATCTTCGAGGTAAATTCAAGTTTATCTTCGCTTTTACGTATCACATCCAAGCCGCGGAAACTCTGCACACCGTAGGCCCCGTCAATCAAATTCTCCCATTCATAGCGAAGGGTACTTTTACGGAAGTAAATGCTGGCGAAGGTTATCAGGTTCAGGTTGTTTTCACCTCCGGCCGCCCAGTTGGTGAACGATGCCTGACTGAAATTGAATCCGGTGATAATCCCTTTCCTCCAAAAGTACTGGGGATAGAGCCAAACCGGTTCCTGCCGTTCAAAACGGAGTTCGGGTTGCTGTACAGGCCACTGATCCTCGTAGGCGATCTCCATATTCCCTTCGAAAGGCAAAGGCATGAGGTCTTCGGTTTTCGTATAGGTCGTATCCAATCGCATAAAACCTGGACGGACAGGAGATTGGGGTTGCACCAAGCGGATGTTTTCCAGATTCCGGATCCGGTTGTCAATGCCTTCGATCCGCGTCGGGATCGTGTCCGCACCCAGCCCCAGGCTGTCGGCGCCGGGCGCTCCGGTGCCGGCGCTGTCCAACGGCAAACTGTCCAACGGCAAGCTGTCAATTGCCGCCGTGTCATCCGGCAGGGTATCGGTTAAAACCCGATCAGGTGTTAAAGGGGTTTCGGCGGGAAGCGTGTCGGTGCTCGTTACCGTATCAGCCTTCAGGCTGTCGATGATTTGCCCCTGAGCCGAATAGCCAAAGAATAACAAGACGATGAGCAGCTTCTTCACTTCTTAATAGTTTAGTGCAATAACGGCCTTTTCCGGCCCAAAAGTACAAACTTTTGTTGCATTGAAGGCAATAACAGTGCCGGAAGATTCCCGAATTCCATTCACGTAAAAGGAAAAAGAGGTAATCACCGGAGATCACCTCTTCAGATTCCTTTCAGTCCATATAAACGGTTCCGGTCTTATTTGGTTTTGAGCAGATCCCGGATCTCCTCAAGCAATTTCTCACTGGGAGTAGGCGCGGGGGGCGCTGCCGGCTCGGCTTCTTTCTTTTTCTTCAGGCTGTTTATTCCTTTGATCACTGTGAAAATAGCCAGCGCGATTATCAGAAACTCAATGACAGTCTGAATGAACGATCCATAGGCCAGCACGGGCGCGGCTGCCTCGGCGGCCGCCTCCAGGCTTTCGTATTGGTTCCCATCCAGGGGGATGAATAAGCTGGTAAAATCGGCATCGCCCAACAGAAGCCCGATGGGTGGCATGATGATGTCGTTGACCAAGGAAGTAACGATCTTGCCAAAGGCGCCGCCGATTACTACAGCGACTGCCAGGTCGATTACATTGCCTTTAATGGCAAATTCTTTAAATTCTTTAATGAATCCCATAACGTCATATAATTTTTGTTACCTAAAGATACATAACTGGTAGTAAGTATCAAGGAATTTATCACATCCGGCAGAAAGTACACGGACCGGTTGCTTAGGGAAACAATCGCCCATACATTCGTGGGAAGGGAATGGTTTCCCGCACGTGGGGTAGCTTGCAGATCCAGGCAACCAGCCGCTCCAGACCCAGGCCGAAACCCGAATGAGGAACCGAGCCGTATCGTCGCAGGTCCAGATACCATTCAAAGGCTTCCATGGGCAATCCTTCTTCCTGGATCCGTTGCGTCAAGAGCTCGAGGTTTTCCTCGCGCTCGGAACCGCCCACGATCTCGCCGTAACCCTCCGGTGCCAGGACATCCACGCCTTTTACAAAGGAGGAGTCGTTGGCACGCTTCATATAAAAGGCTTTGATATCGGCAGGCCAGTTATAAACGATTACGGGTGTATCAAATAATCGGGTAAGCACCGTTTCGTCCGATCCTCCAAAATCATTTCCGTGTTCGAACGCTCTGGCGGATTCGAGCCACTGGGGAATATTTTTCGCGGATTCCTCGAGGTCTTTGAGTTCGTTCTTTAAACGGGCTATCTTATTCAGGTTAAAATTAATCTCGCCTTTCTTCAGTCCCGGGGTTTTGATCTTTGCTTCCCGTTCTTCCACTTCGGCCTGCATGTCTTCGATCCGCTGCCGGAGTTCGTCCAGATCGTTTTCAAGCGTCTTGAGGGAGTTCCGACCGTTTACATCCTTTTCCCCGCGGATGATCTTTACCGCGTCGGTGTAAGTCAGGCGCGCGAAGGGCTTGCGTACGTGTTCCAGCTTTTCGACATCTCTTTCCAGCAGCTCCAGTTCGGAAGGACACGTTGCCAGTACCGCTTCCACCACGTACCGAAGGAATTCCTCGATCAGATCCATGCACATGTCCAGATCGTAAAACGCCATTTCCGGCTCGATCATCCAGAATTCAGACAAATGACGGCGGGTCTTCGATTTTTCTGCGCGGAAGGTGGGACCGAAGGTATAGATAAGTCCCATGGCCATGGCCATCGCTTCCCCGTATAATTGTCCGGTTTGCGCCAGATAGGCCTTTTCATCGTAAAAATCTGTTTCAAAGAGGGTAGTTGTGCCTTCGGCCGCGTTTCCGGTGAAAATGGGGGAATCCATCTGGACAAAACCACGTTCCTGGAAAAACCGGTGAATGGCTTGGATAATCTGGTTCCGGATACGCATGATGGCCCATTGACGCCGGGAGCGGAGCCACAGATGCCGGTTATCCATCAGGAATTCGATGCCGTGCGCCTTCTTGGTGATCGGATAATCTCGGGCCAGCTGATAAATGCGAAGATCGCTGACCTGTATTTCATAACCCCCTACCTGCCGTTCATCCCGGTTCACCGTTCCGACGATCTCGACGGAACTTTCCTGGGTAAGTTTGTCTGCAAGAGAAAAAACTTCTTGCGTCAGGTTTGATGCATCCGCTACGCATTGGCAAAGTCCGCTGCCGTCCCTCAACATAATGAACACCAGCCCTTTACTGCTGCGCTTATTGGCCACCCATCCTCTCAGGGTCACCGATCGCCCCTCGCTGGTTGCCAGTTGGTTGATAAATGTCATATTTGCTGTGATAATTAGTTCGATTTTCCAATCGGCGCTAAATTATCATATTTTTTCGGTTTTTAGATTTACCTTTGCATTCAGATGCTTAGACAGAAATTACAGCAAAAGTTATTACAGAAGTTATCTCCGCAGCAAATTCAGTTTATCAAATTGCTGCAGGTGCCTACCGTAATGCTTGATGCGCGGATCAAAGAGGAGCTGGAAGAAAACCCCGCATTGGAAGATCCGAGTCTTCTTTCGGCAGAAAGCGAGGACGAGTACGAAGAGCTGGACGAGAAACGGACGGAAGAAAACCTGCAGGAGGATCGCGGCGAGGAGGAGTTTAATATCGATGATTATCTTCAGGATGATGATCGTTCCGACTATGCCGAAATGATGAGTTACGGGGGGGATGACGAAGACGAGCGAAAGGAAATTCCGATCGCGGTGGGAGTTTCTTTCTATGACGATCTGGAGCGCCAGCTCAATATGCTGGAACTTGATGATCAACAGTATATCATGGCGATGCAGATCATCGGGAGCATTGACGACGACGGTTACCTGAGGCGGCCCATCTCTTCGCTGGTGGACGATTTGGCTTTTGGACAGAATGTGGTTGTCAACGAAGAAGAGATGGAGGAGGTGCTGCACATTGTCCAGCAATTTGATCCTCCGGGTATCGCCGCGCGTAATCTTCAGGAATGTCTGCTGATCCAGTTAAAGAAAAAGCGTTCGGCCAACCCGGCTATCCTCACCGCCATTGAAATCGTCGAAAACCACCTGGATGAATTCACCAGAAAGCATTACGACAAGCTGGAAAAGGCGCTGGGCATCAAATCGGAAGAACTCAAGGAAGCGGTGGGGGAGATACTTAAGCTGAATCCGAAACCCGGCGATTCCGCCATGAGCAACACCGATAAACAGATGCAGGTGATCCCGGATTTCCGCATTACCAACAACGACGGAGAACTGGTGCTTACCCTGAACGGCAAAAACGCGCCCGATCTCCGGGTCAGCCGCTCGTATCTGGAAATGTTCGATACCTACGACAAGCAGGCCAAAAAGGACAAGAAGCTGAAGGAGGCGGTGCAGTTTGTAAAGCAAAAGCTGGATGCCGCAAAATGGTTTATCGATGCGATCAAGCAGCGTCAGCAAACCCTGATAAAAACCATGGAAGCCATTATGGAATACCAGTACGAGTATTTCCTGGATGGCGATGAGCGGAAACTCAAGCCCATGATCCTGAAAGATATCGCCGACCGGATAGGCATGGATATTTCGACCGTGTCCCGGGTGGCGAACAGTAAATACGTGCAGACCGATTTCGGCACCTTTCTGCTTAAGTCGTTCTTCTCCGAGGCCATACAGACCGAAAGCGGGGAAGAGGTTTCAAACCGCGAAGTGAAGAAGATCCTGGAAGAATGCATTGCAAACGAGGATAAGCGGAAGCCCCTTGCGGATGAAAAGCTGACTGAGATCCTGAAGGAAAAAGGATACAATATTGCCCGCCGGACGGTAGCCAAATACCGGGAACAACTCAACATACCGGTAGCCCGTCTGCGCAAGGAGCTTTAGGGCTCCCTTTGGGGACAGTAAATACGCAGTTGAGGAAGGGATTCGACGCCAGTCGGAGTCGCAGCGCCCCAACGGCGATCCTACGGCCGGAACCAGGCGCGGCATAGCGCTTGCGGGTTATCGGAAAGTTGTTTTGAATCAATAACCCGTATCGTCATGGAAAAAAGAAATCAGCTGAAAGTAGCCATTCTAACCGAGAACGGCTTTGAACAATCCGAACTTACCAGTCCCAAACAGGCCATGGAAGAAAAAGGGATTGCCGTAGAGGTGATCTCGCCGCAGACAGGCGAAGTTAAGGCTTGGGATAAAGATAATTGGGGGATATCCGTCCCGGTGGATAAGCCGCTTTCGGAGGCCCGGGCCGCGGATTACGACGCGATCTTTCTGCCTGGAGGGGTCATGAATCCCGACAAGCTGCGGCAGAACAAAGAAGCGCTTGAATTCGTAAGGGCGTTTCACGAAAGCGGCAAACCGATCGGGGCTATCTGTCACGGGCCGCAGGTGTTGATCGATGCCGGCATCGTCCGGGGGAAGGGAATGACCTCTTACCCCGCCATCCGCACCGATCTGGTGAATGCCGGCGCGAACTGGGTGGACCGGGAGGTGGTAACCGATCAGGGCCTGGTGACCAGCCGCTCACCCGCCGATCTGGATGCCTTCAATGCCAAGCTTTTGGAAGAGATCGGGGAGGGGATCCACGAGGAAAGGATTCCTTGAACGCTTTACTTTTCGATTGTTTCCATCCAGGCATGCGCCATTAAATTGGCTCCGGCCAGGCTAGGGTGCACGCCATCGGGCGTCCAGTAGGAGCCGGGCGCCGATCTTTCCGCCTTGTTGAAAATTTCCTGGTAGGGAATAAAGGCGGCTTTGAATTCGGTCGCGATTTCCTTTGCCGCCGCCCGGTAGGCATCAAATTCGGGATACCAGCTGTCGTCTACCGCTTTCACCCGGTTTACGGCAAACGGCTCGCCGATGATCAGCTGCACGTTGGGTAATTGCTTTAGCGTCCGGTCAAGCAGCGCACGGTAATCGTCCCGGTAAACCTGGACGGTTCCATCGTAATTCCCGTTGTGTTTATGCCAGTAATCATTAACCCCGATCAGGATGCTGAGTACGTCGGGCTTGATCTGAATGCAATCCTGGTCCCAGCGTTCGGCCAGTTGAAAAACTTTGTTGCCGCTGATCCCCTTATTATAAATGGAAAGGTTCTTGCCTGCATGTCGATACAATAATTCGCAAGCGGCCAGGAAGGCGTATCCCCCGCCCAGCGCGCTTCCGTTATTGGCCGATTGCTCTTCCTTATTCCGGCCTGCGTCGGTAATGGAATCGCCCTGAAACAGCACCACGGCGCCTTCTTTCAATTTGATACGGGAACGCGCCGAGCCCGCCGGTTGCTCATTGCCTGTTCCGGCAGCGGCCATACCGGCTGATACGATCTGCGGGATGCTTAAAGCGAGCGCTCCACCAATGGAGGCTTTTTTCAGAAAATTCCTTCGGGCTGTGCGGTGTTCGTGGTGCATATCGTGCGATTAAGATTTGTGTTTAGAAGGTTCCAAGATAGCGCATCTCGATTTATTTTCAAAGGATGGCTTCGGTCCGGGTAAAAAGTTTTCTGTATCGGGATGGGGTCATTTGTTTGATCCGCAGAAACTGTTTGTTAAAATTGGCCAAGGTATTGAATCCGCTTTGATAGCAAATCTCCAGGATCGTCAGATCCGTATCAATAAGCAATTTGCAGGCATGCCCGATCCGTACCTCGTTCAAAAAATCGAAATAGGTCTTCTTGGTGCTTTTTTTGAAATAACTGCAGAAGGCGGGCGCGCTCATGCCGGCAAGTTCGGCAATCTCCTTCAGGCTGATCGGGTTGGTAAAGCATTCGATGGTGTACTGGAATACTCGTTCGATCCGTTCCCGGTCTTTCCCGTTGAACTGTTTGACCTCCTGTGTGGACAAGGGTTTGAACATCGCTGTTTTGGCCAGGATCTGGAGGCATTCACACAGCAGCACGATCCGCTGGAATCCCTGCGTGTGTTCCAGCTCGACGATGCGTTTACCCAGCCGGACCTTGGCCTGTCCTTCGATCTTAAGCCCGTGCACGGAATTATCCAGTAATTGCCTGATTTCCTTGCATTCGGGCAGGTGAATAAATTCCTTTCCCCAGAAATCGTCTCTGAACTGCACAACGACTGCAGCGGTGACCATTTCTTTATGGCGTTTCTGAAACGTGTGCGGTAGGTTGGTGCCAAGAAAGAAAACGTCTCCGGTTTTAAACTCGCCTACGTAGTTGCCGATGAAACTCATCCCGGCCCCTTCTGAAAAATAGATCAGCTCGTATTCGATATGCTGGTGCCAGGACACCTCAAAATTGGGCGTGCGGTACGTCCGGGCAACGAACGAACTGTCCTCCGATAGCGGTAGTTTTTGAATAAAGGGCTTCACAAATCAACTATATTAAGTTTATTCACAATGGGGTGGCTTCTAAATTATGAATATAGTTTATATTTTCAAGAAAAAAGTGGTGGATAAGAGACTGAAAGCGCATTATCTTCGACTTCATGTTGGATTGTTGCTCAAACCTAACCTTAAAAAAACCATGAAACGTATCCTTTTGCTTTGCATCCTCCTGTGTTCGGGCTCCCTTTTTCTTCAGGCTCAGGTGACTACCGTAAGGGGAACCGTAACCGACAGTTTGAGTGGGGAGACGCTGCCGGGTGTAAGCGTCACCTTGCTGAATGGATTGGGCGGTACATCTACGGATGATAGCGGAAACTTTGAGCTGGATATTCCAGGACCTGACGCGGTCCTTGTCTTTTCATTCCTCGGATACCAGTCGAAACAGGTGCGTGCCGGCAGCGGGTCGGCATTGCAGGTCCGTCTGGTCACCGACGCTGCCGCGCTTGATGAAGTGGTTGTGGTCGGTTACGGTGAACAGAAAAAAGTAAGCGTGACCGGGGCCATCGCGACCGTAAGCAATGCGGAGGTGAAGTCCATCCCTACAGCCAATGTGGTGAGCGGATTGGCGGGGAAACTCCCGGGATTGCGCGTAACCCAGCGAACGGGTGAACCGGGGGCCTATGCCACTTCCTTTGATATCCGGGGGTTTGGAACGCCGCTGGTCGTGATCGACGGGGTGGTGAGGGACCGGTCAAGTTTCGCGCGTCTGGACCCAAACGATATCGAAAGCATTTCCGTACTCAAGGATGCCTCGGCCGCGGTATACGGGGTGCAGGCCGCCAACGGCGTGATCCTGGTTACCACGAAAAAGGGCTCCTTCGGCAAGCCGGTCATCTCCTATACCGCCAATTACGAATGGCAACAGGTAACGAATGCCCCGGAAGTCGGGAATGCCTATCAATTTGCGGTACTCACCACAGAGAACGAGATCAACGGCGGAAGGGCTCCCGGCGAAACCACCTTTTCACCCGAGGATATCCAGAAATTCAGGGATGGGACCTATCCCAGCACCGATTGGTACAACGTGGTAGCCCGGGATTTCTCCACCATGCATCGTCATAATCTGAATGTTTCCGGTGGCAGCGAACAGATCCGTTACTACACCTCGCTGGGTTTCCTGGACGAGGAAGGTCTGTGGAAGAGCGGCGATCTGAACTATCAGCGGTACAACCTCCGTTCAAATGTGACCGGCAAAATTTCCGATGACCTGGAGGCGGAATTGTTTGTCGAAGGAATGATGGATACCAAAAACGAACCGGGCGAAGCGGCCTGGAATGTTTTCAAATTCACCTGGATGAATATCCCCACCTTTCCCGTATATGCCAACAATAACCCGGATTACCTTCAGGATATGACCTATCCCTGGCATCCGCTGGCAATGACCACGGCAGATATCGGTGGGTACACGAAAACAAAAAACCGTTTTTTTCAGGGGAATATTACCCTCAGTTACAACGTGCCCTTTTTGGAAGGGCTGAACGCGAAGATACGGACATCCTATTACAGTGAAGCCAGTTTCAGAAAGGAGTGGCGGAAGCGGTACGATTTGTACGATTACGATGAACTGGAGGGAGAATATATCTTGAGGGGAAGTCAGAACAACCCCTCCCATCTGACCGAAGATTACCGGCCCATGGAGCGGCTCTCCGTGTTGGGCCAGTTAACCTACCAACAACTTTTTGGCGGAGTTCATCAAGTGAATGCGACCCTGGTGTTTGAAGAACGGCATGAAAAGAACGACAACATGTGGGCACGCAAACGCTTTGCGTTGGACATCGATCAGTTTTTTGCCGGGATCTCCGACAATCAAGAAGTGAATTCCTCGGGCTTATACGAGTTTGCCAATCAAAACGTGATCGGACGTTTGAATTACGACTATCAATCAAAATATCTTGCCGAATTGGGCTTTAATTACGGTGGCTCGTCCCGGTTTCCCAAGGGAAGCCGGTGGGGTTTCTTTCCGTTTGTTTCAATCGGTTGGCGGCTATCGGAAGAGCCTTTTATAAAAGACAACCTGCCCGCTCTGAGCAATCTTAAGATCCGGGGTTCCTGGGGTGAAATGGGCGATGACGGCGCCTCTGCCTTTCAGTTTCTCACCGGGTACAATTATCCGGGCGGAAACTATGTTTTCGGCGGGAATGTGATATCCGGCCTGGGTTTCCGGGGAATGCCCAATCCCAACATCACCTGGTATTCGGTAACTACCAAAAATATCGGACTGGATCTGGAACTTAAAGGCGGGTTGTTCAATGCCCAGATTGACTTTTTTCAGCGGGACCGATCGGGTTTGCTTGCCACCCGGCTGCTGACCATTCCCGGTACGGTGGGGGCTGGTCTTCCTCAGGAGAATCTGAATAAAGACATGAGAAGGGGTGTGGAACTGGTCATCGGGCATGCCCGCAGAACCGGCGCGTTCAGATACGATATCGCTGCGAACATCACCTATACGAGAGGTCAGCCAACCCGATTGGAAAGAAACCGGGATGCCAATTCCTACCTCAATTGGCGGAACAATACATTGAACCGGTGGGATAATATCACCTGGGGGTACCGCTATTTGGGACAATTTCAAAGTTACGAGGAAATTTACAACGCCCCCATCCAGGATGGGCAGGGAAACCGGACGCTTCGCCCCGGTGATTTCAAATACGAAGATGTGAACAAAGACGGCGAGATTACCAGCCTGGATCAGGTACCTATTGCCCGGAGCCATATCCCGGACATGAATTATGGTTTGAGCCTGCGCGCGGCCTGGAAGGATTTTGATATCAGC
>JAJUHF010000042.1 GCA_029268045.1 Anseongella ginsenosidimutans
GAGGGCGTTCCGGCTAACAACGGACTGCTCATCCAGGATCCCGAATACATGCAGGCGATCCGGGAGATCTGCACGCAGCAGGGAGCCTTGCTGATTTTGGACGAGGTGATTACCGGGTTCCGGCTCGGCATTGACGGAGCAGCCGGGTATTACGGGATCCGGCCGGATTTGGTAACCTACGGAAAAGTGATCGGCGGCGGCATGCCGGTAGGATGCTACGGAGGAAGCGCCGAGGTCATGAACAGCATTTCCCCCGACGGACCGGTGTACCAGGCGGGCACCCTGTCGGGAAATCCGGTGGCCATGGCAGCCGGGATTGCCCAATTAAAGGTGCTGCACGGCAGTAATTTTTACAAAAATCTGAATAACAAGGCCCGGGAATTTGCCGAATCCATCCAGCGCTTTGCTGAGGCCAGGAATTATCCGGTCCGGATCCAGTTTGTGGGCTCGCTGTTCTGGTTTGCTTTTACGACGCTTTCGCCGGTGCGGGCGGCCGAGGAGATTGATCCGGCCAGCATGGACCTGTTCCGGGTGTTTCACCGGGAATTGCTTAACCGCGGGGTCTATCTGGGCCCTTCGGGTTACGAGGTCGGCTTCGTATCGGCAGCCCACAGCAAGGTAGAACTTGAAAAAGCGAAAAGGGCTATCTTTGAGGCGCTGGAAGTCACGTTTAAAAAGCATTAAATGGAATCGTGATCATGCGACGTCCGCTCATCATATTTTATTTTCTGGTTGTTTACGCGCTGGCCGAACTAATATGGTGGGGGATTCTGCTGGTGAAATCCCAGCCCGAGCGGAGTACGATGATCATCGGCGAAGGAACCGTCTTTGCCATCCTGCTTATCTACGGGGTGTACAGGTTGCACAAGGCCATCAATGAGGAAGCGGCGCTGCACCGGCAGCAAAATAATTTTCTGCTTTCGGTAACCCATGAGCTGAAATCTCCGTTGAGTTCGATCAAGCTCTATCTGCAAACCATTCTGCGGCACGAACTGCCCGCGGAAAAGCAGCGGGCGTTTCTGGTGAATTCCCTGAAGGATATTGAACGATTGGACGACTTGGTGGAAAACATGTTGATAGCCACCAAAATAGAGAATAAGTCCTATACCTTTCCCAAAGAGAAAATCGATCTTTCCCTGCTGGTGGACGAGGTGCTGCAACGGATCCGGCAGCACGTGGTCCGGGCAGAACGATTGCAGCCGGCCGTTACGAAAGGGATCACCGTGTACGGCGATCAATTTGCGCTTTCGCTGGTGCTGTCCAACCTGATCGAGAACGCCCTGAAATATTCACCTGCGGAAAAACCGGTCGTGCTGGAACTGAAGGAAGCCGGTCAAAAAGCCATGCTCCGGATTGCCGATCAGGGGCAGGGTATTCCGGAGAGGGAAAAGGAAAAGATATTCGATAAATTTTACCGGGTGGGCAACGAGGAAACCCGGGCCACCAAGGGAACCGGCCTGGGACTGTTTATTGTAAAACAGGTGCTGGACAATCACGGAGCGAGCATACACGTGAAGGACAACAGGCCCTCGGGAACCGTTTTTGAAGTTTTAATCGACAGAAAATGACGCAGCGGATCTTGCTTGCCGAAGACGAAGAGCACCTCCTGGAGGCTATCAAGCTGAATCTGGAGCTGGAAGGCTACCACGTAACCGCGGTGACCGACGGAAAAAAAGCCTTGAAGGTTTTCCATGAAGAACGCTTCAATCTGGTGATCCTCGACGTGATGCTGCCCGAGATGGACGGATTCCGGGTTTGCGAAGCCATCCGCCTTGAAAACTCCACCGTGCCGGTTCTGTTCCTTACCGCGAAAAATACCAGTGAGGACCGGGTGACCGGCCTGAAGAAAGGGGCGGACGATTACCTGACCAAACCCTTCAATCTGGAGGAGCTGATCCTGCGGGTGGGAATACTGATCCGGCGGGGCCTGCAGGGCGAAACCGGCAAGACCATCGAAACCTACCGGATTGGGGATAAGGAAATCAATTTTTCCAGCTACGAGATCCGCGACCAGGAAGGCAACACGACCTCGCTGACACGGAAAGAAGCCATGTTGCTGAAACTGCTTATCGAACGCCGTGATCAGGTCGTATCCCGCACCGAAATTTTGGAGACCGTCTGGAGTTACGACGTGTATCCCACAACCCGGACCATCGATAACTTTATTCTTTCGTTCCGGAAGTATTTTGAAAAAGATCCCAAGCGTCCGCGGCATTTTCATTCGATCCGCGGCGTGGGATATAAATATACCGACTGATGCAAAATTCACTCTTTATAAAAGCGGCTTTTTCACAGCCCACTCACCGTGCACCCGTTTGGCTGATGCGCCAGGCCGGACGGTACATGAAACAATACCTGGCTAT
Organism: Anseongella ginsenosidimutans; assembly: GCA_029268045.1. Taxonomy (GTDB): domain Bacteria; phylum Bacteroidota; class Bacteroidia; order Sphingobacteriales; family Sphingobacteriaceae; genus Anseongella; species Anseongella ginsenosidimutans_A. The sequence continues at coordinate 2,364 of JAJUHF010000042.1, forward strand.
CAAGGAGAAATACACCTTTCTCGAAATGTGCCGGACGCCGGAAATCGCGGCCGACATCACCATGCTGCCGGTAGATCTGATTGGCATTGACGCGGCCATCATGTTCAGCGATATTTTGGTGACCGCTGAAGCCATGGGAGGCAAGCTGCGCTTTGAAAACGGCGTAGGCCCGCGTTTCGACAACCCCGTGCGCGACAAGGCAGGGGTGGATGCGTTGATCGTACCGGAGGTGTCCGACAAGCTTGGATACGTGGCCGACATGATCCGCATTGTCAAAGAGCGGCTCAACGGACGCATCCCGCTGATCGGCTTTGCCGGAGCTCCCTTTACGGTGATGAGCTATCTGGTGGAAGGAAAGTCTTCACGGGATTTTAAGATCACCAAGCAGTTGTTGCACAATGAGCCCAAACTGGCGCATGAGCTGCTGTCAAAGATCGCCCGGGTTACCACCGATTACCTGAACATGCAGATAGCGGCCGGCGCCGATGCCCTGCAGTTGTTCGACTCCTGGGCGGAAGCCTTGAGCTGGGACGATTACCGGGAATTCGCCCACGACTATGTAGCGCAGATCATTGCCGGATTGGACCGGAAAGACGTTCCCATCATTTCGTTTTGTAAAGGCAGCTCGGTTTTTGCACCCCTGATGGCCGAAGCCAAACCGGATGTGATCTCAGTTGATTGGAATGCCAACCTGGCCACCCTGAAAAAAACATTGCCTGCCGGGATCGCCGTGCAGGGTAACCTGGATCCCCACATCCTGTATGCCGATAAAAAGGTGATCACCGAGCGAATCCACCGCCTGCTGGACAGCATGAAGGAGGAAAACGGCTTTATATTCAACCTTGGACACGGCATTATGCCGGATATGCCTTTTGATCATATCAGGCACGCGGTAGAAACCGTTAAGGAATATACATGGGAAAAGTAGCCATACTCGGAGCCGGGATATCCGGTTTGACCACCGCCTGGTACCTGAAACAAAAATATCCCGGCCTTACCGTGGATGTTTTTGAGCGAAGGGACCGGGCGGGCGGCAACATCCGCAGTATTTCCCTGGGCGGCCACATCACCGAGCTCGGCCCCCGGGGAATCCGTCCCAAAGGGAAGGGGACTTACTTCCTGCAGCTCATTCACGATCTGGGGATGCAGGATGAGTTAATCAAGGCAAACCAGGCGGCCAAAAAAAGATATCTCTATATGGACGGGGAGCTTGAAAAGCTGCCTTCCGGACCCTTCACCCTGTTTGGTTCGCGTCCGCTGAAAGGCTGGTGGCGCGCCGTATGGAAGGAATTCCGTGACAAGGTGCCCGCCCCCCGGAGTGAGGAGGAAACCGTTTATGAATTCATTGAGCGACGGTTCGGGACCCAGCTGGCCGAGACGCTGGCCGATCCCTTTTTTACCGGTATTTATGCCGGGGATATCCGGAAGTTATCGGCATTGGCTGTCATTCCGCACATGATGGAATACGAGGAAAAGTATGGAAGCGTGTTGAAGGGCTTTCTCGCCGAACCCTCCGACGAAGGGCGGGTGGACCGTTCGTTCGGCGACCTGGAGAAGGCTTCCTTACTCACCATCCGGGGAGGAATGCAGGAACTATGCGACCGCCTGGCGGACGAACTTGGCCCCAGCCTGCACCTGGACACCACGGTTTCATCACTGGAACCCCTGTTTGGCAAGTACGACCGGGTCATCAGTACGCTTCCGGCCTATGTGCTGTCGGGTTTGGTACCGGAACCGTTGCGAACCTGTCTTCAATCGGTGGAATACGCGCCCATCGCGCTGGTTGCCCTCAACTTTCAGGAAAAGCTGGAGGTTCCCGAAGGCTTCGGCTACCTGGTCGCTTCGAACCAGGAACAGGCCATCCTCGGATGCATCTTTAATGACCAGACCTTTCCCGAGCTTTCGCCCGACAACAGTTCCTCTTTCAGCGTCATGATCGGCGGCAGCAGGATGAAAGACTTTTTCCGGTATAGCAAAGACGATTTTCTGTCCATTGCGCGGGAAACCCTGGCTGTCCATCTTAAAAATACCCGATTCCGGGTTCCCGACGCGTCTTTTGTACAGGTATGGCCCCAGGCCATACCGCAATACAATACCGGGCACCTGCAGATTTTGGAGGCGATCAAGGAAGAGACCAAAGACGGAAAACTGCTGGTTTCGGGGAATTTTGTAAGCGGTATTGCAGTTGCAGACTGCATCCGGCATGCGAAAATAATTGCAGATTCGCTCGAATTGGACTAAACTTGCTTCATGCGCTGTTGGTACCGCTTCCGGATTGCTTTCTCCGCCCTGGCGGCGACGCTGCTTGCGCTGCTAGCCACCTGTCCCTCACAGGCCCAGGTGGACAACAGCGGGCTGGAACACCGATACCGGGAACCCCGGCCCGATCCGCTTTCCTTATCCCCTCAACAGACGCTCTCCCTGAGTCTGTACAGTTTCAGTTACTTCCGGAATTACGAATATTTTAACGAGTTCGCCGACGGCCTGACCTATTTCGGGACGCAATTGAAGCCCGAACTTGTATTCCGGCCCGGGAAGCACGTTTCGCTGCATGGCGGCGTGTTCCTTGCCAAGGATTTCGGCGCAAGCGGCTTTCGCGAAGTCCAGCCGCTGTTGAGTGTGCGGTATCAGAAAAACGGCATTGGTTTTATCACCGGGGCTATTGACCCGCATTTATCGCACCGGTACATTGAGCCGCTATTGGATTACGATAAAAGCATTACCGATCCGGTGGAATACGGTACTCAGTTAAAATTTGACCGACCCGTTCACCGCACCGATATCTGGCTCAACTGGAAACACATGATCTACAAACCCTCGTCTGAGCAGGAGGAAATTCTCGCGGGGGTCAATACCTCACTGCATGTGCTGCGGAAAAAGGAATTTGAGCTTTCCATTCCCATTCAGGTTATCGGTTGGCACAGCGGCGGACAGATTGATACCACCGCTCTTTCCGCCAAAACCCTGTTGAACCTGGCGACGGGCATCGAATTTGCCTGGAATCGGAACGGGGCCGTTGAAAAGATCTTTACCAAAAATTACCTGCTCGGCTTTGGCAACAGTGAGGGCGACGGACCCTACGAGGAGGGAACGGGCCTGTATCTGAATGCGGGGGTTGAAACCCGGTGGCTTGATGTCCTGTTTTCCTATTGGCGGGGGCACCGGTTTGTTGCACCTGCGGGCGCGCCCGTTTTTCAGTCGGTTTCTTCTCACGTAGATCATCCCGGCTTAACCCGGGATAACCGGAGTCTGTTGTTCCTTCGCCTGAAAAAGGACTTTACGCTGGATGACGCGTTGTTTGTAAGCGCCCGTCTGGAACCCTTCTGGGATTTTCAGGGGCGTTATGCAGATTATTCCGTAAGCCTGTTCGTGGTGTACCAGGGATTTTTCGACCTGTTCCGGTTTTCACGCTAACTAAAGCATCAATTTTATTCTAGCTTTGTGCAACCATTCCCGGTAAACCGTCATCTTGATAGTGTTATCGCGGCATGATCTTAACAGCAATTTTGGTGAACAGCTCCGTACTTGAGAAACTTATTGAAGGCTGCAAGGAAGGTGAACGAAAAGCTCAAAAGGAGTTATATGAGCTCTTTGCCCCGAAAATGTATGCGCTGTGTTTACGGTACGCCGATTCGGCGGAAGATGCACAGGATGTTTTACAGAACGGCTTTGTGAAAATGTTCAGGAAAATCGGCGATTACAGAGGCGAGGGCTCGTTTGAAGGATGGCTCCGGCGCATCATGGTGACCACCGGTATTGAACATTACCGTAAAGGGGCTTCCCGCCTGCCGCTGCTCCGGATCGATGAAACCGTAAGTGAACAGTTGAGTGAAAAGGAAACCGTATTGGACCGGATCCATGCAGAGGAGCTGATGAAGCTGATAGAACAGCTTTCACCCGGATACCGGGCCGTGCTGAACATGCACCTGATAGAAGGGTACAGCCATAAGGAGATCGCCACTTTGCTGGGGATCACCGAAGGTACTTCCAAATCACAGCTGGCACGTGCCAGACATATTCTGCGGCAATTGATTGCCGGAAGGGAGGATTACAATTATGCGAAAACCACAGGATAAGGAATTCGACGCCCGTCTTAAAGCGAAGATGGAAGGGTTTACCGTCAATCCGCCACCTGCTGTATGGACACGCATTGAGCAGGAGCTTCATGGGACGATGGACTCGGAAAAGCCGGCTGCCTGGTGGAGAGCTGCCTGGCTGAAGGTTGCAGCGGGCATTTGCCTGCTGGCTGCGGCGGGGCTCTGGCTTTACCGCGCCCAGCGGGCGGTTAATGAGGAGGATTTGGTAGCGCGGATCGAAAAGGATACGCTGGTCAGCGCACCCGAACCGGGGGTAACCATCCTGAACAGGAGCAGAAACCGAAGTCAGCCCGCACGGGAATCCCCGAAGGAGCCCGCAAAAAAGAGCGCATCCAAGCCCGACTCAGCGGAGTCTCCGCCGACAAGTACCCCTGCCCCCGTAACGGAACCGGCCGAAGGGGAGCAACTGGCCCGGATCACCCAGCCCGCAGTGCGTGCGGTAACGGCCGGCAAGCCGGATACGGCGCAGGCGCTCCGGATAGTCCCGGCCCTGGAGCCGGTGCAGGTTCCCGTGCCTGTCCGTCCTGAACCGCAGCAGCCTGTGCTTGCACTGGCAGCCCCTCCTTCACCCGATGAATACTCAGAAATGGCAGATGCGCAGGGGGTGGAACCGCAAGGCAGGAATGCCCTTCTGCCACCCGGGCTCCCTGAAAAGATCCGGGAGGTGAGCGGTATCGGAGGAGCGGTGAATCTGGCGGCGGCGGTGGTGGACAGGAGCCGCAACAAGTTCCTCCGGATCGATAAGGACGAAGAGTCGGGTAAATGGAGTGGGCTACGCCTCGATCTGGGGGTTATTACCATCTCCTATCAAAAACCCACTGAAAAAAACAACAACGAAAGAAATTAGAACGATATGAAGCGAGTTTTAATGCTGGCCGTTGCGGTGCTTTCCGCAGGAACAGCGGTTGCCCAGGGGGAAACAGACAGCCTGCGGACGGAAAAGCAGGATACTTCGGATGTGCCCTCCACCTTTGAAGTGGGCAAGGAAGGTTTGAAGGTCAATCTGGGGGAAAAAAAGAATTCCGAGGAAGAGAGAAAGCGAAAGAAAGACGAGGTGTTCGATTTCGGCTTTTTCAACGGCTTCGACCTGGGCTTTAATGCCTTTATGGTGAACGGGGACCTGAATCTGCCCGCAGAGCTGGAGAATTTTGAACAAAAACTTGGGAACTCCACCAATGTACAGATCCGTGTTGTCAATCTGAGTTTCCGGATGGCCCGGCGCGCCGAGCTGAATTTCGCGCTTGCGCTCGATTACAACGATTGGGCGCTGGAAAACAATGTGACCTTGCAGCCGGACCAGGAACAGGTGACTTTTCTGGAGGAAGACATTAATTTCAAAAAGAACAAATTCAAGGCGAAATACCTGGCGCTCCCAATCAACCTGGAGCTGGGAAGTTTCAGCGGGGTTACCATAACGGGCGGTTTCGAGCCCCAGTTTCTTCTACGAGGACGGGTAAAGCAACGTAGCAGCGAGCGCGGCAAGACCAAGGTGGACGATAATTACAATTTACGGGAGTTCCGGTATGCCTGGGTAGGCCGGATCGGTTTTGAAGGGTTTTCCGTTTTCTGCCGGTATTACCCGAAAAGTATTTTTACCCACGGGGAAGGGCCGGATATCCAGAATATTTCCTTTGGGGTGGGATGGGGGTTCTGAGCTGTTGTTGGAACCCAGCCGGCTGACTGCTTTTAGGACAGGCTTTCGGCCAGCAGGACCACCTTGTTCTTCAACACTTCAATCACCCCGCCTTCGATGTGAAATGTTTCCATTCCCTGCGCGCTTTTTACCTTTACTTCGCCCGGCTCCAGGGTGGAGATCAACGGAGCGTGATTGTTCAGCACGGTAAAGGAACCCTGGGTTCCGGGTACGGTTACTGAATTGGCTTCGCCCGAAAATACCTTCTTATCGGGAGTCAGTATCTCTAAGTTCATACAGCTGTTTTCTACGTAAGTCCATTGCCTGACATCGCATGCTGTTGGCAGATGCCAGGCAATGGCTATGGATTATTACTGTGCCTCGGCCAGCATCTTCTTGCCGGCTTCGATCACGTCTTCGATGGTTCCTTTCAGGTTGAAAGCAGCTTCGGGATATTCATCCACTTCGCCGTCCATAATCATGTTGAAACCACGTATGGTGTCTTTGATGTCTACCATCACGCCGGGAATCCCGGTAAACTGCTCTGCTACGTGGAATGGCTGGGAAAGGAAGCGTTGCACGCGGCGTGCACGCTGAACGACCAGTTTGTCTTCCTCGGAAAGTTCATCCATACCCAGAATGGCGATGATATCCTGAAGTTCCTTGTAACGCTGCAGGATTTCCTTTACACGCTGAGCGCAATTGTAGTGGTCGTCCCCGACTACTTCCGGAGTCAGGATCCGCGAAGTGGAGTCAAGCGGGTCAACCGCCGGATAAATACCCAGCTCGGAGATCTTACGGTTCAATACCGTGGTCGCGTCCAGGTGGGCAAAGGTTGTTGCCGGAGCCGGGTCGGTCAAGTCGTCGGCAGGTACGTAAACCGCCTGTACCGAGGTAATGGACCCCCGCTTGGTGGAGGTGATCCGCTCCTGCATCTGACCCATTTCGGTAGCCAGGGTAGGTTGGTAACCTACCGCCGAGGGCATCCGTCCCAGCAGGGCCGATACCTCGGAACCCGCCTGGGTAAAGCGGAAAATATTATCGATAAAGAACAGGACGTCACGACCGCCGCTTTCTTCGTCTCCGTCGCGGAAATACTCCGCTACCGTCAGCCCCGAAAGCGCAACCCGGGCACGGGCGCCGGGAGGTTCGTTCATCTGCCCGAAAACCAGGGTGGCCTTTGATTCAAGCAGTTTCTGTTTGTCTACTTTGCTCAGATCCCAGCCGCCGGCTTCCATGGATTCCCGGAATTCGGTCCCGTAGTCGATTACGCCCGATTCAATAAACTCACGGAGCAGGTCGTTCCCTTCGCGGGTCCGCTCGCCTACGCCCGCAAATACGGAAAGTCCGCCGTGGCCTTTGGCGATGTTATTGATCAGTTCCTGGATCAGTACGGTTTTACCAACACCCGCGCCGCCGAACAACCCGATTTTTCCACCTTTGGAATAAGGCTCCAGCAGGTCAATTACTTTAATCCCGGTGAAGAGCACTTCCGACTCGGTGGAAAGGTCTTCGAATTTGGGAGCCGGACGGTGAATCGGATACCCCTTCTGGTTGGATATCGAGTCAATTCCGTCAATGGCTGAACCCACAACGTTGAACAAGCGTCCTTTGATTTCGTCGCCCACCGGCATTTTGATGGGAGCCCCGGTGTCGGTCACCTCCATGCCGCGGACCAGTCCATCGGTTGAGTCCATGGCAATGGTGCGCACGCGGTCTTCTCCCAGGTGTTGCTGGCATTCCAATACCAAAACTTCGCCATCGGGTTTGGTTACCGTGATGGCATTATAAATTTTCGGAAGTTCAGCGTTTTCCGTGGAGAAGCTTACGTCTACAACGGGGCCGATGACTTGAACGATTTTTCCAACGTTTGGCATATTGTTTCTACGATTTTTTCTTTAAAATGATCTTGTTCAGGACCAATTATTAGTGGCTAATCCCTGGCCCCGTTTGCGGCCGCAAATTTAGTCTTTTCTTTCTAAAGATAAAAGTCCGCGCGGGAAGAAAGTCGGGCGGGCCCGTCAGGCGATTTCCAGTACGATTTTTCCCAGGTGTTCACTCCGTTCCATGAGCTCATGCGCCCGGGCGGCATCCTCCAGGGGAAACACCGAATGCACAACCGGCCGGATGCGGCGCGTTTCCAGAAGCGGCCAGACGGTTTGTTCCAGCGCCCGGGCAATGCCGCCCTTGAATTCGGCGCTTCTGGCCCGCAGGGTGGAGCCGGTGATCACCAGGCGCCGCTGCATCAGCGCGATCAGATCAATTTCGGCAATCTTTCCCCGCATGGCATTGATCTGGACCAGTCTGCCCTCGTCGGCAAGCAGGCGCAGGTTTTTCGGCGTATAATCTCCTCCGATCATATCCAGGATCACTTCCATGGAGGGCTGCGGGAAAAGACCGTTCAATACGTCCTCAAAGTCTTCCGTACGGTAGTTGATGGCTCTTACGGCACCCAGTTGCTCGCAGAACCTGCATTTTTCGTCCGTGCCCGCTGTGGCAAATACCTGACAATCCAGCGCGGTGGCCAGCTGGATCACGGTGGATCCGATGCCGCCCGATCCGCCGTGGACCAGCAGCCGTTCGTGTTTCTTCAGATTGCCGCGTTCGAACACATTGTTCCATACGGTGAAAAAAGTTTCCGGGAGGGAAGCCGCTTCCGTAAAAGAGAAGTCTTTCGGCAGGGGCAAGCACTGGCTTTCTGGGACGGTACAGTATTGGGCATATCCACCGCCACTGACCAATGCGCAAACCGCGTCGCCCGCTTTCCAGCGGCCCGGTTCGCCCGGCCTGCTGTTGACCCTTTCGATGATGCCCGCGATCTCCAGCCCCGGAATGTCCGCCGGGGCTCCCGGAGGCGCCGGGTATGCGCCTTTCCGCTGGGCAATATCCGGCCGGTTCAGTCCCGCCGCAATGACCTTTACCAACACTTCTCCCTTTGCCGGTGCCGGGACCGGACGTTCGGCCAGCTGCAGCATTTCGGGTCCGCCGGGACGGGTGATTACGATCGCTTTCATCATGCTAATATAAAAATACTAATTTCGCTTCATGCAAACGATTCTCCTTACAGGAAGCAACGGATTACTCGGACAAAAATTAACGGCGCTGTTCAGAAACGATCCGGCCTGGCGGCTGATCGCCACATCTAAAGGCGGCAACCGGTATCCCGACAAAACGGGGTATACTTACCAGGAACTGGACATACGCGATGAAAAGCAGGTCCGGGAGACCCTGGCCGCTTTCCGTCCAGATGTGATTATCCATACGGCAGCCATGACCAACGTGGATGCCTGCGAGCAGGACCGTGCGGGCTGCAAAGCCCTGAATGTGGACGCCACCCGTTTTCTGGTTGAAGGAGCCGAAGCCCATGGGAGTTTTTTTATCCATCTTTCCACGGACTTTATCTTCAACGGGGAAGACGGTCCCTACCGGGAAGAGGACCGTCCCGATCCGCTGAGCTATTACGGGCACTCGAAACTTGAATCGGAACGGATTGTCCGGGAGTCGGGCGTCGGATGGGCCATTCTGCGGACGATTCTCGTGTATGGCGTCGTGCACGACATGAGCCGCTCCAACATTGTACTATGGGCCAAAGGGGCGCTCGAGAAAGGGCAGCCCATTCAGGTGGTGGATGATCATTTCCGGATGCCCACCCTGGCGGAAGACCTGGCCATGGCCTGCAAGCTGGCTGCCGGGAAGCGGGCGCCGGGCGTGTTCCATATATCCGGCCAGGACTACATGAGCGTCCTGGAAACCGTTCAGCGCATAGCGCGCTTTTTTGGACTGGACGAAGGGTTGATCAATCCCATTTCCGCTGCTACACTGAATCAGGCCGCTCCCCGGCCCCCCAGGACCGGTTTCGTCCTCGACAAAGCCCGCGGAGTGCTCGGTTATCGTCCCCATTCTTTCGAAGAAGGCCTTGAAATCGTGAAAAAACAGTTATCTTCAACCCGAAATAATACCTGAACGCCGTTATGGAATTAATGACCATTCTTTTTATTGTCGGGGGCATTATTGCCTTCTTCCTGATCCTTTATATTTTCCCGGTCAACCTTTGGTTTACCGCATATCTTTCCGGAGTCAAGGTCAGCCTGATCAACCTGGTACTGATGCGCCTTCGGAAAGTGCCTCCGGCTTTGGTGGTGAACGGCATGATTACCTCCACCAAGGCAGGGCTTCACATTACCTCCAATGAAATAGAAACCCATTACCTTGCGGGCGGAAATGTGAATAATGTAATAAAAGCCCTGATTTCGGCGGATAAAGCAAATATTCCCCTTGATTTTAAAATGGCCACGGCCATTGACCTGGCCGGACGGGACGTGTCCGACGCGGTACAGCTTTCGGTCAATCCGCGGGTCATTGATACGCCGCCGGTGGCCGCCGTTGCCCAGGATGGGATCCAGTTGATTGCCAAGGCGCGCGTAACCGTGCGGGCGAATATCCGCCAATTGGTGGGAGGCGCCGGAGAAGAAACCATTCTGGCGCGGGTTGGGGAAGGGATCGTTTCTACCTTGGGCTCCTCACCAACCCATAAAGCGGTCCTTGAAAATCCCGACCGGATATCCAAAGTGGTGCTCGAAAAGGGACTGGACTCCGGGACGGCATTTGAAATCCTTTCCATTGACATTGCCGATATCGACATCGGGGACAACATCGGCGCCAAGCTGCAGACCGACCAGGCCGAAGCGGACCTGAAGGTAGCCAACGCACGCGCTGAAGAACGACGTGCCATGGCCGTTGCGCAGGAACAGGAGATGCGCGCCAAGGCGCAGGAAGCCCGCGCGAAGGTCATCGAAGCCGAAGCGCAGGTGCCGCTTGCCATGGCCGAAGCATTCAAAGCCGGAAACCTTGGGGTCATGGATTATTACCGGATGCAGAATATCCAGGCCGACACCGACATGCGCGATTCCATTTCCAAGCCCAAAGGAAATAAGAAATAGAATCACGGCAATTCAGGGGCGGTCGTGCGTCCAGAAGCTCAGTTCCGACATGGTAATGAAGGGCTGACTGCTGTCCCAGGTTTCAAGTACCTTAATGCGGTAATACCGAACCGCCGGGGTTCCTTCCGGGAATATGAATTCCTCGCCCGCCGCGGCATAGGCCACATCCTGGTCCGTTACCTGACCCAGGGGAAGACCCGAAGGCTTGGTGGATTCGCAGGTCATTAAAAGCGTCCAGCTATCCCAGCTTCCGTCTGCCGCCGGATCGTTGCTTCCCCAAATCTCGAATCGTTTGACGTTCTGGTCCTTGTAGAGCCGGTCGCTGGCTTGCCAGGTTTTCATCCGGCTGGGTCGGACCGAAGTGCCGCTGTCAAAGCTAAACCACTGATCGCCTCCATTGGCGGTGGCGAAACCGGGTACGCCGTAGTTTTCGTTCCACAGGTACTCCATCAGCCAGCCATAGCCCCCCTCCGGCATGTCGGTAGGAAGCAGGAGGGGTTGAAACTGATCTTTGGCAAGTTGCCGCTCGTAGACCGGTAAGGTGACCTGTGCATACTCCATGAAAAACGTGTCGGCCGCGTCCGGCTCAGGAAGAAAGAAAGACCGGTATTCCAGCACGCTTTCCTCTTTATAGGAAGGGAGTTCCGTATTGGTTTCCGAGGCCGGGATGATCAGGCTACGTGCAATTCCATCCGCGTTGGTATAGTTCAGGACGATACCGGCCTCCCCCACCAGGGGCGAACTCCAGTTGATCAGAATGCGCGCGCCGTCGGGCGACTGCGCAAGCGAGGAAAGTGTTCGGTTCGATAAGGCTTTCCGGTAATTTTCACCGTACACGTTACCCGATGCGCGTTTTACCACCGAGACGTTCTCTTTCGCATCGTAGGTGTATATCATGAAATTGTATTGCCCTTCACTCAGCCCCTCTATGGAAAGCTCCACCGTATCCCGTCCTGTATTGTGGGTGATCGGTAATTCTACCGAATCGGCGCCCTCGTTCCAGAAGGCCCGGAGCCGCGTTACGGCGGGATCGCTGCCCAGGGCGATCTCAAGCAGGACCCGGTGGTCACCCGGGTGGACAATCACCGTATCGACCCGGCCGGGGTAGGTGATCTCCCCGTCTTTCGTGTATTTTTTATAATCGTCTTCCTTGGTACATGCAAACAGACCGGTTAACAGCAGCACAGCCAGGACAGCGGATTGTATATTCAGTTTCATTTCTATCAATTTGGAGTTACATCGTATTGCCTATCGGGGATCATTGCGGATCTCCCCAGAGCTGGATCTCATGAAAATTAACGTAGGTGCCGTTTGACCAATTCCGAAGGGTCTTGAAGCGAATGTACCTTACTTTCGGCACGTCCAGGGGAAAGGTCACGGTTTCGCCCAGGGCGGCCGCTTCCATGTCGGCGTTGGATAACTGGCCTTCGGGCAGTCCCGAGGGTTTGATCTGCTCGTGAGTGGTAAGCAGCGTCCAGCTGTCAAAGCTTCCGTCCGGATCGGGGTCGTTGCTTCCCCAGATCTCGACCACGCGCGGGTTATGCAGGGAATAAAAGAACCCGGGACGCATAAACCAGGTCAGCCGGCTTAGTTTGGCCGTTACCCCCATGTCAAAAGTAAACCATTGGGGCATCCGGGCATCGTCGCTGCTATGATAAAATCCATCGTTCACATTTCCATCGAACAGGCCGAAAATATTGCCGCCGTAACCCAGCGGCGCATCGGTGGGCAGGGTCACTGCGCGCATGCGCGTCCGATCCAGCCGGACCTCGAAAAGCGGGCGGACCGTCACCAGGAAGGTATCGGAAAGATTCCCCCAGCGATCCCGGATGTAGATCCCGAATTCTTTGTCTTCCGAAGGGAGGCCGCGCGTGGTGAAGTTTCCTTTTCTCAGGTTCGTATAGTGGGTGTTGATCGGCACAAAATTTCCGAGCGAATCGTCGGTAAGGACGACAATGGCGATGTTGTCTTCCTTGTCGTTCGCATAAGAAACATTGATGCCCCCGAAATCAGCCATCACCGCCAGGCTATCGTACACCAGCATGTAGGGCGGTTTCTCAGGATGGACGGTGACCGAAAGCGGCGCCGATTCGTTGCCGCCCTTGTCCACGGCATACAACTGGACATCGTACGGTTTGGTATCGCCGAACCCGTTGACCACCAGGCTCCGGTTGTAGTAGCTTACCTTGGTTTCGCGTGTTTCGCCCGCGGGAGTCGTATAAACGGCCTTTACATACAGCACATCGTCGTCAGCCGGCAGCTGAAAGAAAATTTCCGCGGCTCCGCTCAAATTGGTCACGCTGGTCACGGTGACCGCGCCCGGCGCTACGCCGTCGTTCACGGTGGGCGCCACTTCAGTTTCGCGGCATGCGGACGCGCCCAGCACCAGAAACAAGAGGATATATACTATAGATCGTTGCATTTTTCTAGTTTTTATTACCAGCCAATATTCTGTACCAGATTGGGATTTACCAGCAGATTGCTTTCGCGGATGGGCCAGAAATAATCCCGGGGGCTGTTGAACGTCTGATTGAACAGCAGCACCCGCCGGTTGTAGTCCTCGAAGGTCGTCTGGATAATATCCCAGCCGTATATGGGTTCGTTTAATGTCTGGGCTGCTTTTTTCCAGCGTTTCAGGTCCCAATAACGGCTTCCCTCGAAAGCCATTTCGATCAGGCGTTCCTGATGAATGATCTCCCGTAACCCCTCCTGGTTTTGATACTTGTCCGGACGGGTCGAATAATTGCTCCAGGAGCTCTCAACCGATTCCAGGCCTGCCCGTTCCCGGATCCGGTTCAGGTAAGTCAGCGCTTCGGTCTGCCTGCCGGTTTCGTTCAGCGCCTCGGCATACAGCAGGTACACGTCGGCCAGGCGGATGATTGGCCAGGGATAGGATTCGAGGTTAACCGAGGACTGGGTGGCCACCAGATTCCAGTTCACCAGTTTTTTCGTGTAGTACCCGGTAATCGAATAAAGCCGGCTCTGTTTCTTGCCGGTATGCTGCTCGGATTTCGCCTGAATGGGATATTCCCCGGTCTGCATAAACCACTTGGAGCCGTCAAAGGCCATGTCGGCATAAAAGCGCGGTTCCCGCTTAAAGTGGAGTCCCACGGTCTGGTATCCGGTCTGCAGGGCGCTATCTTCGGCTGTGGCGGTGCGCAGGTTGAACCGGCCCGCGTAATCCCAGGTTTTGTCCTCGGTAATGGGAACCCCGTTGTCGGTATAGAAAAGCTCAGCCATTTTCAGCGTGGGAGCCAGTTGGGCTTTCAGCGAGAGATTAATGATGCTCTGATCAAACTGCGGGCAGGCGTAGAGCTGAATGGGTCCGGTGGGGTTACCGTGCGAAGTGCTTCCGAACAGGAGCTCGTCATTCCATTTTTCACAAACGGCATTGCGGATGTTCATTTCGATCCGGGTGGCATCGCTCAGATCCTGAACTCCTTCCTTGAAATAATAAAGCGCGTGGCCCGCCGCTTCAGCGGCATCGATGGCTGCCTTGCATGCCGCCACGGCACGTTCCCATTTCGCCGGATCGAAGGTGGGATTGAAAAGCGCTGTGCCATCGGGGTTTTTCAGATTCGCAAAGTCGGTATTGCCGTTGAAAAGCGGACTGGCGGCCGTAACCAGGACACGGGCTTTCAACGCCAGCGCGGCCGGCTTGGTGACCCGTCCGAGCTCGGTGGACAGGCTGGTGATCCGTGCAGGCAATCCGGTATTGGCATCGCCTGCGGCAGCTTCGTCCAGTAGGGAGCAAATGTAATTCACCACCGAATCGACCGGTTGGCGAAAGACTTTCGCATCGGCCGCCGACACGGAAATGGGAAGATTTTTGTCCATCACCGGGATAGGCCCGTACATCCGCAGCAGGTACCAATGGAAATAAGCCTTGAGGAATTTGGCTTCGGCGATCCAGCGCTCCTTAATGTAGGGTTCCAGGTCCGCGGGACGGTCGATGTTCTCCAGAAAGATATTGCAGTTGCGGATCCCCTGCCACATGGACTTGTTGTCGTAGCCGTCCCAGTAATTCATCAAGGGGTTCACCTTGGTCTGATTGCCCCGGGCAATATGGTAAGGGTCCAAGGACCAGGCATCTTGCGCGGTGATAGGCCAATACACCCAGAATTCGTCTCCGGTATTCAGGCCTGCATTGGTTTCGGGATGACCTTCCTGAGGCAGGTAATTATAGCACGTAAAGAGGAACTTTTCGGCCTCCTGGCGATTGGTGAATGCATTGTCGATGGTAGCCACGTTGTCGGGAACTACATCGAGAAAACCTTTTTTGCATGCCGCAAACATCGTGGACAGTGCGGCCACCGTGACAATCGCCGTGCAGCGTATGAAAAATATGGTTGATCGTTTCATTGTAAAGTTGATTGGATACTAGAACTGAACGTTTACACCGAGGTTGAACACCCGCTGGATGGGGTATCCCAGTCCGTTTGAGCCCTGTTCGGGATCCCATAGGTCAAAACTGCTGAGCACAAACAGGTTGCTTCCGTTTGCGTAAACGCGCAGTCCCTCCACCCCGATCCGTGAAAGTGTCTGCTCGGGAAGATTATAGCCCACCTCCATTGTTTTCAGGCGGAGGAAGGAGCCATTCCGCATCCACCAGTTGGATACCTGGGTATTGTTCTGGCTGACGGTGGGTCCCAGACGGGGCCAGAAGGCAAGCACGTTCCGGTCGTTCTCAGACCAGTAATCGTTGGCAATGACTTCCAGCAACCCATTTTGGGAGGATCCATTGAGTGCAAACGGGGTAATGCGCGCCGGGTCGATCCAGAAAGAAGACCTGGCCGAACCTTGAAAGAAGAAACTGATATCGAAGTTCGAATAGCCCACCGACAGGCCGAAACCAAAGAGCAGTTCGGGGGTCTCGGGCAATCCCAGGGGGACGAAGTCGAGCGAGGTAATCTGCCCATCGCCGTTGATGTCGCGGTATTTAATGTCTCCGCCCCGTACCTCGCCAAAACCCTGGACCGGTGAGTTTTTGACCTCTTCGTCGTCCACAAACAGCCGCTCGGCAATCAGGCCGTACCGTTGCTTCAATGAATTTCCCACGTGCCGGAGGTAGGATAAATGCTCGGGATACGCCGGTTCTTCGTTGACAAGCAGCTTGCTGGTGGCATAGGTCATTGTTCCGCGGCCCTGCACCCACATCTTTCCGAAATACTTATTGTAATCGACCGAAAGGTCAATTCCCTTTCCTTCCGCCTCGCCTACGTTGGCCTGGATTCCCGCCGTCAGACCCATGGTCGTGGGGATCGTGCTTCGGGTCATGAGGATGTTGCTACGATGTTGCTGGTAAACATCCACCACGATATCCAGGTTGTTGAACAGGGTCAGGTCCATCCCCAGGTTTACCGTGCGCGCTTTTTCCCAGGTAATCGTTTCGTTCGAATACCGTGAAATGAATACGCCCGGGCGGGAATAGTC
Source organism: Anseongella ginsenosidimutans (assembly GCA_029268045.1). GTDB lineage: Bacteria > Bacteroidota > Bacteroidia > Sphingobacteriales > Sphingobacteriaceae > Anseongella > Anseongella ginsenosidimutans_A. Next base: position 18,467 of record JAJUHF010000042.1, read on the forward strand.
GTAATTCGTGCCGAAATAATTCCGACGGCCCTCGTCGGTCAGATTGACATTGGAAAGGTAGAAGAAGCGTTCATTGGAGTCCCCGATCTGATCATTGCCCACCAGGCCGTAAGTAGCCCGGAGTTTCAGCCGGGAAACCGTATTGGATAAGGGGTCGAAGAAATCTTCATTGGCCAGATTCCAGGCCACCCCCACCGAGGGGAAAAATCCCCAGCGATGATTTTTGGCGAAGCGTTCCGATCCGTTCAGACCGAAATTCGCTTCAAAAAGGTATCGGTTGTCGTAATCATAGGTAAAGCGGCCCGAAACGCCCTGGTTCCGGAAAGGCAGCGCCGATTGCAGGTCCGGTGCATTTCCATTCAGGTAATTTCGCATAATCATGACCAGCAGACCGCTCACGTTGTGCTTTTCGCGGATGCTGCGGTTGTAGTTGACCGCTGCTTCCATGTAGGTTGTCGTATTCACCACCTTGTCCCCGGGGGAATAGTTGAGGTACTCGGTGGCCGTACCTTCATTGAGCAGGAACAGGTTGTATGCGGTTCCTTCCGCATTGGCCGGGCTGGCCGAATAGAAAAAGGGGTTATACTGTCGCGTCAGATCAAAATAGGAGTAACGCTGCGTGTAGGCCATCAACCGGCCGGTAAGCCCTTCGGTGATGAATTTGAAATCCTGTTTCAGCTCCAGCTGCACGTTTAAAGTGGAGGTATTGTACTGCTGAAATCCCGATACCATATTGGCATAGGGGTTATTGTATAGCGTCGTGGATCCGCCCACCTGCGCATTCCCGAAAAGGGGATGGGACGCGCCGGCCACATCGTCCGAGGGATAGGTAGCCGGAAAAAGTACGGGATTGGACGAGAGCGCCTCCGCAAATATCCGCGCTCCGCCGTTGATCCGGTTTCCGAATTCATCAAATCCGCCGATGGGCCCGGTATAATCGTCGAACGTTCCCGAAGTCCGCACAATGCCTTCGGTGGTGGGGGTCAGACGCACATTCACGTTCGACCGGACTTCGTAATTTTTAAGTTTGATGTTGTTGTCGAAGTTATTCCCGCTGTTATTCTTCAGTACTCCGTTATCCTGATTATACGTAGCGGCCAGGTAGTACTGGGCCACTTTCCCGCCACCGCTCATATTCACATTGAACCGATGGTTCATGGTGTAATCCTTGATCAGCAGATCGATCCAGTTATTATCGGGATAAAGGATCGGATTGCCGCCCGCGGCGGTACGGTCAATCTTCGTCTGGGAATAGGGAAGCGCGCCCAGCGGATTTCTGGTCAGTACCGCTTCGTTGGCCATTTTCATGTACGTAATGTTATCGGCCAGCTGGAAATTCCGGGTATTTGAGGACAGGGACGATTCGAATCGCATATTGAAAACCGGTTTTCCCGCCACACCCGATTTAGTTGTCACCAGCACCACGCCGTTTGCGCCCCGTGCGCCGTAAAGCGAGGAAGCCGCCGCGTCTTTCAGCACGGAAAAGCCGGCAATGTCGTCCGGCTGTATCCGGGCCAGCGCGGTAGGAGTGGACTCCATCCCATCAATCAGGATCAACGGATCCACTTTTCCCGAACCAAACGTGGTAATCCCCCGGATAAAGAACTGTGCATTATCCGCACCCGGCTCCCCGGTACGCTGGTAGGCAACCACACCCGACAATCGGCCCGCCAGCATGGTGGTCAGGTTGCTGGTAGGTCCCTTCAGCTCGGCGGGATTGATGGTTGTAATCGAACTCACCATGCTTTCCTTTTTTTGCTGTCCATAAGCAACTACCACCACTTCATCAAGCGCCGTTTCATCGGCCTCGAGCAGAACATCCAAGCGGTCCCGGCCGTCCACGTTTATTTCACGTGTAGCAAATCCAACCAGGGAAAAAACCAATACCCCCTTTCGGTCGGGCACATCCAGCCGGTAATGTCCATTCAGGTCCGTGGCGACCCCGTTGAGCGTGTTTTTTAACAATACACTCACCCCCGGTAAAGGATCCCCATTCACATCGGAGACCGTCCCTTCCACAAAAGTTCCCTCTTGGGCCCAGGACCCTGCAGAGAGCAGAAGTAAAAGAAAAAGGCAACAACTCGCCCTAAGGCAAGCAAAGCGATTTTGATGCATATTATATTGGTTTAAGCGTTCTATACATAAAGGTATGAAATTATCGCATTTTTAGAAATTCTATAATAATGTGGTTGAATCTATATTCAAATGAAAAAGCAAATAGTGAAATGCTAGATATCAGCAACAATGTTTTAGCTAGGTTAATATTCTGAAAGACAGCGTAAAGCAATCATTTAGAGCAGCTTCCTTCGGCGTGAATTTGAAGGAATTTAAAAACGCCTTAACCTCGGGGTTTCCCCGGTTTTCGCATTCTCGCTTTTTAGAATTTAGAATTACTTTGTATCTTTGCCACCCGCAACGGCGGAAGAATGTTCTTATCATCTGAAAAACTGCACCCGTAGCTTAACTGGATAAAGCATCTGACTACGGATCAGAAGACTTGGGGTTCGAATCCCTACGGGTGTAC
>JAJUHF010000043.1 GCA_029268045.1 Anseongella ginsenosidimutans
AGTGCATACATTTTCAGAGAACTTGTCTGATGAAGCACCAAGGTACTGAATTCTGTTTTTGTCATGGTGTTTAACGTTTTTCTCCGTTTGGTTAAACAAATATAAGGCCCGTCTGATCGATTCGCAACTATGTAAAACAAATATTACAAATCTTTTAAACAAAAATCGCGATCCCAAAAAATTGTTTAACTAAATCAGGGTGTATACTTCAACAAATGTACCATTGTAGTTTATCAGACAATATGTACTTCCCTTTCCAAGATAACGCCAAATTTGTCATGAACGGATGCAATAATGTCCTGCGAAAGGGCGTAAATTTCTTTCCCGGTAGCTCCCCCATGATTTACCAGGACCAGCGCTTGGTTCATCCATGTACCGGTATGTCCGATTTTTTTTCCTTTCCAGCCGCATTGCTCAATCAACCAACCCGCTGCCACTTTGACACGGCCGTCTGACATGGGAAAATTGACCACATCCGGGAATTTCTTCCTCAGCCGATTGAATTCTTCGTCGGAGAGCACCGGATTCTTAAAAAAGCTTCCCGCATTGCCGATAGTGGACGGGTCGGGCAGCTTGGAAACCCGGATGGCGGAAACCACCTCGCTGATATCCCGGATTCCCGGGCGCTGGATTCCGCGCTTACGCAACTCCACTTCAATGGCGCCATACGAACTGTTGGGGCGGAATACGGTAGACAGCCGCAGCCGGACCGATACTACGACGAATCGACCGCTGTACCGGTTTTTAAAGACGCTGTCGCGATAAGCAAACTCACACTCCTCCCTGGTGAACTTCCGGAATTCTCCGGTAAGGATATCAAAGGCTTCCAGCGAATCGAAGACGTCTTTCAGCTCCACCCCATAGGCACCGATGTTCTGAATAGGGGCCGCCCCGACTGAACCGGGAATGAGGCTTAAGTTTTCGATCCCGGCATACCCCTGCTCCACACAGAACCTCACCAGGTCATTCCAAACCACCCCCGCCCCCGCTTCAACCAGCACCTCCCCGTCCTGTTCCGCCGAAGATGAAATTCCCTTTATGTTTATTTTAAGTACCGTTCCTTCAAAGTCACGCGTAAACAGCACATTGCTTCCCCCGCCCAGTACCAAAAACGGTCGTGGCACGTATTGCTGCGGATCAACTAACCCCTGGAGTTCATCCCGCTCATTGATCTCAATGAAATAACGGGCTGTAGCGGGAACAGCAAATGTATTGTATTCCCGAAGCGACTTGTTCTCCTGCAGAACTACCTGGTGGCGCATGCGGTCCTTCCCTTCATCCACTGGTCTATCTCAGATGTGAATGGGCCGGTTTTCCGTGGCAGCGAGGCATGCTTCCTTGAACGCTTCCGTATAGGTCGGATGCGCATGACATATTCGGGCAATGTCTTCGGCTGACGCACGGAATTCCATGGCTGTAACCGCTTCCGCAATCATATCGGCGGCCCGGGGCCCGATCATATGCACGCCCAGCAGCTCGTCCGACTCCTTGTGCGCAAGCACCTTGACAAAACCATCCACATCCATGCTCGCCCGTGCCCGCCCGCTGGCCTTGAAAGGGAACGACCCGGTTTTGTAAGGCACCTTTGCTTCCTTTAACTCTTCCTCGGTTTTACCCACCGAGGCTACTTCCGGCCAGGTATACACGACCCCGGGGATCAGGTCGTAATTAATATGCGGTTTTTGTCCAGCGATCCGTTCGGCGACATAAACGCCTTCATCCTCCGCCTTATGAGCCAGCATGGCCCCTTTGATCACATCTCCGATCGCATACACCCCTTCCACCGAGGTTTCCAGGTACTCGTTTACCGGCACCTTGCCTGTTTTTTCCTCCGGCGTGATCCCGATATTCTCCAGACCCAGATCCTTGGTATATGCAGTGCGGCCGACGGCCACCAGGCAATAATCGCCTTTCACTTCGACTTTTTTGCCTTTCGGGTCATCCGCGGCAAGGGTGACGGTCTTGCCTTTCACCGTGGCGCCGGTGACGCGGTGACCGAGCAGGAAGTTGATGCCCAGTTTTTTCAGAGTTTTCAGCAATTCCCTGCCCAATTGCCGGTCCATGGTGGGGATGATGCTATCGAGGTATTCGACCACGGTTACATTCGATCCGAGCCGGGCGTAAACCGAACCCAGTTCCAGCCCGATGATCCCGCCCCCGATGAGTATCAGATTTTTCGGCACCTCCTTTAAGGAAAGGGCCTCGGTAGAAGTAATGATCCGCTTTTTATCGATCTTCAGGAAAGGCAGGGAGGAAGGTTTCGAACCGGTCGCGATAATCACCCGTTTGGTTTCGATGGTTGTGTCTTTCCCGTCCTCCCCCTGGATGCGGATCGTATTTTTATCGACGAATGAACCGTGCCCTTGGAATGCGTCTATTTTGTTCTTTTTAAACAGAAAGGCGATTCCTTCGGTGGTTTGCTTTACTACGGCATCCTTGCGGGCCACCATGGTTGCGAAGTCCAGTTTGACTCCGGTAGCCTCAATTCCATGTGCTTTGAAATTCTTTTCGAGGTTATGGTAATGCTCCGAGGAATCCAGCAGCGCTTTGGACGGGATACAGCCTACATTCAGACAAGTGCCTCCGTAGGTAGGATATCGCTCTACCACCGCTGTTTTCATTCCCAGTTGAGCGCAGCGGATGGCTGCCACGTACCCCCCCGGGCCGGAACCTATAACTACCACATCGTATTGCATAGTATTATTTTTGGTGAATAAAAATCGTATGACGGTATGGACAAAGGTAAGGGATAAACTAAATAAAAATAATTGTATATTTAAATAAATTATTCAAGTAATATGTCTGACCAACACAGCCCACCCCAAGACGTCCCGGACGAAAGCAATTCGCAGGCCCCCTGGACTTCCGTAAGCAGTGACGAACGGGTCTTCGCCATTTTCGCCCACCTGGGTACTATCATCGGCGGCTTCCTCGTCCCGCTTATCATTTGGATGGTTAAAAAGGACGATTCCAAGTTTATTGACCACCACGGCAAGGAGGCGTTAAACTTCCAGATCACGATCTTTATCGGCTATTTCATCGGAGTGATCCTGACCTTCGTAATAATTGGCCTATTCATTCTTTTCGCCTGCTGGGTGCTGAGTCTGGTCTGCGCCATCATGGCGGCATTAAAAGCCAACGAGAGCAAACCCTACCGCTATCCGGTCAGCTGGAGAATCATAAAATGAGTTAAAAAAAGAAGCGCCTTGCGGAAACCACAAGGCGCTTCGTATGCCGTAGCCGTCCGACTTATACTTTGGCAAGCGACCAGCCGTCCCGGTATTCCCGCTTTACAAACTGGTTGGCTGCATCAAAATTGGTCACTTTCATGTTCGGTCCATCCCATTGCAGTGTAATTCCGCGACCGGGATAGCTGAATCCGTTTCCGTTCTTGTTCGGCTCGCGGTATTCGAAACTGCGGATGGCCAGGTTCCCCATTAATACGCACTCGGTCAGCGGACCGGCGTAATCCACAAAGGGAGAACTCACTTCGGCCTTGCCGGGACCCGCTATACAGGCATTCACCCATTGTGCATAATGTCCGTTGGAACCGCCTTTTACCCGTTCGTATTTCTCCGGCACGTTCACTTCCTCGGTGCGGGAGGTAGGAAGCAGCCTGGGATTCTCCCCATAGGTGCTGCACATCATTTTTCCTTTTGTACCTACGAAAATGGCGCCGTTTCCTCCATCTCCCATGATTTCATTGGGTCCGAGTTCTTCAGGACGCTCGGGCTGTATCCCGCCGTCCATCCAGTGAAGGGTAATGTCCTGCCCGTCTTTCCCTTTGTACTTGAAATGTACCGAAGAAGAGACCGGGCCGCTGTCGGGATAATAGGCTTGCTTGAAGATCCCATCGTAAATGGTGCTTACGCTGCAGTTGACTTCCGTTGGATAGCCCAGGTCCAGCACTTTGAATACGGGTCCGATAATGTGACATCCCATATCGCCCAATGCGCCTGTTCCGTAATCCCACCAACCCCTCCAGTTGAAGGGAACCAGGTTTTCGACGTAATCCCGGTACGGAGCAGTTCCCAGCCACAGATCCCAGTTAAGTTCCTGAGGCACTTTGGCCGTTTGAGAAGGCCAGGGAATTCCCTGTGGCCAAACGGGACGGTTCGTCCAGCAATGGATCGTATGAACCTCTCCGATTATCCCCGCCTCATACCATTCCTTCAGTTTCCGCACCCCATCATTGGACGCCCCCTGGTCTCCCATCTGGGTTACCACGTTGTATTTTTTAGCGGCCTCGGTAAGGATGCGGGCCTCGTACACATCGTGTGTCAGCGGTTTCTGTACATATACGTGCTTTCCCAACTGCATGGCGGCCAATGCGATAATTGCATGGTTGTGATCGGGGGTGGAAACGGAAACGGCATCAAACTTTTTGCTGTGCTTGTCCAATAATTCTCTCCAATCGTGAATGTACTTTGCTTTGGGGAAGCGTTCCCTGGATTTGGCAGCCTGCCGATCGTCCACATCGCACAGATAGGCGATTTCCGCATTTCCGCTTTTATAGAAATTGTTGATATCACTTTCGCCTTTACCGCCGGCTCCAATCCCTGCGATCACCAGTTTGTCGCTCGGAGCAATGAATCCGCGACCCAGCACGTGGCGTGGCAGGATCATAAACCCTGCGGCAGCGGCTGCTCCGCCTTTTATGAAGCTCCGTCTGTTGAATCCCGGGGCAGGTTCCGCATTCTTTCCTTTCATGAGTTCAGATTTTATTTTTTTTAGACTTCCAATTTAAATTTCAATCCTAACCGCTAAACGTTTTGGTTGGCGATCCCTAAAGTAGTAAAAATTTAGAAAAGAAAGGGGTTTGCTTTTGAACGTTCAAAATCTTATCTTCATTAAAATAACCACGCCGTAATAGGATATTACTAATAAGGAGGACCCGCCATGGGAAAAGTCAGAAACATACTCGAGGCTAAAGGCCACGAGGTTTTTTCCATCCATCCGGATCAGACGGTATATGATGCATTGGAATTATTGGTAGAAAAAAATGTGGGTGCGCTCATGGTGACCGATGAGCACCGTTTCGTGGGAATTTTTTCTGAACGGGACTACGCCCGGAAAGTGATCCTTAAAGGAAAAGCTTCACGCGAGACCTGTATCCGGGAGATCATGACCGAGCATCCGGAAACCGTCTGTCCGGACGACAGCATTGAATTCTGCATGCAGAAAATGACCGACAAGCGGATCCGCCATCTGCCGGTAATTGAGGACGGCATGCTGATTGGCCTCATCTCCATTGGAGACGTGGTAAAATTCATCATTGACGAACAGAAATACATTATTGAGAATCTTGAAGGATACATTACCGGCCGCAGATAAGGTGAACACCCGTTACGACGCGATTGTAGTGGGTTCCGGCATCAGCGGGGGCTGGGCCGCGAAAGAATTGACGGAGAAGGGATTGAAAACATTGCTTCTCGAGCGCGGAAGGAATGTCACCCACATTGAAGACTACCCTACAGCCAACCTTCACCCCTGGGAATTCCCTCACCGGCAACGGGATACACTGGAGGTCAAAAAAAACTATCCAATCCAAAGCAAATGCCCCTCCTTCAACGAAGGGTCAAAACATTTTTGGGTAAATGACTTGGAGAATCCGTATCAGGAAGTCAAGCCCTTCAACTGGATCCGGGGGTACCATGTTGGAGGGCGATCCCTCCTCTGGGGGCGGCAATGCTATCGTTGGAGTGACCTGGATTTCGAAGCCAATGCCCGGGATGGTTTCGGGGTGGATTGGCCCATCCGGTACAAAGACATCGCGCCCTGGTATGATTACGTGGAAGCGTTTGCAGGGATCAGCGGACAGGCCGAGGGGTTAGCGCATTTGCCCGATGGAAAGTTCCTCCCACCCATGGAAATGAACTGTGTGGAGGCGCATTTGGCCGCCCGCGTCCGGGAACGCTTTGACGATCGCATTGTGACCATCGGAAGGGTCGCGAACCTTACCCGCCGGCTGGGGAACCGCGGCCCGTGCCAGTATCGCAATTTATGTGTCCGCGGCTGTCCTTACGGAGGCTATTTCAGCAGCAACTCGGCTACGATACCGGCTGCCTTCGCCACGGGAAACCTCACGCTGCGGCCGTTTTCCATTGTGACGGAAGTCATCTACGATGAGCAGCGAAACCGGGCCTCCGGAGTACGGGTGCTGGATGCGGAAAGCGGCGAGGTATTAGAATTCTATGCGCGGATCATATTTCTCAATGCCTCCACGCTGGGAACCACCTTTATTTTGCTCAATTCCATATCCTCCCGCTTTCCCAACGGCTTGGGTAATTCCAGTGAGCAGGTGGGCCATAACCTAATGGATCATCATTACCGCGTGGGTGCCTCGGGAAGCATGGAGGGATTCGACGATAAATATTATTATGGGAACCGCCCTACCGGGATCTACATTCCGCGTTTCCGGAATATTGATCGCAAGACCGCCCGGAGCGATTATCTCCGGGGCTTCGGCTATCAGGGGGGCGCCGGACGGGGGCGCGGGGGCAATTTTGACGGGATAGGCGTTCCGTTCAAGGAAGCCAAAACCCGGGCCGGCCGATGGGGAGTGGGAATCGCCTCCTGGGGTGAATGCCTACCCTATTACGACAACAAAGTTTCATTGAATAAAGAGAAAACCGACAAATGGGGACTACCGACCCTGGATATCGATTGCCGGTTCCGTGAAAACGAGCTGGCCATGCGAAAAGACATGAAAAACAGCGCGGCTGAAATCCTGGAGGCCGCCGGATGCAAAAATATTCACGCCTACGATAACCTGCCGCCGCCCGGAACCTGCATCCATGAGATGGGAACGGCGCGGATGGGAAGAGACCCGAAGACATCGGTACTCAACGGGTGGAACCAGATGCATGAAGTAAGAAACGTTTTCATTACCGATGGAGCCTGCATGACCTCTTCGGCATGCCAAAATCCTTCCATTACCTACATGGCGCTCACTGCCCGCGCGTGCGATTATGCAGTCAAAGAATTGAAGCGCATGAATTTGTAACAATATTTTGGCAATTACAAGTAAATGGCTATCTTCATCTTCAGTGACGGCGGAACGTTCAAAAAGCCTTGATTTAGGAAGGCGGCTTGTGGAAACAAGTTCCCTGAACGGTGAGGGGGTCCGAGTCGAACCAGGAATTTTACAGCTCGCTTTGAGCTTACAATATAGAACTCGAACTATTTCGCAGGGAGGCGAAGCAAGTGGAAAGTTCTGGAGCCAATACGACTCAGATCTGGCCCTTTATGGTCTACACAGCAATTGTATTTGCGCTGGTAGGTCTCATTCTGGGCTTGTCTTATGTACTCGGTCAACGTCACAGGGACCGGGCCACAGGGGAACCCTATGAATCCGGCATTCTCAGTACCGGAAGCGCCCGTCTCCGTTTTCCTTCCCAGTTTTACATGGTTGCCATGCTCTTCGTCATTTTTGACGTGGAAGCGGTCTTTATCATTACCTGGGCTATCGCATTCGAGGAGCTGGGTTGGCCTGGCTACCTGGCGGTAAGTGTCTTCATAGGCATCTTGCTGGTTGTACTCATTTATGAATGGCGCAACGGCGCCCTGAATTTCGGACCCGACGGCAAACGCATCCTGAAAGGTTACCAGAAAGCGCTTCGCGAATCGCCACACCCCCTTAATTCCCAATCGGTATGAAATGGTGGCTCAGCAATCCGGGAAATCCAGTAGGGAACCTGAAAGGAACAGGGTCCATGGAGGAAGCAGTGAGCCAAAGCATCATCCTGAGCTCGGTGGACAAACTCGTGGCCTGGGGAAGAAAAAACTCGATCTGGCCGTTTCATTTCGGTTTATCGTGCTGTTTCGTTGAAATGGCAACCAGCATGACCCCCAAATACGACCTGGCGCGGTTTGGCGCCGAAGTGATCCGGGGCACGCCCCGCGAAGCGGACGTTATGATCATTGCCGGAACCGTCTTTGTCAAGATGGCCCCGGTGATCAAACGGCTTCATGAACAAATGATGGAACCCCGTTGGATCATTTCCATGGGTTCCTGCGCAAATTCCGGGGGGATGTATGATATCTATAGTGTGGTGCAGGGCGTGGACAAATTTATGCCGGTGGATGTCTACGTAACCGGGTGCCCGCCCCGCCCGGACGCCTTTATGGAAGGGCTGCTCCTTTTGCGCGATTCGGTGGGGAAGGAAAAACGGCCTTTGAGCTGGACCATCGGCGAACAGGGCGTTCTGAAGCCCGCGAAAATCTCAATGAAAGAACAAAAGCGCGCGCAGCGGAAAGAAATGACCACACTGCGCCCGCCGGACGAAATATAACGGATCGAAAGATCGAACCGGTCATGATCCCTGATTTGCTAGCGGCCCTTCGCTCCCGCTTTGGCAACGACATTGTCGAGCCGGAAACCACGCGGGATGAGACGCCCACCTTCTGGACGCCACAGGGAAAGGTGCTGGATCTGCTCATCTACCTGAAGACCGGACTCAGCCAGCCCTTCAGTATGATGTACGACCTGACAGCACACGATATGCGGGCGTATAAAAAGGACCTTAACGGTCACAGCCGGTTCGATTTCCAGCTGGTTTATCATTTGTTTTCTTTTGAACGGAACGCCTTTTTACGATTAAAGGTGGGGTTGGAGGGCGAATATCCTTCCCACCCCACCGCAACGCATATCTGGCCCTCATTAAACTGGTATGAACGCGAAGTCTACGACATGTTCGGAATCCGCTTCGAAGGCCACCCCCGCCTTCGCCGCATCTTGATGCCCTCCAACTGGGAAGGGCACCCGCTCCGGAAGGAGCATCCGGCCCGTGCCACGGAAATGGGACCGTTCCGGCTCTGGGATGAAAAGCAGGACGCGGAACAGAAAGCGCTTCAGTTTGACCCCGCCGAATGGGGGCTGCAGACCCAGTCGGAGGATTCCGATTTCCTTTTTCTCAACATTGGACCACAACATCCCGGCACCCACGGGGTGCTCCGGGTAATCCTGCAATTGGATGGGGAAGAGATTGTCGATGCGATTCCGGAGATCGGGTTTCACCACCGGGGCGCGGAAAAAATGGGGGAACGTCAATCCTGGCATACCTATATCCCCTATACCGATCGCATTGACTACCTGGGAGGGGTCATGAATAACCTGGCTTACCTCCTGGCGGTGGAAAAATTGGCGGGGATCACCGTCCCGCCGCGCGCGCAAACCATCCGGGTGATGCTTTGTGAACTTTTCCGCATTGCCAGCCACTTGGTTTGGTACGGCACATTTGCCCAGGATGTGGGGCAGCTCTCTCCGGTGTTTTACATGTTTACCGACCGCGAAAAAGTATTCAGCATTGTCGAAGCAATTACCGGCGGACGCATGCATCCCAACTGGTTTCGCATTGGGGGCGTGGCACAGGACCTTCCTGCCGGCTGGGACGGGCTGGTCAGGCAATTTATCGAGTATTTCCCCAGAAAACTGAAGGAATACGATAAGATGGTGATGCGAAACAGTATTTTCAAGGCCCGCACAAAAGGCATTGGCATCTTCACCCTGCAGGAAGCCATTGAATGGGGTGTCACCGGCCCTGGACTGCGTGCCTGCGGCCTGGAATGGGACATGCGAAAGAAACGGCCGTATTCCGGTTACGAAAACTTTGATTTTGAAGTACCCGTTGCAAGCCATGGAGACTGTTACGATCGTGCGGTGGTGCGGGTCGAGGAGATGCGCCAAAGCCTGCGAATCATCGACCAGTGCCTGAAAAACATGCCGGAAGGCCCTTACAAATCATCTCACCCACTCACCACTCCCCCAATAAAAAAACACACGATGCAGGACATTGAAACGCTTATCAATCACTTTCTGAATGTGAGCTGGGGGCCGGTGATTCCCCCGGGAGAAGCCATGAGCTGCATTGAAGCGACCAAGGGTTGGAATGGGTATTATCTGCTCAGTGATGGAAACACGTCTCCCTACCGGGTACGGGTCCGCGCCCCCTCGTTTGCCCACATGCAGATGCTGCCGTACATCTCCCGGGGGTATACGGTGGCGGATTTGCTTTCCATCCTGGGGGCAATGGATTTTGTTTTGGCAGATGTTGACAGATAAAGATATGCTTTCAGAAGTCGAAATCGAGGAAATCAATCAGGAACTGGCGGGCGTGCCGGTAAAAGAAGCGGCCGGCATTGAGGCACTGAAGATCATTCAGCGGCACCGGGGCTGGGTTTCGGATGAAAGCCTGCGCGACGTAGCTGCCTACCTCCAGATGGCGCCGGAAGAATTGGACAGTGTGGCCACCTTCTATAACTTGATTTTCCGCCAGCCCGTGGGTAGGCACATTATCCTGCTTTGTGACAGCATTTCCTGCTGGGTGATGGGCTACGAGCAACTTAGCAGCCAGTTACGGCAGAAATTGGGAATCGGTTTTGGCCAGACCACCGCCGACGGTTGTTTCACTTTGCTGCCAAACCCCTGCCTTGGCACCTGTGATCATGCCCCGGCGCTAATGATCGACAACGACCTCTACCGGGATGTAAGTCCTGAGATGCTGGATGAGATACTTGGTAAATACAAATGAAACCCCTGACCGGACATATCAAAGCCGATGGCACTCCGTTAACCCTTGCTGAATACGAGCAGCTGGGAGGCTACCAAGCATTGCGGAAGGCCTTGCGTATGTCGCCTCAAGAGGTCACCACCGAAGTCAAAAATTCCAATCTGAAAGGCAGGGGCGGCGCCGGATTCAATACGGGGATGAAATGGAGTTTCGTTCCCATGGACGATCCATCGGCAGAAAAATACCTCATCTGCAATGCCGATGAAATGGAACCCGGAACATTCAAGGATCGCTGGCTGCTGGAAGGGAATCCGCATCAATTACTGGAAGGCATGCTGATTGCAGCCTACGCCATTCAGGCAAGCGAAGGGTACGTGTTTCTTCGCTACGCCTACAAAACGGCGGCCAAGGGCATCCGAGTCGCCTTGGCCGAAGCCGAACGGGCAGGCTATCTCGGATCGAATATTCTGGGCAGCGGATTTAGCCTGCGCATGCATCTGCACACCGGGGTGGGTCGTTACATGTGCGGGGAAGAAACCGCCTTATTGAATTCCCTCGAGGGAAAACGGGCCACGCCCCGTGCGAAACCCCCCTTTCCCCAGGTAAGCGGCCTGTTTGGGAAACCGACAATTGTAAACAACGTGGAGACCTTTTCGTGCGTTCCTCACATCATTTCAAATGGAGCGGCATGGTTCCAGAGCCTGAGTAAAAATCCGCAGGACGGGGGCACGAAAATATACGGCGTAAGCGGAAAAGTGAACCGACCCGGGGCATGGGAATTACCCATGGGGATAACCCTCCGGGAACTGATCGAGGAACATGCCGGAGGCATGAGAAGCGGATACCGTTTCCGCGGCGCATTACCCGGGGGCGCTTCCACCGATTTCCTGGTGGAAGAGCATCTGGATGTACCCATGGATTACGGTTCGGTCGCTGCCGCGGGCAGCCGGCTGGGGACTGGAACCGTCGTCGTATTGGATGACCGCACCTGTCCGGTAGGTTTCGTGCACAACCTGGAACACTTCTTTGCACAGGAATCCTGTGGATGGTGCACTCCCTGCCGGGAAGGACTTCCCTGGACCGAGAAAATACTCCGCGCGCTGGAAAATGGGGAAGGGCGTGAAAACGATCTGGACCTGCTGGCAATGCATGCTCAGGCGCTGGGACCGGGTAAAACGTTCTGCGCATTGGCGCCCGGCGCCATGGAACCCCTGCAGAGTGCGCTGAACTATTTCAGAAAGGACTTTGAACAGCATATTCACGAAAAGAAATGTCCCTATGGCCACACTCTTCATTGATAACGCCCCATACCAGGTCAAGGAGGGCAAAAACCTCCTGGAAGCCTGCCTCTCGCTGGGGTTTGACCTGCCTTATTTCTGCTGGCACCCCGCCATGGGCTCGGTGGGAGCCTGCAGACAGTGCGCTGTCAAATCCTTCAGGGACGAAGAAGACACCCGGGGGAAGCTGGTCATGTCCTGCATGGAACCCGTCCGGGATCAGGCCCGCATCTCCATTCAGGATGCCGAAGCGGTGGGCTTCCGGGCAGGCATTATTGAATGGCTGATGACCAACCATCCCCACGACTGCGCAGTCTGCGACGAGGGAGGCTCCTGCCATTTACAGGATATGACGGTGATGACCGGCCACAATTACCGGCGGTTCCGCTTTAACAAACGGACCTACCGGAATCAGGATCTCGGCCCCTTCCTGAATCATGAAATGAATCGCTGTATTCATTGTTATCGCTGCATCCGGTTCTATAAGGACTACGCGGGCGGCAAGGACTTGGATGCCATGGGCGCCCACAATCACGTGTATTTCGGCCGGAGCGAAGACGGCGTATTGGAGAACGAATTCAGCGGAAACCTAGCCGAAGTGTGCCCCACGGGCGTTTTTACCGACAAAAGCCTGAAGCAGCACTATACCCGTAAATGGGATATGACTCATGCGCCCTCGCTGTGTCAGGGATGCGCGATGGGTTGCAACATCATCGCCAGCGAGCGCTACGGTGAACTGCGACAGATCAGCAGCCGTTTCAACGGCGAGGTAAACGGCTATTTTATCTGTGACCGCGGACGCTTCGGATACGAATTTGTCAATAGTGAAGATCGGATCCGGGAAATCGGCGTAAAAGGAAAGCCCGAAATAAAAGACAGGGACAGCCTGTTGCGGACCGCTGCGGCAAGGATCCGGGAAGGGAGCGTTCTGGGAATCGGGTCGCCCAGGGCATCCCTTGAATCCAATTTTGCATTACGGAAACTAGTAGGGGAAGACAATTTTTATCATGGCGTGGCCGATACGGAATTCGATCTGGTCAACCTAACGCTCCGTATCTTAAAGGAAGGCACGGTCCGGACACCCACGCTGCCGGAAATCGAAAGCGCCGATGCCATCCTGATCCTCGGAGAAGACCTCATCAATACGGCTCCCCGAATGGTACTGGCCTTGCGGCAGGCCGTCCGGCGGGGGCCGGGAGAAGCCCTTTCCGCACGCATGAATGTGCCGCTGTGGCAGGATGCAGCAATCCGCCAGGCCATCCAACAGGACAAGGCGCCGTTGTTCAGCATCACCCCCTATCCGGTCAGGCAGGATGAATTGGCCACCAAATCCCTGTATGAGAGTCCCGACGACATTTCCCGGATTGGATTTGCCATCGCCCATGCAATTGACCCCGATGTGACTGAGATAAAGCGCCTGTCTGACGAAGAAAGGATGTGGACCGCGCATATGGCAGCGGTCCTGCTCCGTGCGGAACGTCCGCTGATCATTTCCGGATACGGCGCGGGCAGTGAAGCCGTCATCAAATCAGCAGCCGACGTGGCATGGGCATTGAAAAAAAGCGGAAAAGATGTCCGCTTGTCGCTCACGGTGCCCGAATGCAACAGCATGGGGCTGGCGATGATGGGTGGGCACCGGTTGGAATCTGCCCTGGACGCGGTGGCACATGGACATGCCGATACGGTAATTATCCTGGAAAACGACCTTTATCGCCGTGCTGAAAAGACCCTGGTGGATGAATTTCTTCAGAAAAGCCGCCATGTGATCCTGCTGGATCAAGTGTACCATCAAACCGCCGAGGAAGCGGATGTGATCATCCCGGCGGGAACCTTCGCCGAGGCCGACGGCACCCTGATCAGCGGCGAGGGCAGGGCTCAACGTTTTTACCAAGTGTTTGTGCCCGACGGTCCCGTGCAGGAAAGCTGGAGGTGGTTGCAGCAGCTGGCTGAAGCTTGTGGCAACCGGACATTAAGCCACCTGAGGATTCTGGATGATTTCGTGCTGGAAATTGCCAAAACATGCCCGCAGTTCGAAGGCATCGAGCACATTGCTCCGCCGTCGGATTTCCGCATTGGCGCACAGAAGATTGCGCGGCAACCGCACCGGTACAGCGGCCGCACCGCCAAAGAAGCACATATTCAGGTAAGTGAGCGGAAACCGCCATCCGATGAAGACAGCCCCCTAAGCTTTACAATGGAAGGTTATCACGGCATCCCGCCTTCGGCGGTCGTCCCTTTTTTCTGGGCCCCGGGTTGGAATTCCATTCAGTCGATCAATAAATACCAGATCGAAGTGGGTGGCCCGCTGCATGACGGGGATCCGGGACGGCGCTTAATCGAACCTGGGGACGCGCATACGCCCGTGTTCTTTGCCGAACAGGCGGCTCCATTCCCAATCCGGCCGGATTGCCTCTACCTCATTCCGCAATATGCTATTTTCGGAACCGAGGAGTTTAGTGTGCACAGCCCGGGAATAGCCTCACGGAGTCCGGCTGCAGCAATTACCGTGGCGCGCGCGGATGCCGATTCCTGGGGTCTTCGGGACGGTGACCTTCTGGAATTCCAGTTTAACGGACAGGAATACAAGCTGGCAATACAAACAAACCAGCAGTACCCCCGGGGAATGGGAACCCTCCCCATCGGTCTGAAAGGGGTTCCATTCATGGACCTTCCCGGCTGGATCAGATTAAAACCGGTGGAAAGGAGTTAAAGATATGGAAACCGCAATAAATCCCTGGTGGATCATCGGAGGAGTGCTTTTCGCCGTACTCAATACAGCAGCCGGGCTGATCTGGGTGGAACGTCGCATGCTCGCCCTTTGGCAGGATCGTTACGGACCAAACCGGGCCGGTCCCTTTGGACTGTTGATTGTACTGGCCGATTCCATCAAAATGTTCTTCAAAGAAGATTGGATACCTCCCTTTGCCGACCGGTTGGTATTTGTCTTCGCCCCCGCCATCGTGGTAGCCACCGTCCTTATGAGTTTTACGATTATCCCCGTGGCGCCGGGGGTGGTTGTGGCGGATTTCAATATCGGGCTTCTGCTGTTTCTGGCTTTCTCGTCACTGGGCGCCTACAGCATTATGCTGGGCGGTTGGGCTTCCAATAATAAATACGCGTTGCTTGGAGCGATGCGGGGAGCGGCCCAGATGATCACCTACGAGGTATTTATGGGGCTCTCGCTGATGGGCGTGGTGTTGCTCAGCGGCTCGTTCAATCTGACCGACATCGTCCTGGCGCAACAGGACGGCTGGTTTATTGTCCCCCAATTCATCGGTTTCTTCATTTTTCTGGTGGCTGGTCTGGCCGAAACCCACCGCCTGCCTTTTGATATCCCGGAGTCGGAAAGCGAACTGGTAGCCGGCTTCCATACGGAATACTCGGGAATGAAATTCGGCATGTTCTTCATTGGGGAATACATGGGTGTCACGCTGATTTCGGCCCTGGTAACCACCCTCTATTTCGGAGGCTGGCTGGGGCCTGATTTCCTTCCGCCCATTTTCTGGTTCCTCGCCAAGACGTTTGCATTCATTTGTCTGTTCATCCTGCTGCGGGCTTCGCTGCCCCGGCCGAGGTATGATCAGTTGGTAGAATATGGTTGGAAATTCCTGTTGCCGCTGGCGCTTGTAAACCTGCTGGTGACCGGAGCAATACGGTTGATGCAGTAATAAACGACACGATGTATAGTTTAATCAGAACCATGTGGTTAACCTTCCTGCATATGTTTCATAAGCGGGAAACGTACCAGTATCCGGAAGAAAAAGCCCACCTGCCGGCGCGCTGGCGGGGTCGCATCGTACTGACCCGTGACCCCGACCTAGGCGAACGATGTGTGGCCTGCTACCTTTGCGCTGCTGCCTGCCCGGTCGATTGCATTGCCTTGCAAGCCACAGAAGACGAGCACGGGCGACGCTATCCCTCGTTCTTCCGCATAAATTTTTCCCGATGCATTTATTGTGGATATTGCGAGGAGGCCTGCCCCACCTACGCAATCCAGCTGATCCCGGACTACGAAATGGCTGAATACGACCGCCAGAACCTGGTTTATGAAAAGGAGGATCTGCTGATCAACGGCGAAGGGAAATACCACGGATATAATTATTACAAGGTAGCCGGATTGTCGATTGGAGGCAAAGACAAGGGGAAAGCACAACGTGAAGACCCGCCGGTCAACCTGAAAACCCTGCTTCCATGAACCTGGCATTCAATATAGCCGCTGTAATTGCCATCGTCTGCACCGTGATGGTGGTGACAAGGTACAATATCATGCATGCGCTGCTGTATCTGGTCACTTCCTTCATGGCCGTTGCCGTTATCTTTTTCACCTACGGCGCACCGTTTATCGCGGCGCTGGAACTGATCGTGTATGCCGGAGCGATCATGGTGCTGATGGTGTTCGTGATCATGATGCTCAACCTGGGAGGGGGTTCGGCGGCTCAGGAAAAACAATGGCTAAGCCTCCGGGTCTGGGTGTTCCCGGCGATCTTATCCCTCATTCTTTTGGGCGAGTTGATCTGGCTGATCTATTCGGAACAGTACATAGGAAGTGAACAAATCAAAGTCGTAGACACGAAGGAAGTGGCCGTGGCCCTGTACGGACCGTACGTAGTGGCCGTGGAGTTATCGGCCATGCTGCTCATGGCAGGCATCGTAGGGGCGTATCATCTTGGCCGGCAGCGTAAGAAAATCGTGCATCGCTTTCTGGAAAGGAGTAACCCATGAATTTACCAGCCATGGAAACGGGTTTGCTGCTGGCGGGAATACTTTTTATTCTCGGATTGTTGAGTGTGCTGATACGCCGCAACACACTTTTTATGCTAATGTCGGTGGAGATCATGCTAAATGCGGCAGGTCTGGCTTTTATCGTGGCAGGAGCGAGGTGGGGCCAGCCGGACGGACAGGTCATGTTTCTGTTCATCCTGGCGATGGCTGCCGCTGAAGTATCGGTGGGCCTGGCGCTTATCCTGCAGATCCACCATCAGCTGAATACGATAGACAGCGACGCAGCAAATAGAATGAAAGGTTAAATAACTCATAAAAAAAGAAAAATGACCTTGTGGCTCATTCCCGCTTTACCTTACCTGGGCGCGTTGATCCTCATCCTGGCCGGATCAAAGCTGTCGAAGCAGATGGCCGGGATCATCGGCTGCGGAAGCATGGGGTTATCTGCCTTATGGACCGGGGTCACCGGGATCGCGTTCCTGTCGGGCGGCAGGGAGCCGGTCAGGCTTCAACTTTGGGAATGGTTTGACGTGGCGGGCTGGAATCCGGGAGTTACGCTGTACTTCGATTCGCTATCGCTGGTATTTACGTTTGTAATCACCTTCGTGGGTTTCCTGATCCATGTGTATTCAACCGGTTACATGGCGCGGGATGAAGGATTCAATCGCTTTTTCGCGTACCTGAATCTGTTTGTAGGTTCCATGCTGATGCTGGTGCTGGCAGATAACCTGTTGCTGCTGTATTTGGGATGGGAAGGGGTGGGCCTTTGCTCCTACCTGCTCATTGGGTTCTGGTATCAGGATCCAGCCAATGGCGCGGCTGCCCGAAAAGCGTTTATTGTGACCCGTATCGGGGATACCGCGTTCGCGATTGGCCTTTTCATGCTGTTCCAGACCCTGGGTACGTTAAACATCGGAGCTATTCTGGCCGAAGCGGGATCGGCGCTTTCCGGGGATGGGGCGGCCTCTTGGCCGGGCGGCCCTGCAGGTGCCACCGCCATCGCACTCCTGCTCGTGGGCGGAGCGGTCGGGAAATCAGCCCAAATTCCCTTGCAAACATGGTTACCCGACGCCATGGCCGGCCCCACGCCGGTGTCTGCCCTGATCCATGCAGCTACCATGGTCACCGCGGGGGTATATCTGATCGCACGCATGCACGGCATCTTTGAACTTTCTCCGGTGAGCATGCAGGTGGTATCGCTCATTGGGACAATTACCTTGTTGGTGGCCGGCTGCAGCGCCCTGTGCCAGTCGGATCTGAAACGGGTGCTGGCGTATTCCACCATCAGTCAGATCGGATACATGTTCCTTGCGCTTGGACTCGGCGCCTGGAGCGCTGCTATTTTTCATTTTTTCACCCATGCGTTTTTCAAGGCATTGCTATTCCTGGGAGCCGGGGCAATTATCGAATCCCTTCATCACGAGCAGAATATATTCCGGATGGGAGGGTTGAGAAAAGAACTTCCGGTCGTTTTTATCACGTTCCTGATCGGCTCCGCTTCACTTGCCGCGCTGCCCTTGGTTACCGCCGGCTTTTTCAGCAAGGATCAGATCCTCTGGATGGCATTTGCGGGAGAACACGGTTCGCTTGGGTTATGGATCGCTGCATCGGTGGGGGCGTTTCTGACCGCGCTTTACACGTTCCGAATGGTCTTTGTCACCTTTTGGGGGGAAACCAAAACCCCGGTGACCCATCGTCCCGGAAAGGCGATGACTATCCCGCTGATTATACTGGCGCTCTTTTCGCTCCTGGCCGGTTTCATTGAGGTTCCCCATAATCTGGGTCATATCACCCTTTTTTCATCCTTCCTCGCTTCGGTACTGCCTTCGCCTGAACTGATTACCGATTCCCTCCTCATGGAATGGATGTCGCAGGCGGCTGCCGCATTGCTCACCTTGGGAGGGATAGGACTTGCCTACGAATACTATGTGCGGAATCCACAGAGCCTGGCCGGGATGAAAAGGAACACCGGCGCTTTGCAGCGTTTTTTTCATTCGGGCTTTGGATTCGACCGCCTCTACGATAGTTTATTGATACAGCCCTATACGTGGCTGGCCCGGGTTAACCGGCGGGACATTACCGACAGCCTGTATACCGGCCTGGCCCGTTTCAGCATCTGGCTTCACCGGCAGTCTGCCCAGACCCAAACCGGCATCCTTCGGCATTATTTGCTGGGCGCGGCCATTGGGGCACTGATTATTCTGACCATTAGCATTTTTATATGAAACCGTTTTGATATGATCCTTGTCTGGCTGATACTGATACTGCTTTTGGGAGGTCTCCTGTCCTGGCTTGCTTCCCGATGGAATGTGCTGCTGGCCCGCTGGATTGCCCTGGGGGCGGTAGCGGTTAACTTTGTCCTTACGGCGGGAATTTGGTTCGGCAATCCCGTCCCGGTCGGCTGGGTCGCCGAGCTGGATCTGGAATGGATACCCCGCTTCGGAATCCATTTTCACCTGGCCCTGGATGGGCTCAGCTTGCTGATGCTACTGCTTACCTTCTTTTTGGGAATGCTGGGCGTTCTTTGTTCCTGGAAGGAGATTAGCTACCGGCCGGGATTTTTCCATTTCAACCTGCTATGGGTTTTGGCTGGAATTACTGGCGTGTTCCTTACCATGGATCTTTTCCTGTTTTACTTTTTTTGGGAAGTCATGCTAATCCCCATGTATTTCCTGATTGGCATCTGGGGACATGCCAATCGCATTTATGCGGCTTTCAAGTTCTTTATTTTCACCCAGGCCAGTGGACTCTTTATGTTGCTGGCCATCCTGAGTCTTTATTACGTCCAGGCCCAACAGACCGGCGTTTATTCTTTCGATTACTTCGACTTCCTTGAAACGCCGCTTCCTTTTAAAACGGCCCAATGGTTGATGTTTGGGTTTCTGATCGCTTTTATCGTAAAGCTTCCTGCATTCCCGTTCCACAACTGGCTGCCCGATGCGCACGGAGAAGCTCCCACCGCAGGCAGCCTGGTCCTGGCCGGGCTGTTGCTGAAGACGGGCGCGTACGGATTACTTCGCTTTGTGGTGCCTTTATTTCCCGAACCGGCCATGGCCTTTGCTCCCTGGGGCATGCTGATGGGGGTCATCGGGATACTTTACGGAGGCAAGCTGGCCTTTGCCCAAAACGACCTGAAACGGCTCATCGCCTATACGAGCGTAAGCCACATGGGATTTGTGATGCTGGGTGTATTCGCCTTTACCGAATTGGCGTATCAGGGCGTTGTGATGCAAATGATTACCCACGGGATCAGCACGGGAGCCCTTTTTCTCCTGGCGGGGATGCTATACGAACGGACCCATACCCGCGACATCACGCGGATGGGAGGCTTGTGGAAAAGCAGTCCTGCGCTTGGAGCGGCCATGATGGTATTTGTAATGGCGTCCCTGGGCTTGCCTGGGCTGGGAAATTTCATCGCCGAGTTCCTGACGCTGAATGGATCCTGGCCGGCCAACCGCCTCCTGACGGCCTTGGCAGCCGTTGGCCTGGTGATCGCCACCGTTTATTCCCTGCGGATTATGCAGAAAGTATTTTTCGGACCGATGCCGCAAACCTGGCCTGCTGCCGATCTGAAACCCCGGGAATACCTGATCATGATCCCGCTGATCGCAGCCATCATCTGGCTCGGTTTGTTCCCGCAGAAAACCATCGAAACGTCCGGTCACGCAGTCACCGAGATCAGTCTGAAAAAAGGAGGTAGCCGATGACCGTCCCCGATCTCACCAGCCTACTTCCGCTTCTGGTGACCTCCGCGGCAGCGCTCTTGCTGATCACCGCCATTGCCATTAAACGGAACCACCTGGCAATGTACCTGCTGACGATACTTTCGCTGCTGGCGGCATTCGTTTCATTATTTAAATCGCAGGCGCTTGCTCCCCACCGCATGGATCCTCTTTTTATCATCGACGGACTCGGGATTTTCAGCTGGGGTCTTATTCTGCTGGCTACCCTGGCCACCACTCTCTTTTCCTATGGTTATTTTCAGCAACGCGAAAGCCGTCGGGAAGAATATTACGTGTTGCTGATGCTGGCAACTTTGGGTGTGCTGGTGCTGGTCATCAGCCGGCATTTCGCTTCTTTGTTTCTCGGACTTGAAATTCTCAGCGTGAGCCTGTATGGATTGATCGCTTATCTCCGGCGTCGGGAGAAATCCAATGAAGCAGGCATCAAATACCTCATCCTGGCCGCATTCTCATCGGCCTTTTTATTGTTCGGCATGGCCCTGATCTACGCCCAGACAGGAAGCATGTCGTTTGCCGGCATCGGAAGGGCGCTCACCGGCGTGCCCGTTCTATCCCCCCTGCTTCTGGCCGGTTTCGGAATGATGATCGTTGGTATTGGTTTCAAACT
>JAJUHF010000044.1 GCA_029268045.1 Anseongella ginsenosidimutans
AAGTACGGCAAGGATTTTCAGTCGGTCTGGCCGGTGACCGGTACACCCGATGTGCAGGGTGGGACCATCCGGGTACGCCCGGACGACAGTACCCTCAATCATTTTACTGCCTGTTGCGGGCAATCGGTTTTTCGTGGAGACCGTCTTCCGGCCAGTCTTCAGGGAGATTACTTTGTTTGCGAGCCGGTAGGACGGCTGATCCGCAGAGCCCGGGTTCACAATCGGGAGGGCAAGATCATCCTGGAGAATGCCTACGAAAAGGCTGAGTTCATCGCTTCCACCGATCTGAATTTCCGCCCGGTGAATACCGCGACCGGGCCGGACGGCTGCTTTTACATTGTAGACATGTATCATGGAATTATCCAGGAAAGCAACTGGACCCGGGAAGGTTCCTACCTCCGGCCCCGGATCCTTCGAAAGGGACTGGATAGAAATTACGGTAGCGGACGCATTTACCGGCTGGTACACGAAGATTTCGAGCCCGGACCCCGGCCTCGTTTACTGGACGCCGATCCGGTGGAGCTGGTGAACGCGCTGGATCACCCCAACGGCTGGTGGCGCGATCAGGCTCAGAAGCTGCTTGTGCTCCGCGGCGAGGGGTCGGTCGTTCCTCGTCTGGAAGAAATGGTGCTGGGACGGCAAAGCCTCCTGGCCCGGTTATTTAGAATAAGTAAACCCGGTCCACTCGGCCGCTTGCATGCACTTTGGACACTGGAAGGCTTAAACGCCCTGCGCAAACCGATTCTGTTCGCCGCGCTGGACGATCCCGATCCACAGATCCGGGCGGCGGCCGTGCTGATCTGTGAGGACTACCTGGTAAACCGGGACCCGGAGGTGATTGGCAGACTCCGGCCGATGCTTGCCGATAGCAGTGCCGACGTCCGCGTGCAGCTTGCGCTCTCCCTCCGGAATGGAAACTCACCCGAAGCAAATGACCTGCTGGAGGACCTGCTTGCCCAAAATAGCGACAACGAAGTAATGCAGGCGTCCTGGAGGAAATATGAAGAAGACAGACGGGCACGGTCCCTGGATGAAAAGATAGCCGGCATGCCGGAAGACCAAAAACAATCGATCCGTCAAGGGTCGGTCATTTACCGGCAGGTATGCAGTACCTGTCATGGAGCCGATGGAAAGGGGGTGACCGCCGCCGGTCCGGGTGGCAGCATGATCGCTCCGGCCCTGGCGGGATCTGACCGTGTGAACGGTGATGCCGGCGCATTGATCCGAATTCTGCTGCATGGACTATCCGGCCCTCTTGACGGACAGCAGTATCCGGATGTGATGCCTGCAATGGGCGAAAACGACGATCAGTGGATCGCTTCGGTGATCAGCTACATCCGGAATGACATGGAAAACAGCGCGCCGGTGGTACGCGTCGAAGAGGTGGAGCGGGTGCGCCGGGCTACGGCAGACAGGAAGTTGCCCTGGACGGAAGGCGAACTGACCGGGGCGGAGCCCGCGGAATGACAATATTATGTAAAAATAGGTCAATTAATCAGCACGCTTTGGAAGTACCGTTTTGTTGATTTGAATAACGTATGAAAGAAATTAGCGTCCTTTTCCTGGTTTGGGTGTGTTTCATCCCGGTAAAGCCCGTCACAGGACAGGCTGTGCCGAAGCTACCCGCATTCACAAAGCACGTGTTAACCACCGATTTTATTTCCGAGGGGGTGGCCGTGGCCGATGTGAACCAGGACGGACAACCCGATATCATGGCAGGCGCCTTTTGGTTTGAGGCGCCCGGCTGGCAACGGCACGAGCTTGCCGAACCCCGTACCTTTGCCACCACCGAATACAGTAATTCCTGCCTGAATTTCAGCATGGACGTCAACCGCGACGGCTGGCCGGATCTGGTCCGCTTTGTTTTCCCGGGAAGCGCCGTGGTATGGCATGAAAACCCGCGCAACAGCCGGGGACATTGGAAAATCGATACCATCCATCATTCGGCCGGCAACGAATCGCCGGGGATGTACGATGTGGATGGGGACGGCCGTGCCGACCTGCTTTTTCCGAATCTGCAAACCCGGGAAATGATGTGGATGCAGGCTCCCCGCCAAAAAGGGGGAAAGAGCCGGCAGGAATGGAAAGTCTACGTGGTCAGCGATACGCTGGCGCCCGGGACGGATATTTTCTCCCATGGTCTGGGACTTGGCGATGTCAACGGAGACGGGCGGCGGGATATTCTGGTGAAGGAAGGTTGGTGGGAGGCGCCGCGCAACCGGCGGAAACCCGACTGGGTGTTCCATCCGGCTGATTTCGGGGAAGACTGTTCCCAGTTGTATAGCCTGGACGTGGACGGAGACGGGGATATGGATGTAATCAGCGCATCGGCCCATAAATACGGAATCTGGTGGCATGAACAAATCAAACCGGAACAGGGTGCCGGCCAGGCAACCTGGAAAAGACACGAGATCAGCAGCTCGTTTTCGCAGACCCATTCCTTGCAGCTTTCCGATGTAAACGGCGACGGCTATCCGGACCTGGTTACGGGGAAGCGGTATTTTGCCCATAACGGGCTGTATGACCCCGGTGAGCACGATCCCGCGGTGTTGTACTGGTTTCAATTTACGCCCGGAAATCCGCCCTACTGGCAGGAGCATGAGATTGACACCGACTCGGGAGCAGGGCTGAACCTGGAAGTCCGGGATATGAACGGGGATGGCCGGGCGGATATCGTGGTGGCCAACAAGAAAGGCGTCTTTTATTTTGAGCAACAACCGGAAAGGATATCAGAAAAATGAAAACGGACCGGCCGGAAAATAAGATCAGTCTCTTGTCCGTCAGCCTGCTAGCGGTGCTGCTTGCAGGCTGCTCGGGCGAGCCCAAGCAACCCGGGGACGGGCGTTTCAGCGGACCTGAGTTCAATGAACACGTGCGGAGTACCGAACCGCGGACACCGGAGGAAGAGCGGCTTGGTTTCCGCTTGCCGCCTGGTTTTGAGATAACCTTATACGCGTCTGAGCCCGATATAGGCAAGCCAATGAACATCGCGTTTGATGCCGAGGGACGAATGTGGGTGAGCCAATCGCATGAATACCCCTTTCCGGCCGAACCAGGGGGAGGCAAGGATCGGATATCCATCCTGGAAGACACCGACGGGGACGGGACAGCCGACCGGTTTACCCATTTTAACGATACGCTGAACATTCCCATCGGTCTATTGCCGGTGGACGACGGCGCGGTCGTGTACAGCATTCCCAATGTGTATAAATACACCGATGGGGATCAGGATGGAGAAGCCGAAGATCAGCGCACCCTGTTTGGGCCCTTCCGTTATACCGATACGCACGGTATGGTAAACGGAATGACGCGGGGTTACGATGGCTGGATTCATGCCTGCCACGGTTTCAATGTATCTACCGTGGCCGGAACCGATGGCGATTCGGCCCGTCTGGTTTATGGAAGTACATTCCGTTTCAGGCCCGATGGCAGCCGCGTGGAAGAAGTTACCTATGGCCGGATCAATCCGTTCGGAATGGTATACGACGAACGGGGTTACCTTTATTCCACCGATTGCCACACCTCGCCGCTTTACCAGCTGATCCGGGGAGGGGATTATACCCAATGGGGCAAAGAAGTAGGAATGGGCTTTGCGCCCGATATGAAGCCGCTGGAACGGGAGGCGACCGCATTGGCCGGTATTTCCTATTATTCCGATGTCCTTTTTCCGGAAGAATTCAGAAATAACTTTTACATCGGCGACGTGGTCGCCTGCCGGATCTACCGGAATTCCTTTACCAATAACGGTTCCAGCCCGGTTGGGAAAATGGAGCCCGATTTCCTGCTGAGCGAGGACCCCTGGTTCCGGCCGGTGGATATCAAACTAGGACCCGATGGCGCCCTGTATGTGGCCGATTTCTATAACCGGATCATTGGCCATTACGAGGTTCCGCTGGATCATCCCGGACGGGATAAGGTCCGCGGCCGGATCTGGCGCATTACCTACAAAGGTTCCACGCATGCGGGACGCACCGATTGGACCACCGCGCCGATCGAAGAACTGATCGCGGCGCTGAGCCATGACAATCTGCCGTTGCGGATGACGGTCACCGATCAATTGACCGATCGCATCGGAAAGGCGGCTGTGGAACCTCTTCGGGAGCTTCTGGAAAATGAAGACACCAAGCCGGTGGCCCGGGTGCATGCCCTCTGGGCGCTTTACCGTCTGCATGCCCTGACGCCGGACCTGATCCGCAGCCATGCTGAAAATGAACACGCCCTGGTTCGTCTGCATACGTTCCGGATCTTGTTTGAAAAGGACATGGTTTCGGCCGGGGTCTTTCCCCTGATCGTGTCCGCGCTAAAAGACCGGGATCCTCACGTCAGCCGGGCGGCGCTGGAAGCGCTGACGCATTACCCGGAAATGAACACCCTGGAAACGGTTCTCCAATTCAGGCATCAGGTTCCGGAGCAGGACGATCACCTGCTTTACACAGCGCGCCTGTGTCTGCGTAATCTGGTGCGCGATAAGCAGTTGATGACCCAGGCAAGTGTCAGAAAATGGGCCGCTGAAGACGCCCGAGCATTGTGTGATATCATGACGGGTCTGAATACGGTCGAATCGGCTGCCTTCCTGCGTGCTTATCTGGGCAACGACGAAGTCGTAAGCGATCGGGATCTGCCGCGACTGTTGCAGCATGCGGCCCGCTTCGGACCGGCCGGGGAGACCAGCCGCCTGACAGCGATCGCGAGGGAACGCGCCGGGGATGACCCCGATACCCAGTTCCGGTTTTTCAGCGCCCTTCGCACCGGCTTACAGCAAGGCGGCCTGAAAGAAAATACGTCGTTTGCAAGCTGGGGCAGATCGCTTGCGGCAACTTTGATGGATAAGCATTTTCCGAAGGGACAGCCGCATCCGACCGGATCCAAGGCCGATACCGCCGGGGCGGCGGCCCAACAACAGTTGGCAGCCGAGCTGGCGGGGCAATACGGTTTGAAAGCCTACGGGGCGCAACTGGGTAGGGCCGTGGAGCAGGGGGTTTCCCCTCAGGTGAAGGTGGCGGCTGCAAGGGCTCTGATGCAACTGGCTCCGCATGAAAACGCCGACCGGATCAGTGCGCTTCTCAACGACAAAGCAAAAGACCTCGACCTGCGGACGCAAGTGGCAAGCATGTTGGGGGAGTTTCCCGGCGACGTGTCCCGCCAGATCCTTGCAGGAGCGACAGACGCCCCCTACAACCTGCAACTGGCTATCGTGAAATCCCTGGCGGGCAGCAGCGAAGGAAAAGACCTGGTGTTCCGCCAGGTGAAAGAAGGAAAGATCTTTCCGCGCACGCTGCTGGATCCCCCTACCGCGGAGCGGATCCTGTTGAATAGTTCGGCGAGCCAAAAGAAAACCTATGAAGAGCTGACTGCGGATGTGACGCCGCTGAAAGAAGAAAAGCAGGCATTGCTGTGGGCCAGAATGGTAGGCTTCAGCAAGGTCGCGGAAGATGCAGCCGTCCGGGATTCGCTGAAGGTGGCGGGTGAACAGGTATTTGCGGCCAACTGTTCCCCCTGTCATCAGGTAAACGGCCAGGGGGGAACCATTGGTCCCCAACTGACCGGTATCGGGAATTGGGGCGCCAACGCGCTGGCAGTTAAAATCTTGGATCCCAATCGGAATGTGTTGGAATCGTTCCGGACCTATACCGTTAAAACCCGCGATGGAAAGGTATTCACCGGCCTGCTTCGCAGAGACGAAGGCAAGATCCTGGTCTTTGCAGACGTAAGCGGAACGGAATTCAGTCTGGCCAAAGAAGATATAGAACAGCAGCAGGCTTCGGGATTTACCTTGATGCCCGACCAGTTCGGGGACATTCTTTCCCAGGATGAATTCAATGCACTTTTAACTTATTTGCTTAGTTTAAAGAGTGAAACCCAGTAATCCGTTATGAAGCGACTCTGTTATTTTCTCCTATTAAGTTTTGGTTTTGGTTTACAAGCCGGCAGCGTGCCGGCGCCCCAGGCCGGGGAAAGGGATGTCCCTGTTTTCCATGTTGCCGCCGTGCTGCAAAGCAATATGGTCATCCAGCAGGGAAAACCCTTCCGGCTTTGGGGCGCCGCTCCTTCCGGCGGGGAAGTGGAAATTACCGCAAGCTGGAGCAACAGGACGTTCCGTGTCCGTGTCGGAACGGACGGCAAGTGGCTTACGTCCATTCCGGTGCCCAAGGCCATTCCCGGCCGGTTCGATACCCATCGCATCCGGATCAGCCACGGAGATACCCTTGTTGAGCTGGAGAATCTATTGATCGGCGAGGTCTGGATGTGCAGTGGACAGTCCAATATGACCTACATGCTGGACAGTATTCCCGCCTGGGGGCCCGGTGTGCCCGGATACAAAGAAGAAATAGCCTCCGCCGACTATCCGCAGATCCGTCTGCTGGGGGTTGGCATGGCCCTGGAGGAGGAACCGGTAGAGGACCTATCCGGAACCTGGCGGGTCTGTAGCCCGGAGACCGTCGGGAGTTTCAGCGCAGTGGCTTATTATTTTGGAAAAAGACTATTTGAACAGCTCCGTGTTCCCGTGGGACTGGTGGTAAACGGCCTGCCCGGCGCAGGCGGACAGGCTTTTGCCAGCCGCGAGGTATTGGAGGCCGATTCCGCGCTTCGCGAAAAATACCTGGAGCCGTACCGGGATAATCCGCGCAAGGAGGGCGAGCACATCCTCAGCACCCTGCAGCGGCCCGCCTTGATCTACAATGGAATGATCCATCCCCTCCGGAACTTGTCCCTTCGCGGAGTCATCTGGTACCAGGGGGAATCCAACCGGAATGACGGAGCGCTGTATACCCGCCTCAGTAAAGCCATGCTGGAAGGCTGGAGAAAAGACTTCGATCAGGGACCGTTTCCGTTCTATTTTGTTCAGATGCCTTCCTACACCTGGGACGAACCGCCCGGATCCAGCAGCTACGCCCTGTTCCGGGAAGCGCAGGAAGCCTTGCTGACCGAAGAAAATACCGGAATGATCATCACCCTGGACGTGGGTGACCCCGACGACCTGCATCCCCGCGATAAAAAGCCTGTGGGAGAACGATTGGCCAGGCTGGCTTTGAACAAAACCTACGGAAAAACCCATGTGCGTTTCAAGGGGCCCCATTTCACGGGTTTCAAAATCGAGGGGAACCTAGTGAAGATTTCATTTGAGAGCGGGGACGGCGCGTTGACAACCAGCGATGGCCAGGCTCCTGCCTGCTTTTACCTTTCGGGAGCCGATCGGGTTTTTTACCCGGCCGAGGCAAGATTGAAGGGAAACCAGGTGTGGCTCCGTACCGAAAAGGTGCCCAACCCGGAAGCCGTACGCTACGCATTCACCAATGCCTCCTTTACCAATCTGACAGACCGCGGGGGACTGCCTGCCGCGCCTTTCCGTACCGATTCCTGGGACGATGCCGTAACCATTGCCGCGCCCCGCATCCGGTTTGGGCTTTCACCGGTGCTTCAATCCTCCATGGTGATTCAGCAGGAAAAGCCGTTTCGCCTTTGGGGAACCGCTCCCATGGGCGATACGGTGAAATTCTCGGCCACCTGGTTACCGGATACGGTGGGTGTGGTGCTCGCCGACAGCGAAGGGAATTGGGTCGCTTCGCTGGATGTTCCCCAAGCCGTGCCTGGGAAGATGGACCAGCATACGATCCGGGTAACTCACCGTCAGGATACGGTTTTGCTGGAAAATCTACTGATCGGGGACGTGTGGCTTTGTGCCGGCCAATCCAATATGGATATGATGATCGGGAAGGTGGAAGGATGGTATCCGGGCGTGGTTGATTATGAAAAAGAGATTGCCCAGGCAGATTATCCGGCCATCCGGCTGATCAAGATCCATCCCGGGTTTTCGCTGGAGCCCCAGTCCCAGGTGAAGGGAACCTGGCAGATCTGTTCTCCCGAAACCGCAGGAGGGTTCAGCGCGGTCGCTTATTTCTTCGGACGGGAGCTACACCAAAAATTGAATATCCCCATCGGATTGGTTGTCTCGGCGGTACCGGGCGCTTCAGGCCAGGCCTTTACGCCCCGCGACGTATTGGAGAGCGATCCCCTGTTGAACGAAAAATACCTGGATCCTTTCCTGGCCGACCTGGAATCCCAGGCGAAGATTGATTCATCCGATTTCTTTCGTCGGGTTACCCGTCCGACTTTGATTTACAACGCGATGATCCATCCGCTGGAAAAGCTATCAATAACGGGTTTTATCTGGTACCAGGGAGAATCGAACCATTCGGAGCGGGAATCCTATACCCGGTTGTGTTCTGCGATGCTGGAAAGCTGGCGTGCCCGTTTTGGTCAGGGCGAGTTGCCTTTTTATTTTACCCAGATCGCTCCGTACGAGGACCGTTTCGATTCCACCGGGACCATCTCGGCCTACTTCCGGGAGGCGCAGGAAGCCATGCTGACGGTTCGCAATACCGGCATGGCCGTCACCATGGACGTGGGTGAAAAGGATAATGTTCATCCCAGTGAAAAGAAAAGTGTCGGCCGCCGGCTGGCCGCCCAGGCGCTTCAGAAAACCTATGGACAGGAGCTGATCGCGCAGGGACCGGGTTTTTCAGGAATGGATATCCGCGGAAAAAAGGTGCGCGTGTCCTTTGAACCGGGCAGCTTGGGAAGCGGGCTGACCACTTCCGATGCAAAGACGCCGGCGCATTTTTATCTTGCCGGAGCAGACAAGGTGTTTTACCCTGCCTCGGCCCGGATAAAAGACAACCAGGTCTGGTTGAAGTCCCGCGGGGTAAAGCGGCCGGTGGCAGTTCGGTATGCATTCGCCAACGCGGTAATTACAAATTTGCAAAACAAGGAAGGTTTTCCGGCGATCCCGTTCAGGACAGATGATTGGGACCATGCCGGGACCGCAGGAGATGAAATCAGGAAAGACTAATAATTAGAATATGAAAAATCTGTTTTTTATTGTCGTAATCAGCTGGATGGCTGCATCGTGCGGTACCTCCGCCCGGGAAAATGGCCAGGGAGCTGGCAAACAACTGAAAGATACGGTCAATCTTGATTTTACCGTGACGGAGGCGCCCGAATGGACCGCGCTTTTTGACCGGACTTCGGGTTGGTTCGGCGCCGACGGGATCTTTGCTATTCCGCTGAGCGGCGTGGACCGGGCCGGTGGAGGGGACAGCACCCTGCTCATTTTCAGTGATACCATGATCGGCCAGATCAAGGAGGGTGAATTACAGGGCGGGTGGCGCATGGTAAACAACACGGTGGCTTACCTGGAAGGAAGCGAGCCCCGGGAGGAAAAGCTCCATTTCCATTGGAAGGAGGAACAGGACGGGCGGGCCGGAACCTTATTCGTGCCCGCTACCCCTTCGGCTGAGCAGGGAGACTATTACTGGCTTGGGGACGGGTTTGTCAACCCGGCAAACGGAGCCACTTACCTCTTCGCCTATCGCATGCGTAACCTCAGCGATGACAACTGGTCTTTTTCCGAAATGGGGAACGTACTGATCAAACTGCCGGCCGGCAGTAAGCCGCCTTTTACCGACCAGGTACAGATGGAAACACCCCTGTCATTCCCCGGACCGGAGAACAAAGGATCTTTCGGTGCCGGCATCTTTGTCAATACCGAAAGCGCCGGCGTCCCGAACCCGGACGGCTACGTATACGTGTACGGAGTGAGGGGCAAAGCCAAGAACCTGGTGGTTTCCCGGGTATTGCCCGAAGAAGTTGAGGATTTTTCGAAGTGGTCTTTCTGGGATGGCACGGGATGGAATCCGGACATCGCGGCAACGAAGGACATCGTAAGCGGGGTTTCCAATGAATTGAGCGTATCTCCCTTACCCGACGGCCGGTATGCGCTGGTATTCCAGAAAGATGCGATGAGCCCCATCGTCGGCCTCCGCCTGGGGCTTCGTCCGGAGGGACCGTTTGGTCCGGTGATCCCCTTGTGGGAGTGCACCGAGGTGCAGCAAAAGAACATCATTGTGTATAACGCGAAGGCGCATCCGGCTTTGTCGAAGCCCGGTGAACTCATCGTGAGTTACAATGTGAACGCCTTTGACTTTGGGAATGAGATTGTAAAGCAACCGAATCTGTATCGGCCCCGTTTCATCCGGCTGCAGTTCGGAGCGGGTGAAAAATAATGGGACAATGAACAAGCTGGTTTTGTTTAGGGGAGGGGCTTCCTTCTTGCCCCGCGGCGGAAATTTCCCCGGAATGCGGATATTTCACGCAAACCGGGGGATTCCAGCCGTCTTTTACCGGTCCCTGTGGTTGCTTGGACTGATGGGAGCCTGTCTCGCCGGCTGTGTGGATCCGGACTCCGGTACGACCAACGAATTCGCTTCCGGCATCCGGGGCCAGTCGGTCCCGGAGTGGGAGGGTATGCTGAAGCAAACCAGCGGCTGGCTGGGAGCCGACGGAGTATACGCGGTGGCTTTGAACGGGGTGGAGCGTCCCGGGTCGGCCCATGGAACCGAAACCTTTTTCTGGTTCAGCGATTCGATAATCGGTGAAATCGAAGGCGATTCGCTGCAGGCAAACTGGGAAATGGTTCACAATACCGTGGCCTATATGAAAGGGGACAAGCCCAGCCCGGAAAATATCCGCTTTTTCTGGAATCAGGGAGCCTCCGGCGAAGCCTTGTCGGTTTTTGAGCCGGCCACTCCGGCTTCACAGGAGGGAGATTACTATTGGCTGGGCGACGGCCTGTTCAACCATGCATTGGACAGCACCATTTACATCTTTGCCTACCGGATACGGAATGTGCCGGGCTTGGTCTATCCGTTTGAAGACGTCGGCTTGGCGCTCATCGCGCTGCCGAAAGGCAGCCGCCCGCCTTTCCCGGACCAACGCCAGCTGGACGTGCCTTTTTTTCTAAAGGACAGCAAGGGCAAAGGCAAGGTTGTGTTTGGGGCCGCTGTACTTTCCAACACGGAAGGCGCCCGTGCGCCGGATCCGGATGGCTATATTTACATTTATGGATTGCGGGGGCCGGAGAAGGAATTACTCGTTGCCCGGGTCAAAGAACACGAATTGGAGCACTTCAGCCAGTGGCGGTTCTGGAATGGAAGCGCCTGGGTGGGGGATGTACATGCCGCCGCCGCGCTTACCAGCCGGGTATCCAACGAAATGAGCGTCAGTTTCATGGAAGACGGCCGCGTCCTGGCCACCTATCAATTGGATACCAATTCGCCGCACGTGGCGGTACAGGTGGGAGACAGTCCGGTTGGCCCGTTTTATCCTCGCAAGATGGTGTATGAAACACCCGAAATATACGAAGACATCGATTTTTATACATACAACGCGAAAGGGTATCCCCACCTGTCCAGACCGGGAGAATTGCTGATCAGTTACAATGTCAATGCATTTAACTTTGTGGAAAAGCTGCATAAGCACCCACACCATTTGCGTCCACGTTTTATTACAGTTCGTTATGAATAGATTACCCATTTATTTTCTCCTGGTAGCCGGTTTGCTAACCGGGAACGTGTTATGGACCGGCTTCAGCGCCGCGGCGCAGTCCATCCCGCAGGTCGTCACCCAGGCGGCCAGTCCGGAAGAAGTCGGTTTTTCCTCGGAGCGCCTTGCGAAACTAGACCAGCTTCTGGAAAGCTTTACCGGCAAAGACCACCGGGTTGCCGGAGCGGCTGCGTTCATCGCCCGCAAAGGGAAGGTCGTCTACTACACGGCATCGGGATACCGGGATATCGAAGCGGGGGATCCCATGGAACGGGACGATATCTTCCGCATTGCCTCCCAGACCAAAACCATTACGGCCATTGCCGTCATGATGCTGTACGAAGAGGGCAAGTTCCTGTTGGACGATCCGGTATCTAAATACATCCCGGAATTCCGCAACCCGCAGGTCCTGGACACCTTTAATGCCGAAGATACAAGCTATACCACCAAGCCGGCCAAAAGCGAACCCACCATCCGGCAGTTGCTTACCCACACGTCCGGCTTGTCCTACGCGGTAATCGGAACGGAAGAAGCCCGTGCGATCTATGCGAAAGCGGGAGTCCGGATCGGTTTCGAACCCAACCCGGACAAACTGGCCGATAAGATGAAGATCCTGGCCGGTTTACCCCTCATGCATGAACCGGGTACGGTATACAGCTACAGCCTTGGCCTGGATATGGCCGGCTATCTGGTGGAAGTGGTCTCCGGAAAACCACTGAATGAATTTTTCCGGGAACGCATTTTCGAACCCCTGGGAATGAAGGACACCCATTTTTATCTGCCTCCTGAAAAGCATTCGCGGCTGGTCACCGTCTATGGTCTGGACGATCAGTTCAAAACGATCAGAAGACCCAACGACCCCGCACTCGATCATACCTATCCGCTGGTAAAAAACGGGACCTATTATTCAGGCGGGGCCGGGTTGTGCTCGACCGTGGAAGACTACGGCAAATTCCTTCAGATGCTGCTTAACGGCGGCCAATACAACGGACACCGGCTGCTTAGCCCCCATACGATCCGCCTGATCACCAGTAATCAGATCGGGGATCTGGCGATATGGGGCTCTCCCAATAAAATGGGACTCGGCTTTGAGATCACTTCCGAAAAGGGAAGTATCCAGGGGCCGCTGCAGGAAGGGGCTTTTGCGTTCGGCGGCTTTTGGGGAACCTGGGGATGGGCCGATCCGGCCAGTGATCTGGTGGTCGTCCTGATGACACAGCATTCCACCTTCACCTCCATTGATATGATGAATAAGTTTCGCGTCATGGTGTATGGTGCGTTAACGGAATAACTATGGGTTCAGAGGAAACGATAAAAAACCTTCACAACCCGGCAGCGTCCCTGTCGGTCGATCTGCACGGCGGCGCGATCCGGGATTTTCATCTGCAAAACGGATCCGGTCTGAATCCGCTCAGCTTTGCGTTCAAAAGGGAAGATATGCCCCTGAATAACCGAAACGGAGCGCCTTATCAGGGTCATTTTATTTGTCTTGGCCGCTGGGGTGAACCATCGGAAGGGGAACGGAAAGCGGGTTTGCCGAATCACGGACAGGCCGCGAATCTGAACTGGAGGATGCTTCCCGGAACCGCGGGGCGGGGTTTGGCAATGGAAGTGGATTGTCCGCTGGAAGGCTTGCATCTGGAACGCAGACTCCGGCTCGACAGCCGCGCGGCTGTATTTGCCGTGGAGGAAACGGTTACCAATACCGCTCCCCTGGGAAGGCTTTACAATGTCGTGCAGCATCCGACACTTGCTGCGCCGTTTCTGGATGAACAGGTACAGATCCGTTGCAATGCAGCGGCAGGCTTTAATCAGTTTGAGGATGACTCTCCCGAAACGGAGCCTCTGACCTGGCCCTACGGCCGATACCGCGCCCTGGGTTTGCCGAAAATAGACTTGCGAACTCCGTCCCAACCCTGTACGTCGGTATTTTCCTTTCAGGTGGACCCGGCCGATGCGTTCGGTTGGATTACCGTCTGGTCGCCGGCGCATCGGCTGATGCTGGGATATCTGTGGAATAGAATGGAATATCCCTGGATTCACCTGTGGCAGGACTGGGACAGAGACTATCTGCGATACCTTGGAATTGAATTCGGAACGACTGCCTATCATCAACCCTTTCCCCAGCTGTTGGACCGCGGGCTAAAACTTTTCGGCCAGAAGACAAGCGCTTATCTTGATGCGGGAAGCAAGGAGACGCGACGGTATATGGGGTTTTTGCTCGAGACCGGATCGGCAGATCCTGAACTGGAAATTGACGAAGGAGGTGGGCAGCTAAGCCTTCGGGATGGGCGCAAACAACTTATTGTTGAAACAGACTTTAAAGAATTTTTATATGGATCTAACTAGTAAAACGGTCGTAATCACCGGTGGCGCGAAAGGGATTGGCCTGGCCTGCGCACAATTATTTCATCAAAAAGGGGCGGCGGTGGCTATCCTTGATATTACGTCGGTTCAGGGAGAAAAGCCGGCGGAACGATGGCTGGAACTGTCCTGCGATGTCTCTTCCGAAGAGGCGGTGAAACAGGCAATGGGAACAGTCTGGAAAACCTACGGTAACGTGGATTGCCTGATCAACAATGCCGGCATTCAGCGTTATGGGACCGTCACGGAAACATCGGTTGAAACCTGGGATGAAGTCATGAACGTGAATCTCAAGAGTCTTTTCCTGTGTTCCAAGCATGCGATTCCCTACATGCAGCAACAAGGGAAGGGAACGATCATCAATGTGGCCAGTGTCCAGGCCTTTATCAGCCAGGACAACGTCGCAGCCTATACGACGGCCAAATCGGCAATTTTAGGGTTGACCCGAAGCATCGC
Organism: Anseongella ginsenosidimutans; assembly: GCA_029268045.1. GTDB lineage: Bacteria > Bacteroidota > Bacteroidia > Sphingobacteriales > Sphingobacteriaceae > Anseongella > Anseongella ginsenosidimutans_A. Next base: position 14,203 of record JAJUHF010000044.1, read on the forward strand.
GATTGACTACTCGCCTGAGATCCGTTGTGTGGCGGTTTGTCCCGGGACGATTGATACCCCCATGCTGCGCGATGCCATTGCCTTATCGCCGGACCCGGATGAGGTCATGCAGGAATGCATCGATATGCACCTGCTGAAGCGGATTGGAAAGCCTGAGGAAGTGGCCGCCTTGATTGCCTTTCTGTGCAGCGACCAGGCCGCATTCATTACCGGCCAGGCGATCCGGATAGATGGAGGGCTGGGTATTTCCATACCCGGAAGCCAAAGGGATTAACTTAAATCGTGCGTCAGTGAAAATCACAGATATTAGGGCCACTGCGGTGGCAGTCCCGTTGGAGGCACCCCTGCGTCACGCGAACGGGTGCCATTGGGGGCGATTTGTCAGAACCATCGTGGAGGTCGAGACCGATGAGGGTATTACCGGACTCGGAGAGATGGGGGGCGGAGGAGAATCGGCGGTGATCGCCTTCGGGGAATTGAAAAAATACCTGCTGGGGCACGATCCCATGCAGCTTGAATCGCTTTACTGGAAAATATGCAATCCGACCGCTTCGCTTTATAATAATCGGACCCAATTGCATGCTGCGCTGGAATTCGCGTGCATCGATATTATCGGAAAAAAACTGGGCGTCCGTGCCTGCGATCTCCTGGGAGGCTCCCTCCGGGAAGAAGTGCCCTTTGCTTCCTATCTGTTTTTCCGCTATCCGGACAAGGCAAGCGGGAAAGGAGGTGAGGAGACACCGGAGGAAATGGTGCATTACGCAAAGGACCTGGCCATGCGTTACGGATTTAAGACCCATAAGCTAAAAGGCGGTGTTTTTCATCCGGATTATGAAATAGACGTATTCCGCGCAATTTCAGAGGCGCTGCCGGGTCATCGGGTGCGCCTGGACCCGAACGCGGCCTGGAGTGTAGAGGATGCCATCCGGGTGGGTCAGGCGATCGAAGACCTGCCGAATGACTACCTGGAGGATCCCACCTGGGGTCTGGAGGGCATGAGAAGGGTGAAATCACGCGTGCGGATGCCTACCGCCACCAATACGGTGGTCGTCAATTTTGAACAGCTGGCATCCTGCATCCGCAACGAGGCCATCGATGTAATTCTGCTGGACACCACCTTCTGGGGTGGACTCCGGCAGGCATGGAAAGCCAGCGTGGTCTGCGAGAAGTTCCAGATGGGTGTGGCCGTACATAGCTCGGGAGAGCTGGGAATACAGCTTGCCACCATGCTGCATCTGGGCGCCTGTGTTCCCAACCTGTCCTTCGCGGCCGATGCCCATTACCACCACCTGACCGATGACATCATCAAAGGGGGGAAAATGACTTACGAAAACGGGGCAATCCGCGTTCCCCAAGGCCCGGGGCTGGGCGTTGAACTGGACCGGGACAAAATGGAGCGGTATGCTGCCTATTTCCGGGAATCCGAAGGGTATCCCTACGACCGGGATCCGGGCCGGCCGGACTGGTTCAGTGTGCTGCCCGAGAAGAGGTGGGCGACGCCTGTCCCCAAAGGAAATGTGTTATCCAAATAAATAAAAAGATGAAGTTTCCACTATCCATTGAAACGGTTTCCGTATTTGCCGAAGGACTTGACCATTCCGAGTGCATTGCCGTGCACCCCGATGGATCGGTTTGGGCCGGCGGCGAGGCCGGACAGATCTACCGCATTTCATCCGACGGGAAAACCGTGGAAGAGATTGCCTCTACCGGAGGTTTCGTACAGGGAGTGGCGTTTGCACCCGGCGCGCGCTGGCTTGCCGCCTGCGATCCGGGAAATCGTTGTGTCTGGAAGGTAGATCCGGTCAACGGCAAATTGGAAAAGTTCGCTACCGGAGCCGATGGGGAACAATTTAATATTCCCAATTACGCAGCCTTCGACCGGGCCGGTAACCTGTATGTTTCCGAAAGCGGTAATTTCAGGCAGGTGAATGGGAAAATTTTCCGGTTCGCTCCAGACGGGAGTGGCCGGATATGGCATCCCGGCCCCTTCAACTTTGCAAACGGACTTGCCGTATCGGCGGGCGAAACCCACCTGTATGTCGCCTGTACTTGGCTGCCGGGGGTGGAACGGATCGCCATCCGGGAGGACGGAACCGCGGGTGAACGGGAAGTGGTGGCACGCTTTCCCAAAACCTGCCCCGACGGCCTGGCTTTCGACCGCGAAGGAAATCTGTATGTGTCATTTTATACGCCGAATGCCATTTCCCGGGTAACACCCGCCGGGGAAATCCAACTGGTAGTAGAGGATTGGGAAGCGCATACGCTCAGCAATCCCACCAACATCGCGTTCGGGGGAGAAGAGTTCAATCAGTTGTTTGTGGCGAATCTGGGTCGCTGGCACATCAGCCGTGTTTCGCTTCCAGCCCGTGGATTGCCCCTGGCATCCCATGCGGCGGAAACCTCCCCGGAATCGGAAATACGCAATTAAAAATGAAAAGGATGGACTCATTTCTACGCCGGATACGGACCCTTTTTCTGATCTATTTTGCCCTAAGCGGGGGAAGTGCATGGGCGCAGGAGACCCCAGCCGATACCGTTCCGCGTTATCCGTTCCCCATTCAGGGAACGGTCTTTCTGGACCGGAATGCAAATGGGATCAAAGACCACACCGAACCGGGCATGGAAGGGGTGGCCGTCAGCGACGGATACGATGTGGTGTTGACCGATGCTTCGGGAACGTATCTCCTACCGAACCGTGGGAAAAATGCCGCTTTTGTGTTTGTGCATCAGCCGGATTCAGTGAAGCAAAGCGGAAAAACTTTTTTTCATATCCTGAACAGGAAAAAGGACGCCGGAGAACGCTTCGATTTCGACTTGCAGCCCGCAGGCGCCCAGGCGCGGCGGAATGGGGTCCGTTTTGTGCAGCTGAGCGATTCGCATATACGGAATCCGTCCGATCGCGCTTACATGAAAACCGCGTTAAAGGAAATTTACGATACCGAACCAGCGGTGGATTTCGTCGTGGCCACGGGCGACCTGGTGGACTGGGGAGTGGACGTGCACTATCAGAATTACGTGGCTGCCACGCAGGACGCGCCGATTCCCTATTTTAACGTATTTGGGAATCATGAGTTGGTCTTCGGTCCGGTGGAACGATACCATCACTACATTGGTCCGGAGTACTATTCATTTGAACGCGGGGGAATCTTATTCCTGGTACTGGATTGCGTGACCCCGTCTGCCCGGCAGGATGCCTGGCTGGCCCATACCTTGGGCGCGCTGGGCCGCGGCCGGCCCGTGGTGATCTTCCAGCATTTTCCGCCCACGCTGGAAGAGCTGGAACGCTTCGACAGTCTGGGGGTCGCTTCCGTGTTCTCCGGACATTGGCATAGCGAAAAGGAAATGATCCATGCCGGGGTGCAGAGCGTTAATTCTCCTCCCTTTATCATGGGCGGGATTGATGCCAGCCCCGCCGGTTTCAAGATCGTGGAAATGAAGCCAGACGGGAAAGCGGAAACCAGCTGGCGTTACGGCTTCCAGGACCGGGCCTATACCTTGGTCTCGCCTGCCGCGGACGCTAGGGTAGTCGCCGGCGAAATCCCGATTCTGGTCAATGCATACGATACGGCAGAAGAAATCGAAGGAGTTACCTGGGAAATCCATTCCGGCGGGCAAACCGCCGGCCGGGGTCGCCTGAAAAAGGAATCGGCAACCGCCTGGACCGGATCGGTAAACCTGGAAACGGGTGTTTACTCCCTCCAGATCACCGTTACCGGTATAAAGGGCAGCCTCTGGGGCGGGGTTCAGAAGCTTCGGATTCAGGATCCCATTTCACCGGACGCCGCCTCTTCGGTTCAACCGGCTCCGGAAGGAGACTGGCCTGTGTTTATGGGGAATGCCGGACGCGAGGGATATCATGCGGAGCCCATCGGTGGACTGCCCTTGCAGCTTGCCTGGTCTCGCGACACCGGCGGGGATCCGGATTTCTCTTCGCCCATCCTGGCCGATGGCCTACTTTATCTTTCCCTCAAAAAGCGGACTGCTGGCCGGGTTAACGGAGTAGCCGCTTTTGACCCCGTTACGGGAGAGAAACGCTGGCAATACGAGACCGAACTCGCGGTCAATCACACGCCGGCCTATTGGAACGGCACGCTTTGCATAGCCGAAATGGGTGGACGGATCATTGGTCTGGACGCGGCAAGCGGTAAAAAGAAATGGGAACATCGATTGATTGATGAGCACGGCCGATACAACTACAGCGCGCCCGTAGCGGATGCGGGTTTCTTTTATGCAGGCGTGATGCGCCGAATGGCCAAACTGGATGCCGAAAGCGGCCGCTTGGCCTGGGAAACCCAAGCCGGTACCTCAGACAATGACTGGATCAGCAGCTACGGCTCCCCGGCCGTAGGAAACGGATACCTGGCCATGTCCGGCATGTATTTTATGGGCGATGCCCTGGCGGTGCTTCGTACATCGGACGGAAGCCCTGTCTGGCGCCACCGGGCCGATAACGGCATGCTGTCCAGTCCGACGATCTCAGGCGATGTGGTCCTGTTTACCTCGTTTAAATCGGTTCTCTATGCAAGGAACATCCACAACGGGGATTCAATCTGGGACCGGCAGCTGGGCGAGGACGCCGGCGACGGAACCTGGTCTGCCACCACGCCCGCAGTCAAGCGCAGCGGGGGGAACGACGGCCTGGTGGTGGCGGGATCAGGGGATGGCTACATGTACGGCATCGACCTGGCCAGCGGAACGATCCAATGGGTCCATCAATCCGGCCCAGCGGTGTTCAAAATGTCACCCTACCGGCGCGACGACCGGCCGCTGCTGTCTTCCCCGCTGATCGCGGGCGAACAGGTCTTCTTTGGAAGCGCCGACGGCCATCTCTATTGCCTGGATCTGCATTCCGGCCAGGTACTTTGGTCTTATGATATCGGGGTGCCGGTGCTGAGTACACCGCTGATCAGCGGAAACACCTTGTACGTCGCAGCCTATGACGGACGCCTATATGCTTTTACAGCTGCTTCGGCGCCCTAAGCAGAGCGGATTTGGCCGGAAGGAAAGTTTGGGCTAATTTTGAAGGCCGGGAAATTCCAGAATCAGCAAGCCCGGCTTTAACATAAATCCTTACAGATATGCCAAATCCATGGACCGGAAAGGGGAATCCCTATACCAGACAGGAAGTCAGGGACCGGCTGCAGCAGACGATTAACGAGAAAAAGGCGATTATAGCGGCAGGCGCGGGTACGGGCATCAGCGCCAAATTCATTGAAAAAGGAGGTGCCGACCTCATTATTATTTATAATTCGGGACGGTTCCGCATGGCCGGACATGGGTCAACCGCCGGCCTGATGGCTTACGGCGACGCCAATGCCGTGGCCATGGAAATCGGCGAGTTTGAAGTATTGCCCATCGTGGAGGAGATCCCGGTAATCTGTGGAGTGCACGCTTCGGATCCCCGCAGGCGCATGTGGCACCACCTCTTGAAGGTGAAGGACATGGGCTTTTCGGGGGTGAACAATTTCCCAACCCATTGCATCGTGGATGGGCATTTCCGGAACGTGCTGGAAGAAACCGGGATGGGTTTCGAAAAGGAGGTGGAGATGATCCGCCTTGCTTCCAAAATGGACTTGTTCTCCATTGTATATGTGGCCACGGCCGAAGAATCCCGTCTCATGGCCGAAGCGGGGGCCGATGCGATCATATCGCATGTAGGTACCACCGTGGGAGGTTCCGTGGGCGTGGTGGGAGCCACCTGTACCATGGACGAAGCCATTGAGCGAACCAGCCGGATCATTGAAGCCGGACGCGAAGTAAACCAGGATATTTTCTTCCTGGCACACGGGGGACCGGTGAATACGCCCGAGGACGTACGGATCATTCTGGAAAAGACCGAAGCGCAGGGATTTGTGGGAGCTTCTTCTTTGGAGCGCATGGGCGTGGAGCAATCGCTGACCGATCTTACCCGCGAATTCAAGTCGTTGACTATAAGCTAGTCAGGCGGCTGTGTACTCTTTCAGGTACTGGAGCGGGGTTTTCCCGGTAATGGTTTTAAAGCGTTGATTGAAGTTGGACAGGGTGCTGAATCCGCAGGCATAGCAGATCTGGGAGACGCTCATCTTGTTTTCCAGCAACAGTTTGCAGGCGTATCCGATACGGACTTCCAGCAAAAACTGCCAGTATGTTTTAAGCGTTCTCGACTTGAAATACCGGCAAAAGGAGTGCGGATTGATGTTGGCAGCGGCCGCGACGTCTTTCAGGGTGATTTCGTTCTGGAAATTATTGAAGGTATAGGTATAAATCTTATTGATCCGGTCGGAATCGTTGCGGTCGTAGGATTCGGTAAATCCCAGACTGGATAACATCTCGGTTTCCCGGGAATGGGCAATTACCTGCAGGATATTCAGCAGGTTTTCAATGCGTTCCACTCCTTCGGCGACCAACATCGTTTCCATTTTATGACGCAGCTGCTGCCGGGTGCTTCCGTACACGTTAATACCCCGTCTTGCCTTTTCCAGGAGCTTGCGGATGCTCCCCAGCTCGGGCAGGTTCAGGAACGCGCTTCCCCAGAAATCCTCCCGGAA
>JAJUHF010000045.1 GCA_029268045.1 Anseongella ginsenosidimutans
AAACAAGGTCGCCTTCAAAAGAAACGGCACCGTAGTCGCTGTTTTCGGGAAACGCATCGATAATTCGCGGAACCGGTTTGCAAGCGTGATTCAGTACGCGTTTTCGGCCGATGGAGGGCGTTCCTGGTCTGAGGCCCGGTATCTTCATTCGGATACGGCTCAAGACGTAGGACGCGGCTTTTTCGACCTGGCAACCCTGGCAGACGGGGAAGTGGCTGCCGTCTGGCTCGACGGACGTCATGGGAGAACCAGCCCGGGGTCGTCCTTGTTTTTTGCGCTGACCTTGCCCGGAGCCGGATTCGGCCCGGATAAACGGATCGGTGAAGGGACCTGTGAATGCTGCAGGACGGACATCCTGGTGGATTCCGCCGGCCGGATTCACCTTGCCTACCGGGATATCCTTTCCACCGAGGGCATCGCGGGGAAACCGGTCCGCGACATGGTATATACCTATTCCGACGATAACGGAGCCAGCTTCCGCCCGCCGCTCCGGATAAGTGCCGACAATTGGGAGGTGGACGGCTGCCCGCATTCGGGACCTTCCCTGGCCGTTGAGACGTCGGAGGTCCACGCGGTCTGGTTTACCGCGGGAAGGGGTCCCGACGAACCCGGCCTGCAGGCCCGCGGTCCCGGGGTTTATCGGGCAGTCGCCTCGCGTGAGGGCGAAGGATTTGGATCGCGGATCTTTCTGAGTTCGGAAGCGCGGCATCCCCAGCTGGTCCGCCTTCCTGCCGGGGGAACCGCTCTGGTCTGGGATGAAACAAGCGCAGACAGTTCCTCGATCGTACTTACGCCCCTCAACGGTTCCGGGCCGGACAAGGGAGGGCGCATCCAGGTAACGGTATCTGATGCTGCTGTTCATCATCCGGTGGCCTACGCGCTGGCACCGGAAAAGGTACTGGTGGCCTGGGTACAGGAAGCCGGCGGAAAGCCGGGGATCGCGTACCGGGTGGTTTCCTGGTAAGGTAGCGTAAAAAGCCCGCCACCCCTTCTTTCCTACCGGGCGGATGCCCTGCTCATTTCGGCAAAATGCCGGAAGAAGTGCGGGATGGTTTCGATCCCTTTGTAAAAATTAAAGAGCCCGTACTTCTCGTTTGGCGAATGCAGGTTGTCGCTATCCAGGCCAAAGCCCATTAGGACGGTTTTGACGTCCAGTTCCTTTTCAAACAACGCGACAATCGGGATGCTGCCGCCGCCGCGGGTGGGTATGGGCTTTTTGCCAAAGGTTTCCTCAATGGCCTTGCTGGCGGCCTGGTAAGCAACCGAATCGGTCGGGGTCACGACGGCTTCCCCGCCGTGTAAAGCCGTTACCTTTACCGTGACGCTTTCCGGAGCGATGTTTCGGAAATGATCCTGGAAAAGCCGCTCGATGGTTTTCGATTGCTGGTTCGGCACCAGGCGCATCGAAATCTTGGCGTGGGCTTTGGAAGGCAATACCGTTTTGGCGCCTTCGCCCGTATATCCGCCCCAGATACCGTTCACATCCAAGGTGGGCCGGATTCCGGTCCGTTCAATGCTGGTATATCCCTTTTCACCCCAGACCTGGCGGATTGCCAGGTCCTTTTTATACCCGGTTTCGTCAAAGGGCGCTTTGTTCAGCTGGTCGCGCTCGGCCGCACTGAGATTGACAACCTCGTCGTAAAAACCTGGAATGGTGATCCGGTTCTCTTCATCGTGCAGGGAAGCGATCATTTTGCAGAGGATATTGATGGGGTTGGCTACCGCTCCCCCGTATACCCCGCTATGGAGATCCCGGTTGGGCCCGGTTACTTCCACTTCCATGTAGGCCATGCCCCGCAATCCGGTTTCCAGACTCGGATGCTTCATGCTGATCATGGCGGTGTCGGAGATCAGCACCACGTCGGCCTGAAGGCGTTCCCTGTTTTCCGTCACGAATCCTTCCAGGTGCTCCGAACCCACTTCCTCCTCCCCTTCAATCATAAACTTGACATTGCAGGGAAGCGTTCCGGTACGCACCATGAGTTCAAATGCTTTCACGTGCATGTAAAACTGGCCCTTGTCATCGCAGGCGCCCCGGGCGAAAATCGCCCCGTCGGGATGCTCGGCGGTCTTTCGGATCACCGGTTCAAAAGGCGGAGTGTCCCACAGCTCCAGCGGGTCGGGGGGCTGTACATCGTAATGGCCGTAAATCAGGACCGTCGGCAGGTTTTTATCGATGATTTTTTCTGCGTAAACGACCGGATAACCGCCGGTATCACACAATTCCGCCTGGTCGGCGCCCGCCTGCTCCAGCTTTTCCCGGACAAAGGCAGCTGTTTTCAGTACATTCTCTTTCTGTGCCGGGTCCGCGCTGACCGATGGCATCCTCAACATTTCGAATAATTCATCGAGAAACCGCTGCCGGTTTGCGTCGATGTACGTTTTTATTTTTTCCATCCGGATCTTTTTATAAAAAACTTTCCACGGCAAGTCGATAGGAATCCATTCCAAAGCCACAGATCAGGCCTTTGCAGTTCTTTGCCAGGAACGAGTGGTGTCTGAATTGCTCCCGGGCATACACGTTTGAAATGTGGACTTCAATTACCGGGGCTGCTACGGCCGCAATGGCGTCGGCAATGGCTACCGAGGTATGGGTGTACGCGCCGGCATTGAGGATGATTCCATCGTAATCGAAGCCCGTTTCCTGGATTTTATCCACGATCGATCCTTCCGAATTACTTTGAAAATAATCGAGCTGGATCTGTGAAAAGCGTTCGCGTAATTCGGTCAGAAACTCGCCGAAAGACTGGTGCCCGTAGACGGCCGGCTCCCGGGTACCCAAAAGATTCAGGTTCGGTCCGTTAATAATCTGTATCTTCATATAGTCCGTGTCTTCATAGGTCAAATCTACTAAAATTTCAACGCCGTCCGAAGGAACCCCTACCGGCTGTGAAGGAAAAAATAAGATTTATTGAGGATGTGTGGATTTTAAATTTTACTTTGCAATGTATTATGTATAATTTAGATGCCTACGCATCGTACAAAACGTACCGATATATATGAAAATTGGTTTTCATTCAAGCTTGCGGAATTCCCATAACCCGCGCTTGACCGTTTTTGCGCTGGCCACCCTCCTGCTGCCGGCCATTCTTGCGGGCTGTCGTATCGGAGGTATTTCGCCCGAGCCCCTGGACATTAAAAAGGGAACCCGCATCGCCCTGATCGGCGGAAATCTCGGATCCCGGATGATGAATTACGGGTATTTTGAAACCGAAATGCATTTGCGCTACCCAGATAGCGCCCTGTTTATCCGCAATATGTGTGACGGCGGGGATACTCCGGGATTCCGTCCCCATGCCAGCCGGAATTCCCCCTGGGCTTTTCCCGGCGCAGAGGCGTTTGAAACCGAGTTTGCCGCCAATTCGCAGAGCGAAGGTCATTTTGAAACGCCGGATCAATGGCTCACCCGACTGAAAACCGATGTCATCGTGGCGTTTTTCGGTTACAGTTCGTCCTTTGAGGGAGTCGATGGCCTCGATTCATTCAAAGCTGAGTTGGACGCGTTTATCAAGCACACCCTTGCCCAACGATACAATGGGCAGAAGCCCGTGGAACTGGTTATTGTGTCCCCCATTGCGTTCGAAGACCTGAGCGCCTCACAGGACCTTCCCGATGGCAAGGAAGAAAACGAGCGCCTGAAGCTTTACACCGAAGGAATGAAGGAAGTGTGCGGGCAGAACCAGGTTCGGTTTATCAACGCCTTCGGTCCTTCCCTGGCCTGGTATTCCCAAAGCGAGGATCCCCTGACCATCGACGGATCGCAACTGAACGACGCGGGATATCAGAAATTTTCGCGGTTTCTGGCCGATCAGCTGACCGGAGGAAAAAAGGTGGAAAAAAAGGGGGACCAATCGTTGGTGCTGGATGCGGTGCGGGAAAAGAACTGGATGTGGCACCACGACTACAAAATCCCCAACGGGGTGCATGCCTACGGCAGACGGTTCAATCCCTTCGGACCGGATAATTATCCGTATGAGATCGAGAAGACTCGGGAAATGACCGACGTCCGGGACCAGGCCATCTGGCTTGCTGCAAGCAGGGGGATCGTTTTGGATCTGGATTCTGCCGATCAGCGTACCCTGGATCTTCCGGAAGTGGAGACAAATTACAAACCGGGTGCCGGCAACGGCGAGCCGGAATACTTGTTCGGCCAGGCTGCGCTGGAAAAGATAAAGCCCGCTCCGGGCTATCGGATTGAGCTATTCGCTTCGGAAGTGGAATTTCCTGATCTGGCCAAACCGGTTCATATTTCCTTCGATAATCAGGGCCGGCTTTGGGTAGCAACCATTCCCAGCTATCCCCACTACCGTCCGGGCGACCCCAAACCCAACGATAAGATCCTTATACTGGAAGATACCGACGGAGACGGCAAGGCCGACAAGCAGACTGTCTTTGCCGATAAACTTCACCTCCCCCTGAGTTTTGAGATCGCTCCCGAGGGTGTCTATGTCTCGGGAGGGACCAATCTGCTTTTTCTAAGCGATACCGACGGGGACGACCGTGCCGACAAGCAGGAGATTCTGCTCAGTGGCTTCGATGATCACGATACCCACCATAATATCAGCGCATTTGTGGCCGATCCCTCCGGAGCCATTTACATGGGCGAAGGGGTATTCCTTCACAGCAACGTCGAAACCTCCTATGGGACGGTGCGGGCCACCAACGGAGGCTTTTTCCGGTACAATCCCCGACGCCATCACCTGGAACGGACCGCGCAGGTTTCCATTCCCAACCCCTGGGGAATCGCATTTGATCGATGGGGACAGCCTTTTTTTGCCGAAACTTCCGGACCGGCCGTCCGGTGGATGCTTCCCGGCACTGGACTGCCCCGGTATGCCGAAGCAAATCCGAAAGGCGAGGATTTGATCGAACCGGCGCACCGGGTCCGCCCCACCTCGGGGCTGGAATTCGTATCGAGCCGTCATTTTCCAGAAGAGGTTCAGGGGGATCTGCTGATCAATAATACGATTGGCTTTCTGGGCATGAAGCAGCATGTAATGGAAGAGGACGGCACCGGTTTCAAAAGCCATCACCGGCAGGACCTGTTTGTCTCGGATGACCGCAATTTCCGGCCGGTGGACATGGAATTCGCTCCGGATGGCTCACTGTACTTTGTTGACTGGCACAACGTCCTGATTGGTCACATGCAGCACAATGCGCGGGATCCGCTCCGCGACCACAAGCTGGGTCGAATTTACCGGATCACCTATCCATCTCGCCCCCTGGTGAGACCGCCCTATATCGCAGGGGCTCCTTTGGACACGCTGCTGGAGAACTTAAAACTGCCGGAAGACAACAGCCGGTACCGGACCCGCCGCGAACTGCGCGGGCGGGATGTGGAAGAAGTGCTGCCGCGCTTAAAAACCTGGTGGAAATCCCTCGATACAACCGATCCGGACTATGAGCATCATCTGGTGGAGGCCCTCTGGGTAAGCTGGGGCCTGAACCGGGTCGATGAGGAACTTCTGGATAAGGTGCTGCATCTGTCCGACTACCGGGCCCGGGCAGCAGCCGTGCGGGTAGTCCGCTATTATGGAGATAAATTGAAAAACCGGAATGCGTTATTGAGGGAAGCGGTGAAAGACGAACACGGCCGGGTCCGGCTTGAAGCCATTCTGGCCGCATCCTGGCTTCCCGACCGGGAAACGGCGCTGGATATCCTCAAGGAAGCCGGCCAAATGCCCATGGATAGCTGGATTGCGCCCACTTACGAGACGGCAATGGCTCATGTGCAAGGAACCAGTGTTGGGGAATTACGAAAAGCGGAGGAAGAACAGCCGGCAGAAACATCGCTGAAAGGAAAGGACCTGGAGTTGTTTACAAAAGGGAAAGCGATCTATGCCCGCGAGGGCTTCTGCAATACCTGCCACCAGCCCGATGGAAAGGGTCTGGAATCTTCCGGCTTCCCTCCCCTGTCGGGAACCGGTTGGGTCAATGGAAGTCCGGAACGGCTTATCAAACTGACGCTGAAAGGCTTGATGGGTCCCATTGAGGTACAGGGAAAAACCTATCCAGGCCAGGTTCCGATGACGCCTTTTGAAGGCTTGCTGAACGACGAGGAAGTTGCCGCCGTGCTTACCTACGTCCGGAACTCGTTTGGCAATCAGTCGTCGGCCATCACGCCGGAAATGGTTGGAAAAGTACGTGCCGAAACCAAAGATCAGGAAGGGTTTTACCATCCCGCGGAACTCCTGAAAGAGCATCCGATGGAGAACTGAACAGGCGGACGGGACCGGCGGTTTAATTGCGGCGGTCGCCCTCCCAGATTCGCTTGATGGTTTCTTCCTGACTGTAGCCCAGCGGGCAATCCGCGCTTTTGGTATTGGCCCGGTAACGGCGTCCCCTTTCAGCCGGCAGCCCGGTGACCACGCGGCTGCCAGGCATCTGCAGGTAGCCGTTCGGATCGTGTTCCCGTACCCAGTTCCAGGCGTACTGCAGCCATTGGTTCCGGTAGTTTTCCGGTTGCAGGGCGAACCAGCTGATTTCGTCATAGCCCCACACGAACCATTCCTGACCCGGAACGCCGGGCTTTGGGCTGATCCCATAATTGTCCACCTCTACCAGATACGGAAGGTGCGCGCATTCCCAGCCCGAGGGGGTGACGCCTCCTTTGCTCCGGTTGTAAATCACATCCATGTAGTCTAGCGCCAGAATCGCTTCCTGCGGTTTTTCCGCCACGTCTTTGGGACGCAGCGGGAAGGAATGGAAGTCCAGCAGCAGCCGGCCATCCCGGACAATTCCGCCGCTGGGCACGTGGGCATCGCAGAGTACCGTGCCCCTGCGCGCCTGTTTCCGGGCATAGTTTCTGACGCGTTCAATCACCGACCACCAGCTGCCGTACCCCTGCTTGTGATCTTCCATGCCCATCAGTTCGATCTGTCCGAAATGAATGGCCTCCACGCCGATGTCGATGTACTTTCTGGCAAGAAAATAAATCCACATCTGTGTTTCCCGGCGCGTTACGTCGGGAACGCTGGAGCCGGCTCTCCAGTGATCCTTCAGTTTCCCTTCCGGGTTCAGCATGGCCTCGTAATTGAAATTGCGTGCTTCTTCGGCCAGTCCGAACTCCCGGAAGACCCAGGACGGGATGGGGACTTCGTTTACCCGCGTGGTAACGATTTCAAAGATGCAGGCCTGAAAGATCAGGTCCTTGTCCTGTTTATGCAGGCGGCCGATCATTTCCCCGGCGCCGGTCCAGAACATCGGGTCGGCGAAGCGGTGCTCAGCCCCCCAGGAGTACACGGCCCGGCCAATGAACCGGGCGCCCGTGTTTTGCAGCATGCGGACATCGTCTTCGCGGTAGGGGTACGCCCCGTCGGTAAGAAAATCATCGCCGGTGCAGAATTCAGCCAGGGTGATGGCCCGGCTCAGGTAATTTTCAAGCACCTTCCGCGGAATCCGCCCATTGGCGAAGTGATAGTCCGGGGCAGTTTGCGCACGGGACTGCTCAAGGGAAAACCCAAACAGAATGGCTCCGATAATAAAGGTGGTAATCGTTCGCTTCAACATATTCGCTAACATACGATATATTTGAAAAATGAGCTGGCAAAGTTTCCGGGACGGATTTAAAATGTATCTGCAGCTGGAGCGATCCCTGTCGGGGAATTCCGTGGAAGCCTATCTGCACGACGTGGATAAGCTTGCCGAATTTCTTCAGGCACATCAGCTGCCCCTGGATCCGGGTCAGGTGGGCTTGGAACAGTTAAAGCAGTTTGTGGCCTGGATTAACCAGCAGGGAATGAGCGCGGCTTCCCAGGCCCGCATGGTCTCCGGAGTCCGGGCCTTCTTCCGGTACCTTTTGTTGGAAAACCTCATCGTGCAGGACCCTTCGGAATTGCTGGAAAGTCCGGTCCAATGGAACAAGCTGCCCGATACGCTGAGCGTGGAGGAGGTCACCCGGCTGATCGAGGCCGTGGACCTTTCCCTTCCCGAGGGTCATCGCAACCGGGCCATGTTGGAAGTGCTCTATGGAAGTGGTCTACGGGTATCGGAACTGATTAACCTGAGGATGAACGAGATCTACCATGACATTGAATTTGTCCGGGTAACCGGAAAAGGGAGCAAGGAAAGGCTGGTGCCCCTCAGCCGGGAAGCGATCAAATACATCCGCTACTATCTGGAAAACATGAGGAATCACCTGAATATCCGGTCGGGACACGAAGATTACTTGTTCTTAAACCGCCGGGGAAGCAGACTGTCGCGTGTCATGGTGTTTATGATTGTCCGCAACTTAGCCTCCCGGGCCGGTATACGCAAAAAGATCAGCCCGCATACCTTCCGCCACTCCTTTGCGACTCATCTGGTGGAAGGCGGCGCCGACTTGCGGGCCGTCCAGGAAATGCTGGGACACGAATCCATTACAACGACCGAAATCTATACCCATCTGAACAGCGAGTACCTGCGCGAAACGATCGTACAGTATCATCCCAGAAGCAGCGCTTCCACCCCCGACGGCAAGGATTCTTCCGCCGGTTAAAAAAGGCTTCTATTAAGAAACATTCTGAATAAATTTTCTCCTATCCGGTTTGGACGGGCGTGTTAAAAATTTAGTAACTTGCATTATGTCTTGTTAATCAGAAACACTTTATTAAAATTTCCTCCAATGGACCGTAGAGAAGCATTGAAGCAGACCGCGTTTTTATTGGGAGGCGCAATCACCGCGTCTACCTGGGCAGCAGTAGTCACCGGTTGCAAGCGGCCGGGCAATATTACCTCTTTCAGTGAAGAAGATACCGTGGCGCTGCTGGCGGAAGTGGCGGAAACCATTCTTCCTGAAACCGATACACCGGGTGCAAAAGCAGCGGGCGTAGGACCTTTCATCGCCATGATGCTGCAGGAGTGTTACGAAGAAAAAGATCAGAAACTTGTCCTGGACGGTCTCACCGAACTGAATCGGCGTTGCCAGGAAGAGTTCGGAGATTCCTTTGTCGAAACCTCACAGGAAAACAGGACCGCCCTGCTGACCACCATTGACAAGGAACGGATTGCCTATAATAAAGACAAAAAGGGAGAAGATCCGCCCCATTATTTTACGCTGATCAAAGAATTGACCATTACCGGCTATTTCACTTCAGAGCCCGGAGCCACCCAGGCTTTGCGTTACGAGCCGGTCCCCGGGCGTTACGAAGGGTGCATTCCCTATAACGAAGGCGACAGGATCTGGGCCTGAGTGCCGGCCTCAGTGAAATACGGAACCCGTCCTTTTGGCGGAATTGTTAGTTAAAATCTAATAAACGACGAAATGAATCTCAATCTGCAAGCGAAAAATCAGAATACATACGATGCAATCGTCATTGGTTCGGGCGCCAGCGGCGGTTGGGCAGCAAAGGAGTTATGTGAAAAGGGATTGAAGACGCTCGTACTGGAACGCGGCAAGGAACTGAAACACATTGAAGGGTATAAAACCGCGAACATGGCTCCCTGGGAATTCAAACACCGGGGAAGACTCACGGTGGAGCAACGGGAGAGCCATCCTTTTCTCAGCCGGGATTACCCTTACAGTGAGCACAACGAAAGCTATTGGTTTGACGACATGGACGCTCCCTACCAGGAAGAACAGCGGTTTGACTGGTACCGTCCCGATATCGTGGGCGGACGATCCATCATGTGGGGAAGACAAAGTTACCGGTGGAGCGACCTGGATTTTGAGGCCAATGCCAGGGAAGGGATCGCCATCGACTGGCCCATCCGGTACAAGGACATCGCGCCCTGGTACGATTACGTTGAAAAATTCGCCGGGATAAGCGGACAGAAAGAAGGGCTGCCTCAACTGCCGGATGGGCAGTTCCTGCCTCCGATGGAAATGAACTGCGTCGAAAAGAAGGTCAAGGAAGGAATTGAGTCCAATTTCAAGGGACGGATCATGACCATTGGCCGGGTGGCCAACCTTACCCAGCGCGTGGGCGACCGGGGTCCCTGCCAATACCGGAACCTTTGCAGCCGGGGTTGCCCCTACAGCGGGTATTTTGCTTCCCAGGCCGCTACCCTTCCCGCGGCGGAAGCTACCGGGAACATGACGCTCCGAACCGATTCGGTGGTAAATGCCATTCTATACGACCAGGAGCTGGGCCGGGCCACAGGCGTTCGGGTCATTGACGCCCACACCAATGAAACGACAGAGTACTACGCGAAGATCATCTTTGTCAACGCCTCGGCGATCTGGAGTGCCTGGCTATTGATGAACTCCACCTCCGACCGTTTTCCCGACGGCCTCGGGAACGACAGCGGCGTACTTGGAAAATACCTGATGGACCACCATTTCCGTACCGGCGCCTACGGCGTCATGGAAGGATTTGAAGACAAATATTTCTACGGAAAGCGGCCCAATGGAATTTACGTGCCCCGCTACCGCAACGTGAACGGGGACAAGCGCGATTACCTTCGCGGATTCGGATACCAAGGCGGAGCCGGTCGCGGCGGCTGGAACCGCGCGGCGGAAGAAGGCATTGGCGCTTCATTCAAGGACAGTCTGAGCGTGCCCGGACAATGGAGCATGGGTCTGGGCGGATTTGGCGAATGCCTGCCTGACGAATCGAACAAAATGACCCTGAATCATGAAAAACTGGATAAATGGGGACAGCCGACGGTGACTTTCGACTGCGGTTTCAAGGAGAATGAAGAGAAAATGCGGAAGGACATGATGAACGACGCCGCCGAAATGCTGGAAGCTGCCGGGTGCAAACACGTGGTAACATACGACAACGGTTCCTATCCCGGAATGGCTATTCATGAAATGGGAACAGCCCGTATGGGGAAGAACCCGAAAGAATCGGTACTGAATGAATGGAACCAGGTTCATGCCTGTAAAAATGTATTTGTCACCGACGGCGCCTGCATGACGTCGGCTTCCTGCGTGAATCCGACACTTACCTACATGGCGCTGACTGCCCGGGCCGCGGATTATGCGGTAAAGGAACTAAAGCGGATGAACCTGTAGCGCCCGCACCATCCGGTCCCTGCCGTTGAGGTCCTTGCGCAGTTCCGCCTGGCGGAAACCCGCCTGCTGAAGCAGGTCGAGAACCGGAGGCCCAAAGGCTTCGTTGATCTCAAAATAGAGTCTGCCTCCGGCCCGGAGTTTCTGCCGGGCAAATGCAGTAATTCTGCTATAAAAAAGCAAGGGGGCCTCATCGGGCGCAAACAGGGCAAGATGGGGCTCGTGCTCCAGCACATTCCGGTGCATCAGCTCCTGCTCCGCTTGGGTAACATAGGGCGGGTTGCTGACAATCACATCGAACAGGGGAAATTCCTCCCAGGACCGCTCGTTTAGGATATCGGCTGATTTGAACGTGATATCCACGTCGTTGGTCCGGGCGTTTTCACTGGCTACATCGAGCGCTTCGGCTGAAACATCGCAGGCCCAGACCGTGGCTGCCTCCCGACCACCCGGCCTGTTTTTCTTTAAGGCGATGGCGATGCAGCCGCTTCCGGTGCCAATATCCAGGATCGCCGGCGAGGGAGGAAGGTCCGAATGGAGAATCCAGTGAACCAGCTCTTCGGTTTCCTGCCGTGGGATCAGTACCGAGGGGTTCACCTGCAAAGTCAGGCCGTAGAAAGAAGTTGTTCCCAGAATGTATTGCAGCGGTTTTCCGGCCAGAAGCTGTTCCAGCGTGTCCCGCAGTCCCTCTCGCTGCCGCGAGGAAAGCGCCGCCGTTTGGCCGGCCGTCAACTGACTCCGCCGGAGGCCGGTCAGGTGTTCCAGCACAATCCAGGTCAGTGCTTCCGCCTCGCGGGGTTCGTATAGTGCTTCCAGCGCCCGGCACATGGCCCGGGCGGATTCTCTTATGTCCGCGTTTCCGATCGGTAACTTTTGCATGGGCGGTCGACCTCCGTTATGTGCGCAAAAATAACTATTTTGGCAAGGTGGAAGAACACATTCGCTACATGCGCCGTTGCCTGCAGCTGGCTGCAAACGGAATGGGACAGGTCAGTCCGAATCCGCTGGTCGGCGCCGTGATCGTTCACCGGGGCAGGATCATCGGAGAGGGCTGGCACCGGCATTACGGAGGGCCCCACGCGGAGGTAAATGCCGTCAACGAGGTGCTTGAACGCTATCCCGATGGAAAGGACATGCTGCAGGAAGCGACCCTTTACGTCAATCTGGAGCCTTGCGTACACCAGGGAAAAACACCGCCCTGTACCGAACTGATCATCCGTCACGGGATCCAAGAAGTAGTGATCGGGTGTACCGATCCCCATGAAAAAGTGGCCGGAAAAGGCATTGAACGGCTTGCAGCCGCGGGCATCCGGGTGCACCGGGGCGTGCTTGAGGAAGCCTGCCTGGAACTGAACCGGCGCTTTGTCCTGTTTCAAACTCAAAAACGGCCTTACGTAATTCTTAAATGGGCGCAGACGCGGAACGGGTATTTTGCACCCCTGGATGCCTCTCGCTTCTGGATCACCTCTCCCCTTGCCCGGCAGTTGGTACACCGCTGGCGCAGCGAAGAGGACGCGGTATTGGTGGGATACCGGACCGCGCTGGCAGATGATCCGGAACTGACCGTCCGGGAATGGAGCGGCCGGAATCCCCTTCGGATTGTGATTGACCGGGATTTGTCTCTTCCTGCTTCGTTGAAACTCTTTGATCAGTCTGAAAGGACGCTGGTTTTCAATGCAATTAAAACCGATATCGATGGAAAGGTACAAATGCTCGAAGTAGAGAACTTCAATTATTACCTTCCGCAGTTTTCACTCTATCAGCTGTATCTGATGGATGTTCAATCGGTGATCATTGAAGGAGGCGCGCGGACCCTGCAGACATTTATAGACAGCGGTTTATGGGACGAAGCCCGGATATTGACCGGTTCCACCGAACTCCCCGGGGGCATTCCCGCTCCAAGGGTGTATGGCCGGGTGACCGACCAGAGGCAAATCTCGACCGACCAATTGATTACCTACCGAAACCAACACCAATGATTCGACAATCGCGTTTTTCCAGGATGCTTTTTGTTTTGGCTTTCGCGGCCGCGCTTGCGCTGAAGCCCTTTGTCAGCACTGCCCAATCCGGCAAGGGACACCAGCTCCGGGTCAGTGAAAACGGCCGCTACCTGAGCTATCAAAATGGGGCGCCATTTTTCTGGCTGGGCGATACGGCCTGGGAATTGTTTCACCGGCTGGACCGGAAGCAGAGCGAAGAGTACCTCAAAAACCGGGCTGAGAAAGGCTTCACCGTAATCCAGGCGGTGGTTCTGGCCGAACTAAACGGGTTGCACACGCCGAACGCCTATGGAGACACCCCGCTGATCGGGGACGATCCTACCCGGCCGAATGAAGCCTATTTCGGGCATGTGGATTTTGTGGTACGGAAAGCCGCCAGGCTGGGGCTGTTTATCGGTATGCTTCCTACCTGGGGCGACAAGGTGGTGAAACAATGGGGCGTGGGTCCTGAAATTTTTAATCCGGAAAATGCCTACGCCTACGGCAAATACCTTGGAGCGCGTTATCGGAACGATCCCATCATTTGGATACTGGGCGGCGACCGGAATCCGGCAAACGACACGCACCTTGCCATCTGGGATGCGATGGCCAAGGGGATCCAGGAAGGCAGCGGAGGGAAACAGCTGATTACCTATCACCCCATGGGCGGGTCTAATTCGGCAACTTGGTTCCACGACCGGGACTGGCTGTCGCTGAATACCTTCCAATCGGGTCACGGAAAAAAAGATGCGCCCAATTACCGTACCCTGATTCATAATTATCGTTTGGAGCCGGCCAAACCCAGCCTGGATGCGGAACCCAACTACGAAGACCATCCGATCAACTGGAAGCCCGAAGAGCTGGGTTGGTTTGACGCATTTGACTCCCGGCGCGCCGGATATTGGAGCATGCTCTCGGGCGCCTGCGGACATACCTACGGCAATCATAACATCTGGCAGATGCTGGATCCCCGACGCGAGCCGGTTTCCTCGGCCCGGACCAGCTGGCAGGCGGCCATGGATCACCCGGGCGCTTTTCAGGCAGGTTATATGCGTCGTCTGTTTGAAAGCCTTCCCTGGCAAAGGCTGGTGCCGGACCAGTCACTGATCAAGAACCCCAATCCCGAAGGTCCGCAGTACCAGGTAGCCGCGGCTGACCCGGAAGGCAACCTGATCGTGGCCTATACACCCTATGGAAAAAAGCTCCGGATTGATCTTAGCCGACTGAACGGCGCGGGAGAAAAAAAGGCATGGTGGTTCAATCCGCGCGACGGCGTATTCTGGCCGGTCAAATCGTTTGATCCCAGCTTTGCTATCGGGGAATTCGCCCCTCCGGCGGCCGGAAGGGGCAGTGACTGGGCGCTCGTGCTTGCGGCAGAGAATTCCTTCCCGCGTCAATGAACAGTTTGAAAATAGGCCCAATAGTCTTACTTTTGAGTCGTTGACATTTAACCATCCATATTAGAATGAATATACACGAATATCAGGGTAAAGAAATTTTAAAGAGTTTTGGGGTCCGCGTCCAGGAAGGAATGGTGGCTGAAACTCCCGAACAGGCAGTTGAGGCAGCCAAGGCCTTAAATGAACAGACCGGCACGGAGTGGTGGGTCGTCAAAGCGCAGATTCACGCCGGCGGAAGAGGAAAAGGCGGCGGCGTCAAGCTTGCCAAATCGCTTGAAGAAGTACGTGAGAAAGCTTCCAAGATCATTGGCATGCAACTGGTCACCCCCCAGACCGGACCGGAAGGAAAAAAGGTGAGCAAGGTCCTCATCGCCCAGGATGTATATTATCCCGGCGCCAGCGAGCACCAGGAGTTTTACATGAGCGTTTTACTGGATCGTGCCAGCGGAAGAAACATCATCATGTATTCGCCCGAGGGCGGAATGGACATCGAGGAGGTTGCCGCCAAAAGCCCTGATAAGATTTTTAAGGAAGAAATTGACCCGAAGGTGGGTCTGCAGCCTTTTCAGGCCCGTAAAGTGGCATTTAACCTGGGACTGAAAGGCGACGCCTTCAAAGACATGGTGAAATTCGTAAGCGCCTTGTATAAAGCGTACGAGGCGACCGATTCTTCTCTTTTCGAGATCAATCCGGTTCTGAAAACCTCGGACGATAAGATCCTGGCCGTGGATTCGAAAGTAAATCTGGATGACAACGCGCTTTACCGCCATCCGGATTATGCGGCCATGCGCGACCTGGCGGAGGAAGATCCGACCGAAGTCGAAGCAGGCAAGTCCAATCTGAACTATGTGAAGCTGGACGGAAACGTGGGGTGCATGGTCAACGGGGCCGGACTGGCAATGGCTACCATGGACATCATCAAGCTGGCCGGGGGCGATCCGGCGAATTTCCTCGATGTAGGGGGAACCGCCAGTGCGAAAACAGTTGAAGCTGCATTTCATATTATTCTGCAGGATCCCAACGTCAAGGCGATCCTGATCAATATTTTCGGAGGCATTGTACGTTGCGACCGGGTAGCCCAGGGGGTCATTGACGCCTACCAGAATATCGGCGATATCAATATCCCGATCATTGTCCGTTTGCAGGGAACCAATGCCGAAGAAGCCAAAAAACTGATTGACGAATCGGGCCTTCAGGTATATTCCGCCATTGCGCTGCAGGAAGCGGCTGACCTGGTGACCGAAGTGCTGAAAAACTAAGGCCCGCCGGAAGAACAAAAATAGTTGATGGAGGGATCTCATGCTTTTAAAAATCCACCCGGAGAATCCGCAGGAACGGCATATCGCCGCGGCGGTAGATTGTCTGAAAAAGGGCGGGGTCATCATTTACCCGACCGACACGGTGTATGGAATGGGTTGCGACATCACCAACCAGAAAGCCATTGAAAGAGTATGCCGGATAAAAGGGATCCGGCCCGAGAAAGCACAGCTTTCGTTTATCTGTCAGGACCTCCGTCATCTGGCCGATTATTGCAAGCCGATAGACAACAGCATTTTTCGGATATTGAAAAGGGCGCTTCCGGGACCCTTTACCTTTATTCTGAATGCGAATAATCAGGTTCCCAAACTGTTGAACAGCAAAAAGAAAACCGTGGGGATCCGGGTGCCCGATAATATGATCGCCCGGAGCATTGTGGAGTTTCTTGGGAACCCCATTCTGTCTACCTCGATCCGGGACGACGACGAGATTGTGGAATACTCCACCGATCCCGAACTGATTTACGAGAAGTATTCGGAACTGGTCGATCTGGTAATCGATGGTGGTTATGGCGGCAACGAAGCCTCCACCATCGTCGATGTCACCACCGGTGAAGTGGAGGTCATCCGTCAGGGAAAAGGCGATATCAATCTTTTCCTGTAAGAACGGCCTTTCCCAACCCCCTACTTGCCTCCGTCGGCTTTGGCTGGCTTCTTACCCGGAGAAGTTGTCTGATGCAGTAGGAAATAGCCAATCAGCCCCGTAAGCAGGGATGCGGCCAGAATGGATACCTTCGCCTGGGTCTGGTGTTCCGGCTCGTTAAAGGCCAGAACGGATATAAAAATGGACATCGTAAATCCGATTCCTCCCAGAAACCCCAAGCCGGTTATTTTTCCCCAGGTGGCTTTGGATGGCAAAACGGCCAGACCCGTTCTGACCGCAAGATAAGTAAAGCCGACAATCCCGATCACCTTCCCAAAAACCAGGCCGGCCATAATACCGTGGTTGAGGTCCGAGCTGAAAATCTCACCCAGATCCCCGCTGATTACGATGGCGGTATTGGCCAGCGCGAACAGGGGCATTACAAAGAAGGAGGAGAAACTATGCAGCGTATCCTCCAGGCTGATCAAGGGGGAATAATCCGGATTAGCCGATCGCATGGGAATGGTAAAGGCCAGCAGTACGCCGGCGATGGTGGCATGGATTCCGGAAGAATGCATAAAGTACCACATTACCAGTCCTCCCACCAGGTATGGGATGAGGTTTGTCACCCGAAAACGGTTCAGGATCAAAAGCAGGACGAAAACACTTAGCGCGATAATCAGGTTGGACAATATTACCCCCTGATTATAAAAAATCGCAATGACCAGAATCGCGCCCAGGTCATCAATTACCGCCAGAGCCATTAAAAAGATCTTTAGGGCCATGGGCGCTTTTCCCCCAAGCAGGGCAAGGACCCCCAATGCGAAGGCGATGTCGGTAGCCATGGGGATTCCCCACCCGTGCTGATATACACCACCGGCATTAAAGAAAGCATACAGCAAGGCCGGCACCACCATTCCTCCCAAGGCCGCCACTACAGGCAAAATGGCCTTTCGGAATGTAGAAAGCTCACCCTGGACGACTTCCCGCTTGATCTCCATGCCCACCACCAGGAAGAAAACGACCATCAGTCCGTCGTTCACCCAGTGCAGGATGGAATGATCCAACGAAAAATCACCTGCATAGATCCCGATGTGCGTATTCCAGAATTCAATGTAGCCTTCCCCTGCCCCACTATTGGCAAGAATGATCGAAAACAGGGTGCATACAATCAGGACAATTCCCGATGCCTGTTCGGTTTGGAAGAATTTACGTAGCGGTTCCAGTAAAGAGGTATTGTTTGCTTTCGCCATCAGGTTTTCTAATAATCAGTTTATGCGAATGGTTCTGTTCCGGATTCAATTGCTTCCCAGTATGGAATGGATAAAGCGGCGGATTACTTCGGGCCGGGCGCCCTCCTTGTCCAGCAAGCGGATGAAGGCACTCCCGATAATCGCTCCGTGGGCGTAAGATACAACTTTTTGAAAACTTTCCCGGTCGTTGACCCCGAAACCGATCATCAGTGGATTCCGTAAATTCATCGACTGCAGTTTTTCAAAGTACTTTTCCGTTTGCAGGGTGGAATCCATTTGCTTCCCGGTGGTTGAAGAGGAGGATAAGGCGTATATGAATCCATCGCTCAATTGGTCGATCCGGCGGATGCGTTCCTCCCTGCTTTCGGGGGTAACCAGGAAAATATTGCTCAGGTTATGCCGGCGGAACAGGTCCTGGTATTGCGTTTCGAATTCGGTCATCGGCAGATCAGGAAGGATCAGTCCGTCGATGCCGCATTCGGCGCAGGAAGCACAGAAGTTTTCCATTCCATATTGGAATACCGGATTCAGATAGCCCATCAACAATACCGGGATCCGCACGTGCTCACGCAATTCCTTAAGCTGGCTGAACAGCTTGCGGAGGCTCATCCCGTTTTTCAAGGCCACTTCGCTGCTGTGCTGAATGACCGGCCCGTCGGCCAGGGGATCGGAAAACGGAAAGCCGATCTCCAGCATATCGGCTCCGGCTTCCTGCAAGGCGCGGGCAACCGGGATGGTGTCTTCCAGGCCGGGATATCCGGCTGTAAAATAAATGGAAAGCAGTTTTCCGGGCTTTTTCTTAAACAATTCGTTTATGCGGTTCATAATCTGAAGAAGTCAATATAGGTTTGAAGGTCTTTGTCTCCCCTTCCTGAAAGAGAGATCACAATTGATTCACGTCCGGTAAACTCCATCTTTTTCAGCCAGGCAAGCGCATGGGAGGACTCGATGGCAGGAATGATCCCTTCCAGCTTGGATAGCAGCAGTCCGGCTTCCATGGCCTCCTGGTCGGTAATGTTTACAAACTGTACCCGTCCGGTTTCATGAAGATGGGCGTGCTGCGGACCGATACCCGGATAGTCCAACCCGGCTGAAACCGAGTGGGGTTCGATGATCTGTCCGTCATCGGTCTGCATCAGCAGGGAACGGCTTCCGTGAATGATTCCGTCTTTTCCCAATACGGTGGTCGCTGCCGAGCGGCCCGTGTCCACGCCTTCTCCGCCTGCCTCCACACCGATCAGTTTTACCGATTCGTCGTCCAGGAAGTGGTAAAATGCGCCCATGGCGTTGCTTCCTCCCCCCACGCATGCGATTACCTGATCGGGGACCTCTTTTCCTGATTTTTCCAATAACTGCCGGCGGATCTCCCGGCTGATCACCGACTGAAAACGGGCCACCATGTCCGGATACGGGTGCGGGCCGACCACCGAGCCGATGATGTAATGCGTGTCCACCGGATTGTTGATCCAGTCGCGCAGCGCTTCGTTTGTCGCATCCTTCAGGGTTTTACTTCCGCAGGTGGCGGGCACGACGGTTGCGCCAAGCATCTTCATCCGGGCCACGTTGGGGGCCTGACGCTGCATATCCACCTCGCCCATGTAAACGACACACTCCAGTCCTCGGAGGGCGCACACGGTGGCGGTAGCGACTCCGTGCTGTCCCGCGCCGGTTTCGGCGATGATCCGTTTTTTGCCCAGTTTTTCGGCCAGCAGCAGTTGACCAATGGTGTTGTTGATCTTGTGAGCCCCGGTGTGGTTTAGGTCTTCCCGCTTCAGATAAATGGTTGTTCCATAATGTTCGCTCAGGCGCTGGGCCAGGTACAGCGGCGTGGGCCGCCCTACGTAATCCGCAAGCAGTCCTTCGAATTCCTTCCTGAATTCCGGGGTTTCAATGATCCGCAGGTAATTTTCGCGGAGTTCCTCGATATTCGGATAGAGCATTTCGGGTATATAAGCGCCACCGAAACGGCCGTAAAATCCCCGCTCGTCCACTCCATATTTATTTTCAGTTTTCATATTCTCCTTGTTTTATCATGCTGATCGCTTCGGACGCTTTTTCCGCGTCTTTTAATCCCGGGGCCTGTTCAATGCGGCTATTGAGGTCCAGCCCGTAAAGCGGCAGTCCCGAGGTAGCTTGCAATGCCTGCTTCAGGTTGCCGGGTTCCAGTCCGCCGCTTAGGAAGAATGGCCTGCTCCCGCGGTACCCTTGGAGCAGATCCCAGCCGAATGTTTTTCCGCTTCCTCCGTAATCACGTGTTTTCGAGTCGAAAAGAAAGTAATCCACAACCGGCTCGTAGGCCTCCAGACGGGAGAAATCAAAGTCCCGGTCCACTCCAAAGGCTTTGATCACCTGGATTCCGGCCGCTTTTATATCCCGGCAATACGCGGGCGATTCATTTCCGTGCAGCTGCGCCGCATCATATCCTGCCCGGGCCATAATATCCAGCGCGGACTCCAGCGGTTCGTCCACGAAAACGGCCACTTTGCGTATCGAATCCATTTCCGGACCCCATTCCGGATTAAAATCGGCCCCCACGTAACGCGGTGATTTACGATAATAAATAAATCCGAGGTAATCCGGAGAGAGCCGGGCAATTTCCCGTAGGTTTGCCTCCTCGCGCATCCCACAGATCTTTATTTTCGGCTGCATATCAGGAAACCAATTTTTTCAATACCTCCCGCGCTTTTCCGGAACGCAGGCTCTCGGTAGCAGCCTCTACGCAGTCCGCAACGCTTTTATTTCCCTCCAGCAGGCGGATGGCCATGGCCGCGTTGGCAATCACGACCTCCTCCTGTTCCCGGGTACCCTCCCC
>JAJUHF010000046.1 GCA_029268045.1 Anseongella ginsenosidimutans
ACCCTGCTGGAACACGCGTCGGCCACGGTGATGCGGGGACAGAAGATCGCCCTGATCGGGGCAAACGGAAAAGGGAAATCCACCTTGCTCCGGATCATTGCCGGTGCGGAACCCTTCCAGGGAACGCTTCGCGAGGGACACCAGGTGAAGCCGGCCTTTTTCGCGCAACACCAACTGGAATCACTCGATCTGGAAAAGTCCATCCTCGACGAGCTGATGTATTTCGCTCCGCAGAAAACCGAAAAGGAGATCCGCTCCCTGCTGGGCTGTTTTCTCTTTACAGGAGACGATGTGTTCAAAAAGATCCGCGTGCTCTCAGGGGGGGAGAAGTCGCGTGTGGCGCTGGCCAAAACCCTGACCTCGGATGCCAATTTCCTCTTACTGGACGAGCCCACCAACCACCTGGATATTCAATCGGTCAACGTGCTGATCCAGGCCCTCCAGCAATACGAAGGGACCTTTATTCTGGTTTCGCACGACCGCTACCTGGTTCAGGAGGTCGCCAATACGATCTGGTTTATCGAGGATGGGAAAATAAAGGAGTATCCCGGCACGTACGAGGAATACGAATACTGGAGTGAAAATATCCGCCAGCAACCCGCGCGGGAAAGTAAAACACCCGCCCCTGCTGCTAAATCCGCGTCTTCCACGGGCCGTTCCGAAGAAAGCCAAGGGAAAGAGCCCGGACGGAATAACGGCGAACTAAGGCGGCTGGGGAAGACCCTGGAGGAACTGGAAAAGGAGATAGAGGAAAAGGAAGCGGCGATCAGGCGGGCCGAGGAAGAGCTGGCCAACGAAGCGATTTATGAAGATCCGGAGAAACTGGCGGACGCGAACCGGACCTATGCCGGACTGCGCCAGGCGCTCACCGAGCTGAATCAGCAATGGGACCGGCTTGCCGAACGGATCACCGAATTGGAGTCTCAATGAACAGGCTAATCGTATATACAAAACCCGTTTGGGCCGCTTTGCTGCCGCTGCTTGCCGCGCTGCCGGCCCGGTCGCAGTCGCAGGAAGTTTACCGGAATCAGGTATTTGTACCCGAGATCCGGACCGTCCAGTTTTCCAACGGAAACGGGGAGCAGACCCTGCCCGTGCTGGAATTGGGAGGCGAGGGGAAACTCATTCTTTCATTCGACGACCTGCGTGGGGGCTTTCGCAACTATCACTACACGGTGGAACATTGCACGGCCGAGTGGAAGCCTTCCACGATCCCACAGATCCAATACCTGCGGGGCTTTCCGGGAGAACGGATACGCGATTACCAGGGTTCTTTCAATACCTACCAGGAATACACGAACTACCGGCTGGAGATCCCGGATTTCTCCATCGAGCCGCTGCTGTCCGGAAATTATATACTGAAGATCTACGAAGACAACGATCCCGGCAACCTGGTGCTTACCCGCCGGTTTTACGTCCTGGACCGGAAAGTGAGCCTGGAGGCGGATTTCGGCCGGAGCAGCCGGGTAGCCGAGCGCCAGCAGAGGCAGAAACTGAATTTCAGTATTTTCCATCCGAACCTGCAGATCTCCAATCCCTTCGGCGAAATAAAGGTGTACGTAAGCCAGAATGGCCGGGAGGACAATGCGCAATGGCTTACCCAGCCCGTACACGTCCGGGCTTCCCAACTGGTTTACGACGCGGTGGATGTTACCGACTTTTTGGGCGGAAACGAATTCAGGCGATTCGACCTGCGCAGTCTGCGTTTCCGGGGAGAAGGGGTGAGGGAGCTTGTTCACGACGACCTGTTTGTAGCCACGCTGGAAACTGACGCCCCCCGGTTAAGCCAAGCCTATTCTTCCCTAATTGATTACAATGGAAAATATTTTATCCGTTTCCAGGAGGGCAATGCGCCCGAAGTGGAAGCCGATTATGCGCGGGTGAATTTCCACTTTCAGGCTCCCCGGGCTACGGGTGATTACTATGTGTTCGGGGAATTGACCGATTGGGAACTGAAAAAGGAGTTCCGGCTGATTTACGATCCCGTCACCCAAACCTACGGAGCAAGCCCCCTGCTTAAACAGGGAGTTTACGATTACATGTATGTACAGGCCGACCCTTCCGGGCAGATCAGCAATAGGCAAACCGAAAGTAACCATTATGAAACCGAAAACGACTATTATCTATTTGTGTACTATCGTCGAAGCGGTTCCCGGTACGACGAACTGATTGGCTTCACCATGTTAAACACAGCCGGCATACGACCATGAAAAAGCTCGCTGCAGATACAGGCGCACTCATCCGAAAGGAATGGGTGCTGGAATGGCGCAACCGGTATGCGCTCAATGGGATCTTGCTTTACGCCACCGCCACGGTGTACACCTGCTATCTGTCGTTCAGAAGCGTAGAACCGGTGGTCTGGAATGCCGTGTTCTGGATCATTCTCCTTTTTTCGGCCATCAACGCGGTAGCGAAAAGTTTCCTGGTCGAAAGCAGGGGGCGGCAACTTTATTTTTATACCCTGGCCCATCCGCAGGCCATTATGCTTGCCAAAATAATTTACAATGTGCTGCTTATGCTGCTGATCGCAGCGGTATCCCTCATCTTTTACGTCATCGTATTTGACAATCCGGTAGCCGATATGCCCATGTACCTGCTTGCGGTGTTGCTGGGCTGTCTCAGCTTTGCCAGTACACTCACCATGGTTTCCGGGATCGCATCCCGGGCGGGGAATAATTTTTCGCTAATGGCCATTCTCAGCTTCCCTGTGGTTATTCCCCTGCTGATCCTGCTGATCAAGCTGAGTAAGAACGCCATGGACGGACTGGACCGTTCGGTAAGCGCAGATGAAATCGTTTTGCTTCTAGCCATAAACGTGATCGTAATCGTATTAGCTCTGTTATTATTTCCTTACCTTTGGCGTGACTAATGGAGGCAACACGTAAAACGAAAAACCGATGAAAGGGATCTGGTGGAAAACCACGGGCGTAGTATTCGTATTTTATTCACTCATTGGCGGGCTGCTGTTTAAAGTCCCCGAACTTCCCATCCTGAACGAAAGCATCCGGAATATCCACTTTCACGTGACCATGTGGTTTGCGATGATTGCCCTGTTCTCCTATGGTTTTTACAGCAGCATCCGCTATCTTGCCACCGGAGCGGAAAAGTGGGACATCGCTTCAGTTGAAAGCAATAATACCGGGATATTCTTTGGCGTACTGGGTTTGGTGACCGGGATGATCTGGGCCAAATTCACCTGGGGTGAACCCTGGCCGAGCGATCCCAAACTGAACAGTTCGGCAATCGCGATGCTGGTGTACCTGGCCTACCTGGTACTGCGGGGCTCGATCGACGAAGATCAGAAAAGAGGACGGATTTCGGCCGTTTATAATATTTTTGCCTATCCGATCATGATCGCGTTGTTGTTCGTATTGCCCCGGATGACCGATTCGCTGCATCCCGGTAACGGAGGCAATCCGGGCTTCAGTTCTTACGACCTGGATTCCCGCCTTCGGGTGGTGTTTTATCCGGCCGTCCTGGGATGGATCCTGATCGGTGTCTGGATCATGCAAATCAGAGTGAGAATCAAAAAGATAGCAAATACCAGGTGATCGATGAAAAGTTTCGTTTTTTTAGGGTTTCTTTTGATGGCGCTGATGCCCCTGATGGGGGTCGCCCAGGGTGTTGAAATGGCCGATGCATTGCGGCAATCAGGCAAGATCTACGTGGTGGTTTCGGTGATTGCGGTAATTTTTATCGGGTTAGCAATTTATTTGTTCAGCCTTGATAAAAAGATCAGTAAAATAGAAAAAGAGTCGAAAAAAAATCAGTGATCCCCTGATTTCCTTGCTTTTCTCCTAAACCGGATTCTGCTTCTTCCCTGTTCCGGTTTTTGTTTCCATCCAAACTTTTTTACCTTCGACCTGTGAAAAATAGGAAGCGGCGCTGCGCTATTGCCGGTGATGTGACCTCAGCCGCCTGCTTCTATTTTGAATAGCCAAACCATCAATAAACAAATATGACTAAGACCGGAAATCAAACCAAAACCGGAAAACCTTTCTCCACTGTAAGTTTCTTCAATGACGTGAACAGGTTTTTTGACCTGGCCGCCCGCCACACCACCTATTCCCATGACCTGCTTGAGATGATCAAGGATGCCAAAAGTGTGTACCGCTTTAAATTTCCGATCCGGCGGGCCAATGGAAAAATCGAATCCGTGGACGCCTGGCGGGTGGAGCATTCGCATCACATGCATCCTACCAAGGGCGGGGTGCGGTACAGCGAAATGGTCAATGAAGACGAAGTGATGGCGCTGGCCGCGCTGATGACCTATAAAAACGCCATTGTAAATGTGCCTTTCGGCGGCGCGAAAGGCGGAATCCGGATCAATCCCTGGGAGTACGATGAGCGGGAACTGGAACACATTACCCGCCGTTACACTTCCGAATTGATCAAGAAGAATTTTATCGGGCCGGGAATTGACGTGCCCGCTCCGGACTACGGATCGGGAGAACGGGAAATGTCCTGGATGGTCGATACCTACCAGGCGTTCTATCCCGGGGACGTGAACTCCCATGCCGCCGTTACCGGAAAACCGCTGTCCCAGCACGGGATCGCCGGCAGAAGGGAAGCCACCGGACGCGGCGTTTACTTTGCAGCGCGCGAATGCGTCGATGTTCCGGAAGACATGAAAAAAATCAAACTTGCTCCCGGTATAGAGGGCAAGCGGGTAATTGTACAGGGAATGGGAAATGTGGGATTCAACGCCGCCCGGTTCATCCAGCAAGCCGGAGGGGTGATCGTAGGCCTATGCGAATACGAAGGAGCGATTTACGATAAAAACGGGCTGGACGTCAATGAGGTATTTGAACACCGCAAGGCTACGGGCTCCATTTTGAATTTCAAAAAAGCAAAGAACTTTACCCGCAGCGCCGAAGGCCTGGAACAGGACTGCGACATCCTTATTCCAGCCGCGCTGGAAAATCAGATCACCCTGGCCAATGCGGCCAACATCAAAGCGCGTATCATCGTGGAGGGCGCTAACGGCCCTACCAGCCCCGAGGCGGAGGAGTTGCTGATCGGCAGAGGATGTATCGTGGTGCCCGACATGTACGCCAACGCCGGGGGCGTGACGGTTTCCTATTTTGAGTGGCTGAAGAATCTCTCGCACGTGGCCTTTGGCCGGATGCACCGGCGCTATGAAGAGCAATCCAATCAGGACCTGGCCAGCCTGATGGAAAAGATGACCGGTACCCAGTTGAGCAAGGAACAGCGAAAGCTGCTTGTGAAGGGACCCACAGAGCTGGAATTGGTTGTTTCCGGATTGGAGGATACCATGGTTACGGCCTACCATGAGATACGGGATATCAAAATGAATAAAAAAGAAATAGAGAGTCTCCGGACCGCCTCGTATGTGGGCGCCATTAAGAAAATTGCAACTTCCTATATGAATCTTGGAATATGGCCTTAACCTAAAAATTGCGTATGGAGGGAGTTTGCCTTTGCTTTGTATTTATTCTTGGTTGCCTGCCGGCCCTGGGCCAGATAAACCCGGCTCAGCTGGGACGGATCACGCTCCGTGAGCTGAGGGAAACGGTTTATCCGGACGATACCGCGGCCCATGCGGTCATCCTTCAGGAAACCGGGGAAGCCTATTTCGATAATCAACGCGGACTCCGACTGGTTTTCAGTTATTACGGAAAGATCAAGATCCAGGATGCGGAGGGGCTTTCCGCGGCCAACATCAGCATCCCGGTCTATCGAGGCGAACAGGGCGATGAAGAGGTGATCGGAATCAAGGCCTTCTCCTATAATCTGGAAGGAAGCCGTATCGTGAAGACCGAGCTTTCCCACAAAGCGGTATTTGAGGAAGACGTCGCGGGGAATGTGACCCTGAAGAAATTCACCTTTCCCAATGCCCGGCCGGGAAGTGTCCTGGAATATACCTACGAACTGTATTCACCCTATCTGTTTACGTACCGGGATTGGGTGTTTCAGCATTCGATACCGACCATCCGGAGCGAATATTGGGCCCGGATCCCGGGAAATTTTATTTATAACATCCGGCTGGTGGGGCCCTTTGAGTTAAGTTTGAATGAATCCGCGGTTTCCAAAGACTGCCTGCGGGTCGCCGGCGGGGTTGCCGATTGTGCCCTGTTCAAATGGGCCATGGACAGTATTCCGGCCTTTGTCCGTGAGGACTAAATGACGGCTCCGTCGGATTTTATGCCGGCTGTCCGGTTCGAGCTCTCCGAGGTGAAATGGTTTGACGGCAGGGTGAGCAGGTACACCAAAACCTGGGACGACCTGGACCAGGAGTTGAAGCAGGAAAAGGACTTTGGGCTTGCCGTCAAAAAAGCCGTTAACCGGTTATCGGCTCCCCTTGCTACCCTGATAGGCGATCATTCCCGGACGGAACTGGAGAAAGCCCAACGGCTTTACCGTCATTTCCAGCAACGTTTCCAGTGGAACGGAAAATTCGGGCCATTTGCCAGCGAGGGACTTGACAAGGCCTACCGGGAGGGAAGCGGTTCGGTAGGCGATATCAACCTCGGACTGGTGGCTGCCCTGCAGGCAGCCGGATTCGAAGCGCATCCTTTTCTGATTTCAACCCGGAACAACGGCTATCCGGCCGATATCCATCCGGTGATATCGGATTTCAACTACGTGGTGGCGCACCTTCGTCTGAAAGACCGGATCGTGCTGCTGGATGCGACCGAACGACTGCTGCCCTTTGGGATGCTGCCGCACCGCTGCCTGTCCAACAAGGGCCGGGTAATGGACTTCGAAAAATCCTACTGGATGGAAATTCCGGCCACGGGATTATTCCGTGAAATAACACAGCTTAAACTGACGCTGGACAGCGCCTCCCGTCTATTCGGCTCATACTCTGCCTACAAATACAACTACGCGGCGCTCAAATTCCGCCACGAAATCCTGGAAACCGGCGATACCGCCAAGTACATCCGGGAAAAGGAAGACGCCCTGGATGCGATGCGGATTGTGAACTACCGGCTTCGGAACCTGGATTCGCTGGATCAGCCCATGATCGAATCAT
Organism: Anseongella ginsenosidimutans; assembly: GCA_029268045.1. Lineage (GTDB taxonomy): Bacteria > Bacteroidota > Bacteroidia > Sphingobacteriales > Sphingobacteriaceae > Anseongella > Anseongella ginsenosidimutans_A. The sequence continues at coordinate 6,998 of JAJUHF010000046.1, forward strand.
ACGAGCTAAGCTTTGATCCGCAGGGTGAAGGCCGGGGAGTAATCTACATTCCGGTACTACCCCTTGAAAACATGGAGGAGAACCCCTTCAAGCTCAGGGAACGTTATTATCCCGTGAATTTCGGTACGGGGTGGGAAATCCAGAATCTGGTGGAGATCAACCTCCCTGAAAACTATCGGGCCGCCACCTTGCCGGAGGCCGTCGGTATTTCGCTGCCTCCAACGGGGGAAGTTTTATCCTGAATGTAACCCAGCATGGGAACCGGATCAATGTGCTGAGTAAAATTGTTTTAAGCAAGCCCGTTTACAGCCAGGCGGAATACTATTATGTAAAGGAGCTGTTCAGCCGGATCGTACAGGCGCAGGCAGGGAACATCGTGGTGGAGGCCATGGAATAGATCGCAGATGAATAAACAACTGAAATGGGTATTGGTCGTATTGGCTGGATTGTTCTTCTGGAAAGCCGGCCTGGGGCAGGAGCTGCGTTTTGCTGTAAACGGAATCCCCCCGGAACTTCGGGAATCGGCCGAAGCGGTCACCCGTTATTCGCATACCCGGATTTTGGTGACCGATCCACGCAAAATGATTCTTCAGGTAAAAAAAGCGGTCACGGTCCTCAGTCCGCGGGGCGAATATTTTGGCGTGGCGCATGTGTTTTACGATAAATCAAGGAAAATCGCCGATCTGTCGGCCGAAATTTACGATGCTTCCGGGAGTTTGGTCCGGCGCGTGAAGCAAAAGGAGTTTAGCGACCAAAGCGCGGTAAGTGATATTTCAATTTTCGAGGATACCCGGGTAAAGTTCTTCAACCCCCCGACGGATCGATACCCTTATACGGTTTACTATCAGTATGAAGTAAGACGGGACGATACCCATTATTTCTCCGATTGGTTTCCGACGCATTCGCCCTTGGTATCCGTGCAGGAAGCCGTTTACGAAGTCGTCTGTGGGCCGGGTTTTGCCATTCGGACCAAAGAGATGTACCTCCCTGCCGCCGGGCGGGAAGTCACTCCGGACGGGAGCAGCGTATACCGGTGGCATGTAAAAAACCTTGCGGCCTGCGGGGAACAACCGTTTGCGCCCCCTCCGCGTTCCTTTCTTCCGCATGTGCTGATTGCGCCGGTGAATTTCCGGTATAAGGGGATGGATGGCCGGTTCAACAATTGGGAGGAATACGGCCGGTGGGTATATCAGCATTTGCTCGAAGGACGTGATGAAGTCCCGGAGGCGACCGCTGAAAAAGTACGGACCCTGGTCGCCGGCCTCTCCGATGAGCGGGAGAAAGTGGAACGGATTTACCGTTTCGTACAGGAAAAGAACCGGTATGTAAGTATTTAGGTAGGAATCGGGGGCTTGCAGCCCATGCAGGCGGCCGAGGTGGACCGGCTTAGTTACGGCGACTGCAAAGGGCTGGTGAATTATACAAAGGCCCTGCTTTCGGTGGCCGGAATTCCGTCCATTTATACCGAGGTGGCGGCCGGGGAAGAACAGCGGAGTTATCTGGCCGGTTTTGCCTCTTTTTTACAGGGCAATCACGTGATCCTCTGCGTGCCCTTGCAGGGTGATACGGTTTGGCTTGAATGCACATCGAAAGTCGCGCCATTCAACTACCTGGGCACATTCACCTCCGACCGGAATGTGCTTCTGATCACTCCGGGAGGAGGGAAGATTACCCGCACTCCTTCCATGGAGGGGTCTTACAATCGGCGCAGCGCCGTTTTTGATTTGCACGAAAGCGGGGAAGCGTCGGTTCGGATCGAAACGGAATTTAGCGGAATCTTTTATTTTGCCCGTCACGCCCTGGCGCGGGCAACGCCGCGTCAGGCCCGCCAATTGATCCAGGAATTATATCCGCTTCCCAACCTGGAAATTGAAAGTTGGGAAGTGGCTCAACCCGAAGGGGACCAACCGCTCACGCGCGAGCAGCTGAACTTGCGGGCACGGGGTTTCACCAACTGGAGCGGCGACCGGCTGTTTCTTCCGCTGAATCCGCTCAACCGGTTAAATCAACTGCCGGGACGTATTACCGAACGAAAGGTGCCGGTCTGGATTCCCGAAAGTTATACGGAAGAAGATACCTTTGAATTCAGGATCACGGACGGATTCGGAGCGGAGTACCTCCCCGACAACACCACACTGACTTTGCCGTTCGGCTTTTTCAGCGTACGTACCCGCATGGAAGAAGGGAAGTTGATCTACCGGCGGGTCCTTTGCTTAAACAAAGGATACTATCCGCCGGCCACTGCTGAAAAAATAAATGAATTCTTCCGGGAGGTTTACAGAGCCGATGCGCAGAAGGCGGTGTTGACAATGCCCTGATCGGGAGGCAGGCCGGGAGGAAAGGTGCAGCTTATTCAGGAGAGCCGGTATGCCGGCTGATATTCCATCCTTTTGGCCACTTCTTCACTCAAAGACTGATCAAACTGGTCCAATAGATACAGGCATCCTTCTATTCCCGATGAGCTGTTGGAGGCGCAGATAATCTTTCCGTTGTCCACAAAACGGCTATCCCGGACTACTTCAATATCGGGGTAGGTATTTTCCAGCTCATCCAGGTAATCCGCGTGGGTGGTCGCTTTCAGCCCGTTGAGCATCCGGCTGCGCGCCAGCAGGAATGCGCCAGTGGACACGGTGAGAATCCGACGGAAGGCGGTTGAACGCAGCCAGTATATCAGGCGGTCGTTCTGGATTTCTTTTTTGAAGCCCTTTCCACCTGGAAGAATCAGGATGTCAATTTCAGGAGAATAAGCGAACGGACCGTCGGTCACCAGGCGCAGGCCGTGTCGGGTAATCACTTGGTCATGATTGGATAAGGTGAAGACGTTGAACAACTTGGAGCCCGCCACGTCATTTGCTACATTAAATACTTCAAACGGCCCCGCAAAGTCCATTTCCTCGCAGTCATCAAACAGCAACAGGGCTACATTTTTAACTTTATTTGGCATATTGAATAGTTCCCTCCGTTTAAACGTGCTTCTTTATCTGTAACGTTGATAATATACAATTTGTATAAAGTTGAGGAAATTATATTTAAAATGCAATTGTTCAGGGAGTTATTCGCTCCGGCTTCCAGTAGACAGTGCGGGATCGCGCTTCCGCCGGCCGGTCGTAACCAGGTAAATGCCCCCGATGGTAAGCAGGCCGGCCAGGATCACGGAACTGCTCAGCACTTCATCCAGGATCAGCCAACCGGCCACGAGGGCCACCAGTGGATTGATGTAGGCATACATGGAAACGGTGGAGGCAGGCAGCTTTTCCAGGGCATAAGTGAAGGAACCGTAGGAAACCATGGAGCCGAAAACAATCAGATACAACAGCGCATACAGGGCTTCCCTGGTAAAATTCACGGCCTGATAATTATCCGACAGGGGGCTGATCAGCAGCATGAACATACCCCCAAAGAAAAGCTGGATACCTGCGGCGAAAACAGGCTTTATGATGGGCTTCTGTTTTTTGAGGATCAGGGTGCCAGCAGCCCAGGAGAGCGTGGCCAGCACGATCCCGGTCAAGCCGGCGGCGTAGGCAGGATTCACCAGGTCCTGCAGACCCTCGCCGAAAATGAGCAACAGGCCGCAGAAACCCAGCAGCATGCCGGTGAGTATCTTTCCGTTCACCTTTTCACTGTTTCCCATAAAGAGCACGTTGAATAGGATCAGCCAGATGGGCATCATGGAGCAGATCAGCGCTGCAATGCCGCTGGTTACATGCTGTTCACCCCATCCTACCAGACCGTTCCCAAGTCCGATCATCATGATGCCGGCCAGCAAATGGATTTTCAGATCCTTCCAGGCGGGCAGCCGATGCCCTCTGCTGAGGAAGAAAAGGCACAATAATCCACCGGCCACCACCTGACGGATTCCCAGAAACAGAAATGGGGGAACGTCCATTATCCCCACCCGCATGGCAAGGTAGGTGGTTCCCCAGATAATGCACATGGAAGACAGGGCCAGATAGGCCCTCCATTGTTCTTTCATCAGTATAGGTGTTCTGTCATCGGTAAAGGGAAAGATTCAACATGGTATAGGTACATCGGAACGGCTGTTTTTGTTTAGCCGGATCGCAAAAAAGGAGGGAAAACAAAACGGGTTTATCCGTTGTGCGGATAAACCCGGCCAAAATTTACGCGAAATGTCGTCAGGGAGCGGGAGAAGCGGTGACTTCTTTATGCTCGATGCGTTGTACCGCGAGGGCTTTCTGTCCAACACCTTCGTGCATCCCGCTAACCCAGACCGTGTACACCTTGCTGTCCTCAAGCTGGACCGATCCGGTGGCAAGCACTTCGTCGGTGGCACTATCGACCACCTGCACGCTGTAGGAACCGGGGTCGATTTCCGAATAGTCGTCCGAGGCATCTTTGTACTCCAGATCCTGTATCCAGGCCGATTCACCTTCCGGGATCAGATCCACGTCCGGAACGTCGGTGCCCAGGTTGAGAAACCGTACCTTCGCTTTTCCGGCCGTAGGGCTTTCCAGATCGTCAATGAGTGCCATGCCTTCCACCTTTTCATTGTCGTTGTAGATGTAAACCGAGACGTAGACGTCCTGCCGGATAGGAACCTGGCCCCCGAAAATGGCCTGGTCTCCATCCGGGTAAGCGATTTCCAACCGGTAATCAAATGGCTGGGCTTCCAGATAGCTGCTTGTGGGATAGGCGCTGAGGTAGGCGATGGCCGAATTTCCCAGCTGCGACCCCTGAATGTAAAAGTCCAGGCCGCTCGTATCCGGCATGGCGTTCACGAAGGAAACAAATCCAGGCCGGATCTCAGCCGGATCGTTGTCGTCGTTGAGACAAGCGGTAAGGGAAAGGGACGCGGCTGCTGCTATGGAGACAAAGTGAATACGTTTCAGTTTCATAAAACAAAGAGTTAAAGCTTATTAAATAAAATTTTATACATCAATTATAATGCCATTAAGACCAGTACGTATTAAACGGGTAAAACGTTACTCATCCTTGCAATTTTCCAGATAATTCCGGATTACGTCGCGGAAAAACGGCCCGTATTTTTCGGTTTTGATTTCCCCAAAGCCCGGGACCTGCCGGATCGCTTCCAGGGTTGAGGGAAGCCGCGCGGCCAGTTCCCGGAGCGTCGCGTCGGAAATGATAATGTAAGCGGGTACCTTTTCCCTGTCAGCCAGGCGACGACGCTCCCGGCGGAGCGCATCCACCAATTGCCGGTCTGCCGTGGCGCCGTCCGGCAAAGAATTTCCCGGGGCCTCGGCCGGTTCGGTCCGGGCGCTTAGGGTGACCGATTCCCCGCCAGTGAGCACGCGCCGGCTTTTGGGTGTAAGTTTCAAAACCGGATAAGGGTGTCCGCTTTTACGAAGGTACTCCTGAACGATGAGTTCTTCCAGATACCCGCTCCAGGTTTCCCGGCTGAGATCCCTTCCTACACCGAAGGTTTTCAGGTTTTTATGCCCGGAACGGATCCGTGCCGAAGAAGCGCCCCTTAAAAAGTCGATCAGGTAACCCATGCCGAACGATTCGTTTAACCGCGCAACGGCCGAAAGCGCTTTCTGGGCGATGATGGTACCGTCGATGTAGGTGTATTTCCCGAGGCAGTTGTCACAGGCGCTGCATTGATCCGGGGCCTCTTCGTCAAAATAATTAAGCAGAAATTTCCGGCGACAGGTTCTCAGATTGGAATACTGAACCATTTGACCCAATTTCTTTTCCAGGATACGGCTTTGTTCGGCATTGTGCTCAATGGTCGTGAACTGCTTCAGCTTGTTCACATCGGCGTAGGAATAGAAGAGCAAAGCCTTGCCCGGTAAGCCGTCCCGCCCGGCCCGTCCGGTTTCCTGGTAATAACCTTCGATGTTCCGGGGCAGATCCATGTGCACGACAAAGCGGACATTGGATTTATCGATTCCCATGCCGAAGGCAATGGTGGCCACGATGATGCGCAAATCGTCCTTTAGAAATTTTTCCTGCCGGGCTTCCCGTTCCTCCGCAGGCAAACCCGCGTGGTAGGCTTCGGCCGGATAGCCCGCGGCCTTCAGTTTTTTTGCCAGTGATTCGGTGGAGTTTCTGGAAAGACAATAGATGATCCCGGATTCTCCCCGAAAATCCTCCAGAAACCTGAGAAGGCGCGTGAAGCTGTTCCGCTTGGGTTCCACGGCATAATGGATATTGGGGCGGTTGAAACTGGAGATGGAACAGACCGGGTCACGCAGGCCCAGTCGCTGAATGATGTCGTTCCGGGTTAATCGATCGGCCGTGGCGGTAAGGGCCATAAAGGGAATGCCTGCCAGTTCATTCCGCAATTGCCCCAGCATCCGGTAATCGGGCCGGAAATCATGGCCCCACTGGGAAATACAATGGGCTTCATCCACCGCTACCAGGGAAAGGTTTGATTTCTTCAGGAATCCGACCAAGTGCATATCCGATGCCAGTAGCCGTTCCGGCGCCAGGTACAGGAGTTTCAACTCGTTCCGGTGGATTTGCCGGATTAACGAGTCCTGCTGGGAACGGCTGAGGGCGGAATTCAGGTAGGCGGCCGGGATACCGTTTACCCGCAGGGCGTCCACCTGATCTTTCATTAAGGCGATCAGCGGGGAAATGACGATCGTCAGGCCGTCCCGCAAAAGGGCGGGTACCTGGTAGCAGAGCGACTTGCCACCCCCTGTGGGCATCAGTACGAGACTGTCTTCGCCTTCCAGTACGGTTCGGATGATCCGTTCCTGGTTCGGTCTGAAGGCATCAAAGCCAAAATAATGTTTCAGGATATCAAGCGGTTCCATAGGTAAATGGTTTTTCATCGTTACTTGCCCGGCTTTTTAAGGAAGACCGTTTTTCCTGTACGGGCCGATTCCCGTGCGGCTTCCAGAATCCGGACCACCGTCAGGTTTGTCTTCAGGGAATACAGTCCGTTTTCTCCGGGATCCTCCTTCCCGCGGATCACATCCGCCAAATAGACAAAGGGGTTCTCGTAAACCGGAATATCGGACGCGGTTATTTCCATGACGCGCGGCGGCGTATGTTCATTCCGGACTTCCATCCGGCTGTGGTTATGCGTGACGATGGCTCCCGAGTCTCCGTACACGGCCAGATCTTTTCGATTAAAGGGCCAGTTCCAGGAGGCTTGTATAATACACTGAGCATCATGGTAGTTCACAATGATGGTGGCGTCGTCATTCACGTTCGGATACCGTTCGGGTTTATACTGCCGGGTGACCGCCGTTACCGAAACAGGTACAGCACCTTTCATCAGATAGGTCATCAAGTTTGCTCCATAGCAGCCGAAATCCATCAAGGCGCCACCGCCGTTCAGTTCGGGGTCGGTAAGCCAGGTAAGGAATTCGGTGCTTACGCCAATCTCCTGCGGGCCCTGATGACCCGCATGCACGACCACTTTTCTTAGTTTCCCGACAAAATTGCTGTCGGCCACCAACTGAAAGGTTTTTTCCACGGTAGGGTACCAGGAGGTTTCAAAATTGGTCAGCAGATGGATACCGTGTTCGCGGGCCAGCCTTTCCATGCGCAGGGCGTATTTCACATGGGTTGCCAATGGCTTTTCGACCATTACGTGAATGCCTTTGGGGGCGCAGGCGGTTACGACCTCCAGGTGTTCGTAAATGGATCCGAAGGCCGCCACGGCTTCGGGCCGGGCCGATTGCAGCATGCTGTCCAGATTACTGTAGAACAGGTTTTCCGGCAGATCGTATTGCTCCCTGAAACGCCGGGCCAAAGCCAGGTCCGGCTCATAGATGGCAACCACCTCGACGGCGGGCGTTTGTTTACTGCCAAAGATCCAGGCGGCGTGCCCGTGGGTGATCCGGGCGATTGCCAGTCGCAACGGGCCGTCCCCGGCCGGACTGGCTGCCACATTCCCAAGAGGCCAGGTGCTGCAAAGCAGGATCAACCAGATAAACCGACGGGTACATGTTCGGATGGTGTTTGGATAGGCCATGCTGCGGTACAATTTATTCGTTTTCAAAAAATGGAAAATCCGGATTAGGCATGCGTGCTTCCTTCATGATCGCCGCCATTTTCGTGACAAGCTCCGGATGATCCTTTGCAATATCCTTGATTTCGCCGGGATCGGTTTCCAGGTCGTACAGCTCCAACGGACCGTCGGGTGATTTCTTTGCGTTCAGGCGAATTCCTTTCCACTTGTCCACGATCACGGCCTGCTTTCCGCCCCCTTCGTGAAATTCCCAATAGAAATAGGGTCGCTGTTCCTGTTCTGCTTCCGATCCGAGCAGGGTAGGCAGAATGGAGATTCCATCGGCCTGATCCGGTACGTCCACCTTTGCCAGGTCGGCGAACGTAGGAAGGAAATCCCAGAATGCAGCCGGCTGCTTGCTTACCGTTCCGCTTGGGATCCGTCCCGGCCACCAGGCGATCAGGGGGACGCGGATCCCGCCTTCATACAGGTCCCGTTTGATTCCACGAAATGGTCCGTTGCTGTTGAACCGTTCGGGATCGTTGCCTCCTTCCCGATGAGGCCCGTTGTCACTGGTAAAAATTACAAGCGTGTTTTTATCCAGATTCAGCTTTTTGAGCTGGCTCAGGACCTGCCCCACGTATTGATCCAGCCGACTGACCATGGACGCATAGGCTGCTTCCGGATAGGCCTGGGGGGCGTAGCCCTTCCCATCCCATTCAGCCGGAACCTCCTGCGCTTCTTCTCCGAATTTCTTTTTATAGCTTTCAAAAATGGTATCGTTCGGCGCAGGCTGCAAACCCGCGTGGGGGAGGGTATAGGCCAGGTAAAGGAAGAAAGGTTTCTGCCGGTTTTCGCCGATAAACCGAAGCACTTCGTCCTGAATGTCCTGCCCAACATAGTACGTTTGGCGCATGGGCGTATTGGCGTACTCCACGCGCTGGGTGTCCCGCCACAGGTGGTCGGGATAATAATTATGGGCTTCCCGCTGGCAATTGTATCCGAAAAAGGTATCGAATCCCTGATTCAGCGGGTCTCCGGGCGAGCCGACAAAACCCAGGCCCCATTTGCCGAATGCCCCGGTCGCGTAACCCGCCTCCTTCAAAAGCTCCGCGAGGGTCATCGTGGTATCGCCAAGCGGCCATTGGCCTTCGGGGCGGACTTCCTTGTTTCCGCGGATGGGGGTATGGCCGGTATGCTGGCCGGTGAGCAGACTTGAACGGGACGGCGCGCATACCGTGCTGCCCGCATAAAAGCGGGTAAACCGCATTCCTTCCTGGGCCATTCTGTCCAGATGCGGCGTGCTGATCCGGGTTTGTCCGTAGGATCCCAGGTCCGCGTAGCCCAGATCATCGGCCAGAATAAAGACGATATTGGGTGAAGGAGCCATTTCCGGGGATTTCCCTGGGCTGCTGCAGCCCGTAAGCGACAGCGCAATCAGGGAAAGTAAAGACAAAATAACGGAATTGGTCAGGTTTTTCATGCGTATTCTTTTTTCTGAAGCCGTAAAATACAATTTACTGTGAAAAATAATTATATAAATCATTCCCGGGATTATATAACGCCGGCAGAAACTTTCGGGCTATTTTTGTAATTGTTAGGAGTTTGAACATGGAAAAGAAAAAAACATTTCCCGTAAGGGGCATGACCTGCGCCGCTTGCGTGGCCAGTGTGGAATCAATGCTGAAAACTGCACCGGGGGTGAAAGACGCGGCGGTCAATCTGGCCAATCAGAGCGCCCAGGTAATTTACGATGAAAGCGAGAATACGCCGGAAGGGCTCCGGAAAGTGGTACAAAGCATTGGTTACGACCTGTTGATCGATGTGGAAGATCCCGAAGCGGAGCAGGAACAATTGCAGCAGCGGGAATACCAGCGCCTGAAAACACAGACCCTCTGGGCATTGATCCTGTCGGCTCCGGTTGTGGTGATCGGCATGTTTCTGATGGATATGCCCTACGGAAATGAAATTTCCCTGATACTGACCGCTCCGGTTGTGTTTGGTCTGGGACGTCGTTTTTTTGTGACCGCCTGGAAGCAGGCGCGGCACGGACGGGCCAACATGGATACGCTGGTGGCGCTTAGTACCGGAATCGCCTTTGTTTTCAGTACCTTCAACACGTTTTATCCCGAATTCTGGCATCAGCGTGGCCTGGAGGCACATGTTTATTTCGAAGCAGCAGCGGTGATCATCGCCTTTATCTCGCTCGGGAAACTGATGGAAGCACGGGCCAAATCCAATACCTCTTCAGCGATCAGGAAACTGATGGGTTTCCAGCCGCGAACCGTGCGGGTGGTCGTGGACGGACGGGAAGAGGACATCCCTGCCGAACAGGTTCAGGTTGGGCAGCTCGTGGTGGTACGGCCGGGTGAACGGATCCCGGTAGACGGACGAGTAAGTAGTGGTTCTTCGTTCGTGGATGAAAGCATGATCAGCGGGGAACCCATGCCGGTCGAAAAGGAAAAAGGGGCGCCGGTATTTGCCGGGACCATAAACCAGAAAGGGAGCTTCCGCTTCGAAGCGGAAAAGGTAGGAGAGGAAACCGTCCTTGCACACATCATCCGCATGGTCCGCGAAGCCCAGGGTAGCAAAGCGCCGGTGCAGAAACTAGTGGATAAAATAGCCGGGATATTTGTGCCGGTGGTCATCCTGATCGCATTGCTTAGTTTTGCGGCCTGGATGGTTTTCGGGGGCAAGGATGCCTTCACTCACGGTTTGCTGGCCGCGGTCACGGTGCTGGTTATCGCCTGTCCCTGCGCCATGGGTCTGGCCACCCCGACCGCCATCATGGTGGGGATCGGAAAGGGGGCCGAGAATAACATACTCATCCGCGACGCCGAAAGCCTCGAACTGGCCCACAAAGTCAACGCGGTGATCCTTGACAAGACCGGAACACTTACCGAAGGCAAACCGGAGGTAACTGACCTGGAATGGATGGTGGGGGAGGAAAGCGAATTTTTGCGGCAGGTACTGTACACGCTTGAAATGCATTCGGAGCACCCCCTGGCCGATGCGGTGGTCAGAAAGCTGAAAGAAGGCGGAGCGTCGAGTCTTTCCCTGACGGACTTTGCGACCGTGACCGGGCAGGGCCTCCACGGAGAAATAGACGGACGCAGGTTTTATGCCGGCAACGAGCGGCTGCTGCGGGAAAACGGAATTCCACGCGGCGATGCGGTGGTCAAGCGGGCGACCGAACTCGGACAGGCAGCCAAAACGGTGGTTTATTTTGCCGATCAAGCCCAGGTATTGGCCTTGCTGGGAATCGCCGACCAGGTCAAAAGCACGTCGAAGGAGGCCGTTAGGGCCTTGCGGGCGCAGGACATTGACGTGTATATGCTCACCGGAGACAACCAGCAAACCGCGGCCGCGGTTGCCCGGGAAGTAGGAATCGATCATTTTCAGGCCGAAGTAATGCCCTCGGGCAAAGCCGAATTCATTACCAACCTGCAGAATAAGGGAAAAACCGTGGCGATGGTGGGGGACGGGATCAATGATTCCCATGCCCTGGCCCAAGCCGATGTCAGCGTGGCCATGGGCAAAGGAAGCGATATTGCGATGGACGTAGCCAAGATGACCTTGATATCATCCGACCCGGGCTTGCTTCCCAAAGCGTTGCAGCTTTCCCGGAAAACCGTCAAAACCATCCGGCAGAATCTTTTTTGGGCGTTCATTTACAACCTGATCGGGATTCCCATCGCAGCCGGGCTACTGTATCCCTTCAGCGGTTTCCTATTGGATCCGATGATTGCCGGTGCGGCCATGGCACTGAGTTCCGTATCGGTTGTAACCAACAGTCTCCGGCTCAAACGTTCGAAACTGGAATAGGGGCCGGGCCAGTTTATTCCGGAATAATTGCTTTCTTTGAGAAATGGATGTCGGTTCAGATCAATATTTACTGAGTTGCGACTGGGGAACCTCTTCCTTCCGTCTCCAGCTGATAGACATCCCCTCCGGGCGTCCGCTTGCCGGGGTGCAGGCCAATGAAGGCGCTGCGATTGTGTTTGACCGTTGGAAAAATCAGAAAGAGGTGGAACGCGCCGCTTTTTTTATGCACGTCCTTGGCCGGCACATCGGGGAGCTGGCCCGGCAGGTGCCTTTTTCCCTGGCGGGTATTCCGGTCGTTATTTCAGGGATGGCATCCTCGTCAATCGGGATTATGGAATTACCCTATGCGGAGCTTCCGTTTTCCCTGGACGGCGCTCAGGCCCGAACCTACCGGATGGACCCATCGCGAATGTTTCCCCATCCGGTATTGCTGGTGTCGGGCGTGAAAAGTGAAACGGATGTCATGCGGGGCGAAGAAACCCAGCTGATGGGACTACGCCGGCAGTTTCGGAGCAATGCGGTATTTCTGTTTCCGGGTACGCATTCAAAGCACATTCACGTACAGAATGGCTTCATTACCGGGTTTGAAACCTACATGACCGGAGAAATTTTTCATCTTTTGACCTCCCATAGTATTTTAAAGGATTCAGTGCAGCGTCCGCGCTTAGATGTGGAACCGGGTGGGGAGGAACTGGCGGCATTCCGAAAAGGGGTAAACCATCCCTGGGGTGGGAATTTACTTCACGCTGCCTTCCAGGTGCGCACGAACGATCTTCTTGGGAAACTGGATAAAGGCTTGAATTTCTTTTTTCTCAGCGGCTTGCTGATCGGGAACGAACTCAGGCATTTGAAGGAGGAGGGCAAGGCGGCGCAGGCAAGCGAGGTGGTACTTTGTGGGGGACAAAGCTTTACAACATTTTACCGGCAGGCTGCTGAGGAGCTGGGCATTCGCCAGCAGCTCCTAACGGTCTCCGATGAGGCAGCCGGTCTGGCGGCTTCATCAGGACATCTCAGCCTGCTCCATCTCTTATAAAGAACCTTCTCTACAAGGGGCGCCGTCCCCGGATAATATTTATCAGTACGGCAATCACGGCAATAACCAGAAGTACATGAATTAATCCGGTTGCCGAATAAGCAAAGACACCGATAAGCCAGCCAATGACCAGGATGACGGCAATGATATACAATAAGCTGTTCATAATTGAAAATTTTTTGGTTCTGCCTAAGTGAGGCAATTATTATTCCATAAAGGAGGGAATTCATTCCTTACTTATATTAAAGGGCTTATTAAATGTGAGTTATGAACTCCTCAGGTGGGGCGGGTGGGCAACATCTGCGCAAATAAATACCTTTCCTTTTCCCGAAGAAAACCCTTGTTATGTACCGGGAAGCCCTTCTTGGGGACTGGCAGGATTTTGTAAACAAGGGTACATATTAAAATACATATTAAAAATCAAAAATTTTATGATACCCTCTCAAATGAAACCGGCAAGATCAACACAGAGCAAGGTGAAATCCGGGAA
>JAJUHF010000047.1 GCA_029268045.1 Anseongella ginsenosidimutans
TATTTTTTCTTTGTTTTTTACAAGCAGCAAAAGAATAAAGAAGACCAGCAGCGCGATTGCGCCACAAAAGAAAATACCGACTGCATCGGACTTGTTGTAGGAATTTACCAAGTCCTGCAAACGCATTCCATGCGGTATAAAGCGCATCGGCGACTGACTGCTCAGCACATTCATATCCAGGGTCTCCGGAGAGAAGGCCTGGGTAAACAAGGAATCGGTCATATACGGCAATGAAAGACGATAAACATAAGGCAAAAAAACCAATATTTCCCTTAACGGCTGTTTTATTGGCCTTTTAAGTGAGTAAACGGTGGTTTTCCGGCAGAATCCGGACAGGGTCCCGATTCTAACCGGCCGACCGGCTTTTCTCACCCAGCGAGCCGCATATCTAACCCGATGTTGCCAATGCCGTAAATATGTAATCTCTTTGCCGCGAAACCCTGGACGCCGGGTGGTGCGTTCGAATTAACACTTAAAAAAAATTATGAAGAAACATTTTACTTTGGTTCTGATGCTTACCGCATTCTTCTTTACGGCGCAAGCCCAAAAAGGAGACCTGAGACTGGGAGTAGGGGTGGACGTGGCCATGCCCCTGGGTGATTTCAGCGAAGGATATGGAATCGGACTCGGTGGATCCGTAAAAGGACTTTATGGGTTGAACGACGATGCCGATATCACCTTTACGACCGGTTACCTTCGTTTCGGCATGAAGGATATGCCCGAAGATGTAAGCGGCTCAATTGGTTTTATTCCCTTGTTGGCCGGATACCGGCACCAGTTTGGAGGACTTTACGTGGAGCCTCAGGTAGGACTTACCGTAACCAAAAGCAACTTTAAGATCAGCGGCCTGGAAGCATTCGGCATTTCCGGTTCCGGTACGGCTTCCTCAACCGACTTAGGTTATGCAATCGGAGGCGGTTACCTGATTGACAAGCTGGATCTGGGTATCCGGTTCCAGGGCGTTTCAGCCAGCGGAGGCAGCTTTAATCTGATCGGTTTCCGCGCCGCATACAACTTTTCACTCTAGGTTAACCAGGAATGAGGAGTTTGTTGCGTTATTGCCTGATCCTTTCCGCGCTTCTTTTTGTATCCTGCGGAAAGGACGAAGACAAGTTTGAAATTGGAAAGTCGGGCCTGACCATGGCGGTCGATGGCCAGGAATGGAAATCGGTAATCGCGTACGTAAGTAGCGGTACCCACGAGGACGATGACTTCCATTTGGTAAACATCATTGGAACGAAAGCAGATATCGAGGACGAGGACAGCGAAGACGCCGAAGCCTTTTCCATCATGATTCTGATTCCCAATTCCAAATTCAATAATCCGGCAGGAACTTATCGCATCGGTGGGACCTTTGGGGAAGAAGAGGGTGACCACGATGCGGTGGCCTACTTCAGCAGGCAGGAGAACGGAGAAATAACGCAGTATATTTCTTTCGATCCGGAAGAGCCGAGCCGGGTGATGGGAACCGTGACCATCGACCAGTTTAAGGTAGGGGAACAAAAATTTCTGGGCGAAAGCCTGGGAATGGGCTATACGGAACTATCCGGTAGTTTTAAAGTGACCCTGAATACCTATGTCAGTGGAGAAGATGGATATAAAACGGTTGAGTTGACCAATGGGAAATTCAGTCTGAACCACGGACTCAATCTGGGAGGACTGTTTTAGACAAGAACGGTTTAAACCCTTTCCAAACGTTTCTGCAAAGAGGCTGTCTTTTCCTGAAGCAGCCTCTTTTGCTGTTTTATAGGGCAGACTCAATGGATCTCGATGGTTTGCACTTCGGCAATGTCGGTAAGGGTTAGCTGGATGTGTTTGCTGCGGGCCTTTATTTTAAAACCCTGGATGATCTCCAGAATATCGTGGTCTATGTAGGCGCTGTGTGTGCCGATGATCTCCACCACGGAATAGCTGGGAATCTTGTCCAGCAAGTTGATTAGCTGCTTTTTATTCAGGAAGCTCACGTTGGAAGCCATTTCAATGACGTAATGCGGAGTATGGCCCATGCGCTGTTCGCGAACGGTAAAACCCGCCTTGTAGGTGTGTTTGATGATGAAGTAAAGGCTGTGCAGCACGCCAATTACCACACCGATCAGCAAGTCGGTAAAAAGGATGGCCACCACGGTAATCAGGAAAGGAATGAAATGCTCGCGGCCTTGCCTATAGATTCCCCGGATCATCGAGGGCTTGGCCAGATTGTAACCCGTACGGATCAGGATCACACCTAGCACGCAGTAGGGAATCCTATTGACCAGGGGAACGGCGATCAATACGACCAGCAACAGCCAGATTCCATGAATAAATGAAGCGAATTTGGTCTTCGCTCCGGCCTCCGCGTTGGCCGAGCTCCGCACGATCACCGCGGTGATCGGAAGACCGCCCAACAGTCCACTGACGAAGTTCCCCGTTCCCTGGGCAACCAGCTCCCGGTTCGGTGGCGTGATCCGGTTATAGGGATCAAGTTTGTTGATGGCTTCGATGCTAAGCAGCGTTTCCAGAGATGCGACAAAACAGATCACGATCGCATTTTTCCAGATAGCTCCGTTGCTGAATAGGGAGGCCAGCTGGGGCAACCGGAGTTCTTCGAAAAGGTTATCCGGTACCGCCACCAGATGGGATGGATCGAGCCGGAGCGAAGGAAACAATTGGGGAATGACCAGGCTCAGCAAAATGCCGAAGAGCACCGTGATGAACGAAGCGGGCAAAAAGGGGAATTTTCGGGCAAGTGTCTTTTTCCAGATGATCAGCAGGGCGAGTGTACTGGCCGATACCAGGATCACGCCCAAAGAATAGCTTTGATAGATGCTTCCGATGTTATCGAAGGCATGATTAAAGGTAATGATGTTGAAAAGCTCTTTAGACCAGAATTCCGGCTGATCGTATCCGATCACAACCGGTATCTGTTTGAATATAAGCAGAATTCCTATTGCCGAAAGCATCCCCTTGATCACCGAGGAAGGGATGAACTGGGTGAAGCCCCCCAGTCGGGCAATCCCCAAAATGACCTGCAGTACGCCGGCCAGGGCAACCGAAAGGAAAAACAATTCCACGCTGCCCAGTTCGATAATGGCTGCGGCGCAAATGGTGGTGAGTCCGGCCGCAGGTCCGCTTACGCTGAGAGGAGACCCGCTGACCAGGGTCACGATCAGACCGCCTATCATCCCTGCCAGTAAACCCGAGTAAATGGGTGTTCCGGAAGCCAGCGCAATCCCCAGACACAGGGGAAGCGCCACAAAAAAAACCGTGATACTGGCTTTGAAGTCGTGTTTCAGGAAGGTGCGTGCATAGAATTTCGCCCTTCTGCTCCGTATTTTCATATTTTCTCTACAATCCGATACCCAATATCTTAATACATTCAATGTATTTGTCAAAACGAATCCGGGAAACGTTCCCGATACGCCCTTTCCAGGGTTTCGCGATGATCCGGGTGAGCCAGATCAATCAATGCGCGCGCCCGCTGTTTCAGATTCTTGCCGAATAAATTGGCGATCCCGTATTCGGTGACTACCCAATGAACGTGGCCGCGGGTGGTCACTACGCCGGCGCCCTCGTTCAGGAAAGGGACAATTCGGGAAATTCCTTTTTTGGTCACCGACGGCAAAGCAATAATGGGCTTTCCGCCTTCGGATAAGGATGCTCCCCGCATGAAATCCATTTGTCCGCCTATCCCTGAATATTGGAAGGTTCCAATGGAGTCGGCACAAACCTGACCTGTCAGATCAATCTCAATGGCACTGTTGATGGCGGTCACTTCGGGATTCTGCCTGATCACGGAGGTATCGTTCACATAGCTGATATCCATTACCCGTATTGCCGGATTGTCGTGTACGAAATCGTACAGTTTCCGGGTCCCGACCAAAAAAGAAGTAACGGATCTGCCGGGATTTAGTTTTTTCCGGCGATTATTGATCACGCCTCGCTCGATAAGCGGAATAACTCCGTCCGATATCATTTCCGAATGAAGTCCCAGGTCCTTGAAGTTCCCCAAGTTCTTAAGTACCTGGTCGGGTATGGTCCCGATTCCAAGCTGAAGCGTCGCCCCGTCGTTGATCAGGGATGCTATGTGTTCCCCAATTTTGCTGCTGACCGAGTCGGCCGCTGCGGAATAGTTCACTTCCGGTAGCGGGGTCTCGTGCCACACCATCGCATCAAGCTCACTGAAATGGACGAACCCGTCCCCGTTTGTGCGGGGCATAAAAGGATTTACCTGCGCGATCCGGTAGCCGGCGGTGTCGATAGCCGCCCGCGCGATATCGACCGAAGTGCCCAGCGAACAAAAGCCGTGTCTGTCGGGGGGAGACACTTGAACCAGGGCCACGTCAATGGGCAGGATCTTGTTGATAAACAATTGGGGGATCTGGCTCAGGAAAACCGGAACGTAGTCACCATGGGGACTGTTGGCCACCGCACGGGTCGAGGAGGAAACGAACAGGGAGTTGAAAAAGAAACGATTGTGATAAATCGGGTTTTCAAAATCCAGATCTCCGAGTGTGGTAATGCTTACCAGCTCTACCTCACTTAATTCCCGGTAACGGGCCTGCATTGCCTTTACCAAATGGACCGGCGTCGCAGCGCTTCCATGAATAAAAACGCGGTTCCCGGAGCGGATCCTGTTAACCGCTTCTTCGGCAGTGATGTAGCTTGGTTCCATATAGCTAAAGATAACAATTGTTATTCTTCCCGGGTAAAAACGGTTGTAAGGGAGCCGATCAAAAAGACACGTCGGTCGTCCAATTTCTTGTTTTGATCTAATTTTTCACATCCCACCGCGGACGAATTAGAGCCAGGTAATAGCCAAAATAACCAGGAGGAAGCTGATCGTTGAGGCGACGGTCCGGATCCGATTGTATTTGTTCCAGGGTCGCTCAAAAAGCGACCGTTCCTCGGCCAGCTCCTCCTCCGGCAGGGTGTCGGCTTGCAAGGTGGCCACGTGTTCATTCAGTGGAACATTCCCAAGGATGGTCACACCGAATACCCCAAACAGGTAAACGGCACTGGATGCGAGCAAAAGGTGGAAAGCGTCCTGCACACCGCCCCGATAGGCCAGCCAGGTGCTCAGCGGCAGGGCAACCAGGCATCCCAGGAAACCCGCAAAGAACCACGGGTTCAGAATGGCTTTGTTGATCGCCTGGAAAGCGGTCAGGTATTCCCTGGCCGGGAGTTTCCCCAGTCCTCCTGTAACAGAACAGGAATAACTGTAAAACAGTCCGGCCACCAGTCCGGTCAGCAGACAGGTGATTCCGGTTATTAGCTGCAGGAAAGTCGGGTCCATGCTCATGCGGTTTTCACGAAGTTAGAAAAATTCAATGAACCCAGCTATCGCAGTGTGCCTGAACTTTCTTATTTTTAGGTATCAAACGGTAAGGTCATGGGTTGGTCCGCCATTCCGGATTCCCCAGGGACAAGGGATGTCTAAAAAAAACAAGAAGCAATGGAAGCGAAATCAACGGCCGAAAATGTAGTTGAATTAACCGACGGGGGAAAATCGTTGGGTGAAATACGCTACGACGATGCCTATTTTATACATGCGAAAATCAAGTTGGCGGATGATGGGGATTATGAAATCAGCCCCGTGGGTTTTTTCGGAACAAAAATCCGGGTAACTAAGGCGGGTAACTAAGGAAGGTTCGAAGATTGCCGATTTAAGCATGAATTGGTTTGGACAGATTGTGATTGATTTCGAGGGCGGCAAGCAATACCTTTTTGCTGCAAAGAGTACCTTTTCCAACGTTTTCCTATTAAAGGATCAATCCGGGGAGGTCCTCATCCAGTTCAATTCAAAGTTTAACTGGGGGAAATTCCTTTGCCAGTATCAGATTTCAGCAATGCAGACAGAGCATGCCCTGCTTGTTCTGTTAGGGGTTTTTTCGGCGAATTACCTTTTGGCGACCATGGCGGGGGTTACTTCCGGGATGGCCTAAACGTTGGTACGCAGGATTTTTTCCATCTTCCGCCCGTTGGCCAGCTCATCCACCAGCTTGTCCAGGTACCTTGCCTTGCGGGTGATCGGATTCGTGATTTCTTCCACCCGGTATCCGCAGATCACTCCTTTGATCAGGTGCGCATTCGGGTTCAAGCTTGCCCGGTCGAAGAATTCTTTGAATGTGACTTTTTCGTCAATGAGCGTCTGAAGTTGCTTTTCGTCAAAGCCGGTTAACCATTCAATGACCTGATGCAGTTCTTGTTTGGTCCGGCCTTTTCTTTCTGCTTTGGTCACATAATGCGGGTACACGGAAGCGAAGGTCATGTTCGCAATGCGTTCGTCGTGGTGCGCTGTGGTTCCCATTGTACTGGATTTATTCGAGATAGGTAAATATAAGAAAATTACGAACCATCAGTAAAATGAAAACAATGCTTATAACCGGTGCGAGCCGGGGAATTGGTGCGGCCACGGCAATTCTTGCAGCCCAGCATGGCTATGCGGTCGCAGTCAATTACCGTAACAGCAGGGTTGCCGCCCAGGAGGTCGTTGCCCAAATTCGCGAAGGGGGAGGGGAAGCCGTGGCCATCCAGGGGGATGTTTCCCGGGAAAAGGAAATCGTCCGCTTGTTCTCGGAAGTCGACGACCGTTTGGGAAGACTGGATTGCCTGGTCAACAATGCCGGAACACTCGAACGCCAGATGCCGCTTGCCGGGGTGGGCTACGACCGGCTGCAACGGATGTTCCAAACCAATGTCCTGGGACCGGTCCGCTGTTGTCAGGAGGCCATCAAACGGATGGCCCGCAGCGCCGGGGGGCGGGGCGGAACCATTGTGAACGTTTCCTCCATCGCCTCCCGCACCGGATCGCCCTTTGAATACGTCGATTACGCCATGACTAAAGGCGCTTTAGATGCCTTGACAATTGGGTTGTCGAAAGAACTGGCCGGCGAGGATATCCGGGTCAATGCGGTTCGTCCGGCGTTCATCCATACCGAAATCCACGCCGCCGGAGGCGAACCCGGCCGGATTGACCGGCTGAAGGAACGGATTCCGCTGAAACGGGGAGGCCGGGCCGAAGAGGTAGCGGAAGCCATTCTCTGGCTGGCCTCCGGGAAATCGTCCTATTCCACCGGCATTTTCCTGGATGTCGCCGGCGGCGCATAGGGCCACAACGTTCTTTTTTACGTGCATGATTCTTTACCTTTGGAGCAAAAACAGCATGAGGAAATTGATGGCATTTGTGCCGATGCTGCTTGCTGCCGTTTCGGCCCATGCCCAGCATACCTATGAGGCGATTGTTAAAGACGCGGAAACCGGGCAACCCCTGCCCGGCGTGACCGTCATCGTTTCGGGCACATCACTCGGCGCCGTGTCGGACCTGTACGGACAAGTCCAGCTGCGCGGAATTCCGGACGGAAAGCAGGCGATCCGCTTTGATTACCTGGGTTATGCTTCCCGGACGGACACGGCTGTTTTCCCTTTCGCCCAGAATAAACCCGTCGTTGTTTTGCTGAGCCCTGCGGAAGGACAAGGAGGACACGAACTGGAGGAGGTGACCGTATCAGCTACCCGGAGCAGCCGCACCATTGACAATATTCCTACCCGGGTGGAAGTTATTGCCGGGGAGGAACTGGACGAAAAGGCCAATATGAAGCCCGGGGATATTCGCTTGCTGCTGGCCGAAAGCACAGGCATCCAAACCCAGCAAACCTCGGCAACCAGCGGGAATTCCAGCATCCGTATCCAGGGGCTGGACGGAAAATACACCCAGATGATCCGGGACGGGTTCCCTTTGTATTCCGGCTTTTCGGGGGGATTGGGCCTATTGCAGATCGCGCCGCTGGACCTGCAGCAGGTGGAAGTGATCAAAGGATCATCCTCTACCCTGTATGGTGGTGGAGCGATTGCGGGGCTGGTGGACCTGGTGTCAAAAAGGCCGACCGCGGAACGGCAATTCAATTTTCTGCTGAACGGAACCTCGGCATTGGGCCTGGATGCAAGCGCTTTTTATGCACGGAAATCCGGAAAAACAGGCACCACCGTTTACGCGGCCTATAACCACGGCACGGCCTATGATCCCTCCGATATTGGGCTGACGGCCATTCCCGAATTTGACCGGTTTACGCTGAACCCAAAATTGTTCCTTTATTTTTCCGATGCAACCACGTTTTACGCGGGTGTCAATGCCACCGTGGAGAAGCGCTTGGGGGGCGACCTGGAATACATCAAGGGGAACGCCGGTCCGGACCATTCCTATTTTGAGGAGAACAAGACCGGGCGATACAGCACCCAGGTCGAATTGGATCATACCCTGGGCGAAGGGGAGAAACTGGTGCTGCGAAACAGCATCAGTTTTTATGATCGAAGCATCGGACTGCCGGCTTACCGCTTTTCCGGTGCGCAGCTTTCCACCTACAGCGAAGCCAATTATTCCCGTAACGGAAACCGTGCGGACTGGGTGGCCGGTATTAATTTCCTTTCCGACCGCTTCAGGGAGGAGAAAGCCAGCGAGTTCCCGGTGCGGGATTATTCCTATACCACCCTGGGCGGGTTTGTACAGAATACATGGAACGCGTCCAGGGAAGTCTCCGTTGAAACCGGCATCCGGGGCGATTACCACAATGAATTCGGCTTCCTTTTCCTGCCCAGGATCTCGGCCCTGTGGAAGATCAATCCCCGGTGGTCTACCCGGCTGGGCGGCGGAATGGGTTATCAGGCGCCCACGGTATTTACCGAGGACGCCGAACGCATTCAATTCCGAAAGGTGCTTCCCATTGACGTGGGCGGAACCAAAGCTGAACGGTCTTTCGGGCTGAATTACGACCTGAATTACCGAACCGGACTATTCAATGACCGGGGCAGTTTCAGCCTGAACCAGCTGTTCTTTTATACCCGCATCCGCAACCCGTTGCTGTTGGAGCAGACCGATGACGGGAACTTCAGGTATAACCAGACAGAAGGACACCTGGATACCCGAGGTGCAGAAACCAATGTAAAAATCACTTACGGCGATTTTAAACTCTTTCTGGGTTACACGCTGGCCGATGTCAACGAACACCAGGGCGATGAGCGGATTCCGCTTCCTTTGGTTTCAAAGCACCGCTTAAACAATGTACTTATGTATGAAGTGGAGGAAACCTGGAAAATAGGGTTGGAAGCCTATTATTTCGGAAAACAAAAGCTCAGCGATGGTGAGCGCGGAAAAAGCTACTGGATCACCGGGCTGATGATCGAAAAAATCTGGGAGCGGCTTTCCCTGTTCCTGAACTTCGAGAATATAAGCGACGCGCGCCAGGCTAAGTTTGACACGATCTACACCGGAGACATCACCTCGCCGGTTTTCCGGGATATTTATGCCCCCATGGACGGTTTTGTCATCAACGGCGGACTGAAGATCAGGTTATAGGCCCGGGTCACTTCTTGAACTTGATCACCCTGACTTTCCAGTCCCGGGGACCTTTTTCGAGGTATTCCCACCGGAACGGCTCCTGGCTTTCCGCTTCGATCTGATAGTACAGGGGCTTTGGATCGTGATCATTCAAAAACTCGAAGGCTTCCCCCGGGTGGATCCCTGCAAAAGCCTGATAGAACATTTCATGCCGTTTAGCAGGAGGAAAGGGCCTTAAATCCATTTCATGGACTACCGAAAATCCCTCATCGCCCAACCCGCTATTATCCTGTTTGGTAATATGGACTATGAATTCGCCTTCGGTTTTCTTCCGATAGATCCATTGATGCCTCCCTTCGAACTTATGGATGAGAATTTCATGAATTTCGAGAGGGTCTTCCGCTGAAATCACCTCCATCGTCGTGTTTTCCTTCATCATGCCGTAGCGGTGAAAAACCACCTGCTTCCATTGCTTTTTATCCATTTTACGCAGATCGAGCACCGTTGAGATCTGATCGAATTCCATCCCGTTGGAAGCTTCCAGCCGGGTCACTTTGATCTTCCACTCCCGGCCTCCGCGGTTCAGATAGTCCCAGCCCACCACGTCTCCGTATATGGAGCGAAGTTCATAGAACAAGGGTATGGGGTCGTGGTCGTTGATGAAGATGAAGTGATTATCCACAGGCAGCTCCTTAAAGCGCCTGACCAGTAACTTGTGTCTTTCAATCGGGATCAATACCCGGACGTCCAATTCTCCGTTTGCATTTATTTCAACTGCCATTTCTATAAGATTTAATTAAATGTTTTGCGCCCTCCTGACTTAACCGACAAGATGGGCCAATCCGCCGGTGACCGCGTGACAGAGGCCCCTGACTGTCCGTTCCCTGAAGATTTTTTCCATCAGCTCCCTGGCGGGGCGGTATTCGTCGTGGATGGGGCAGGGGTGAGTGGAGGAGCATTTGCTCAGCCCAAGTCCACATTCTTTAAATACTCCGTCTCCCTCTACGGCTTCGACCATGTTGATGATGGGCTGATCCTGTTGATCTTCCGACAGGTAAAAGCCGCCGGAAGGTCCCTTCAGACTATTGATTATTTTTTTCCGGGCAAGCAATTGCAATATTTTCCCGACGGTGTGCTCGCTGGCGTTGATTCTGGCGGATATTTCTTTGATGCTGGCTTTTTCGCCCTTATCGCTTTTGCTCGACAGATAAATGACGGCTTTAATGGCGTTTTTGCAGGTTAGGCTTAACATGTTGTCTTGTTTCGTGAATTAATGCCCCAGGTAGGCTTTTCCCTCCGGGGAGATCATGCTGAAATCCCAGGGCGGCTCAAAGGTCAGCTTAATGATTACTTCCCATCCGGGGAAAGCCCGGACCAGGGAATCGTGTGTATCGGTTGTGATGGCCTCGCCCATGGGACAGAACTGTGTGGTCAATGTCATAAGGCATTGTATCCGGACGTTTATTTCCTCAAAGTATAATCCATAGATCAGTCCCAGGTCCACGATATTCAGCCCGATCTCCGGATCGTATACATTGTACAGATCCTGCAGTGCGTACGCGCATTTTTCGGTATCATTTGTTTTGATATTCATGCTTGTTTTGATTTATGACCGGCCGTTAGCAGCACGTTATAGACCTGTAAAGCGGCCGTGATCAGCAGGGCCGCCGCCCCCGTTTTGAGTAGGACCTGGTTCAGGAGAACAATGCCCGGGACGAAAGCGGCAAAACCACCCAGATAACAGTACATCATCAGCCGATAGATGCGGTCACTGAAGAGTTCTCTGGGCGCGGGCGTTTTTCCTTTGTGCGCCTGGTTATGATATACCTTGTTCCAAACGATAAAAGGCATTGTTTTGAAGGTCATGCCCAGGATAATGGCGGTCAGCCAGCCAAAGAAAATGCAGAAACCGTATAACTGGGCCATTCCGGAGAACCGGCCCGGAGGCAAAAGCGCAATCGCCGGGATCAGCACCGCGAGTGGCAAACTCAATTGGACAACCGAAATCAGGGCGGTTTTAACCTGCGCATCCAGGCGCTTCCTGATCCGGACCAGGTAGGCCATGTAACAATACCTGCCGAACAATAGGACGGCTGCCAATCCCAGCAGAATGGGGATATAGAACAGCAGGGGCGAAGTCCTGGCGAGAGCCAGCATGGTGAAGCCGGCCAACGCCGAATTCAATAGGACAAAGATCAGCCACAGCGTCCGATCATTGGTGTACTTGGAAATCATGAATAACGGTATCAATCTGGCGCCCACGCCAACGACCGTCAGCGCGAACCAGCCTACAATCCCCAAATGGGCATGAACGGATAAGTATTCCAATGAGTTTCGGGGCAGTATCGGCAAACGGAAATTCACCGCCAGCATCAGGCCAAAAAGCGTGGTAGCAAGCAGCCACAGGGTGGCGGTGAGCACATACCAGGCATGTACATTTTTTGTATTGCCTCTTAAAAAGCTACCGAGTACATTGCCCAGATAACAGCAAACAGCGATATTGATCAAAAGAGCGCCCACCAGAACCGGCCAGCCCAGGTCAAACACATAGAATCCATAGATCAAAAAAGGAATCCCCACCGCGGCAAAGACAAAGGTCAGATAAGCCAGCAGCTCACTGTTCAATTTGCTTTCCACCAGCACCGGGAGAAGCTGATGGGATGCTCCGAAAATAATCATCGTACCCCAGGCCAATGCCATTGTGTGCGTAATGGCCAACATCTTTGGACTGAAATAAGATGCCCCCAGGGCGTCTGTGCTGAACAACAGCAACGTGGTCCCGGCCAGAAAACCCAGGGATGCGTAAATATAAAAGGGGAGTACCACGCTGTGACTGGTTGTTTTCTGTAATCCGCCGATCAGTGGGGGTATCATCGTTCGCTATTGTTTTTGAAGATCAATAGATAAACCGGCCCGTCCTGCACTTCCTTGATGCGGTAATCGAATCCCCGGTCTTTTAATTCGGTAAGTAGAAATACAGGAATCCTTTTGTGATGAACATACAGGGCCTTTTCCTCCGGCAAGCTTTCCAGGTGTTCCAGGATGGTCATCATCGGCTGAGGCATTTCCAGATGCCGGACATCCAATTCGACCAGGCGATTCCCATAGCGTTTCAACAGGGATTCCCAATCCCCCGGATCCACTGCAGTTTCCACCTCGGTATCTTCTTCCTTCTTTGGTTCCCGATCTGCCGTCAACCGATAGAAATAGGTTTCGATCCTATCCTGATCCACAACCTGTACGTGGGACCGAAAGCCTTGCTTCTCCAGTAAATTGATCAGTGGAACCGGCTCGAAATTATTCACGATGACCAACACCTCATCCCTCTTCAATGCGTGTACCTTCTGCTGGATTGCTTTCAACGGATCGGTCCCCGAGGCCAGCATGGCCCGCACGTCAAAATGGATCAGTCGTTCCGACGCGATGCCGCGCAGGTATTCGGGTTTGGGATTGTGCTTTGGCTCCGCTTGGTCCTGGGTGGCCGCCGGTGATCCCTCCGCTTCAAAACCCAGCGGCGCCAATACCTTGTAAAAATCTTCCGGCCTACAGCCTCCGATCTTAGCGGCCATTCTTATGGTGGTTCTTCCCGCCATCAATTTCCGCAGCACCGGATTTCTGAGTTTCCGGAAATCCGGGCTAAGGGGCACGATTGTTTCCAACGCGTCCGGATGATGCTTAAGTAGGGCCGCGATTTTGGTGTGTTCATTGATTAACATCTTCGATGGAGTGTAACGAAAGCAAATGTAGAAAATAATTTTAAAAAAGTATTAAAGTACTTTTATTCTTTTATTTAGGAGGGCGTCCCTTTGGCTTGAAGAATTTGGTGAAAATTAAATGGCGCTGGTATGAAGCGATTTACGAGAAAAATCACTAATTTTCAATGGTCGCTTTCCGTAAATCCTATTGTAAAACAATGATGACATCCGTTCACCCGAAACTGCCCATGCGTGACAAAGCCGTAACGCAGGATTATTACGTAAACAAACTAGGCTTCCGTCCGGTAGGGGACACCGAATACAACGAATACCTTATGGTAGCCCGTGACGGGATTGAACTCCATTTCTTCCTGTTTAAAGAGCTGGACCCGAAGATAAACTACGGACAGGTATATGTCCGGACGGACGACGTGGATGGACTGTACCGATGGATGCTAGCTCAGGAAGTTCCCATTCATCCGAACGGCTCCCTGCAGACCCGGCCCTGGGGACAGCGGGAGTTCCGTTTACTGGATCCCGATCACAACCTGCTGACCTTTGGACAAAGGATTTGAAAAGCGACCACTGACAACAAAAAAGCCTGCAAACGTTCAATTTGGAGGCTTTCTATCTGATATAGTTTCTGGTAGCGGTAAGGGGGCTAGCCCCCGGATGGGCAGGTTGGACAGAGTTTAGAAAACACTCCCAAGTTTTCGTTGTTGATTAGAGCATTGGGGCTTTCGGTACGCAATACTTTTTTTAGGGCATCTTCTTTGGCATCTTGCGAAATCTTGGGGTTGAGTTTGTCAATGGCATCACGCAAACGGGTAACCAACACCACTTCGTTGTATTGCCTTTCGGGGTGCTCGCCATCGGGAGATATATTTACTCCGTTCAAGTATTCATAGCCTAAACTTTGTAAATAACCTAATGCAATTTCTTCTATTTGGTTTTCGGTGATGCTTGCCATATCTTCATATTCTTCTATGAGGTTTGAATCTCAACTGGGACTTCAATCATAGTTTTGACTGTTGTATATAGTTCAACGTCTTGGGCAGGGGTTTCAATCGAAATAATCAAGGAATAACGTGTTTTATTTTCTACTTTTCCTAAGTGCTTCCGCTCACGCCACCATCCAATAACCGGATAAACGGCAATGTGATTACAAGTTGATAAATCTGCCGCTGTACCTTCCCAAAAGTCAGAATGAATTGAACCGCTACTACGGTTATTAGTCCCTATTACCCAACGATTACTTCCTGCATTTCCATTTACTTCTTCATCTTCTTCTCTGGCTGCTTTATTTATTCGCTTTCTAAAATCATCCTCATTTTCACCAATATTGTTTACATCAAAGCGTAAACCGTGCGATTGATAACGATATTTGTCTTTCCAACCGATTTCGCCTGCCCCCGGTTCTATAAAATAGGAAAGGGTAATCCGCAATTTAACAGGTATTTGCCCCATTTCCAATAATAAATCGCTTGGCCAGGGAAGGTCGAAAAAGTGAATTTCGTTCGTTTCGGTATCACTACTACTTCCTTCTTTGTAACTAAAGGGTTGAATGGTTTCCTGCGCAATAAATGTCAATGCACTCTCCTGACTGTACAAAGCCTTGTCTAAATTGGGGACTCCAAAACCAAAAGTTCGTAGTAGATTTGTAATATCTCTTTTATTGTTTTGCTTTTCGTGCTGATTGCGCATCGCATTATTCCAATCGGCAGAATGAATCATTAAACCTCTGATGGTTTCTGCCCAAGCATTCGGATATTCAAAGGCTACTTTTGCTGCAAACCAAGATGCTTGTGCAGCGGCTGCACTTGTAGCATTCACAGTATCAAATGGCTTAATTTGTATAGATTTTGAAGTGGAGAGCAATTCCAAGTCTTCGTGAGACGTGATGTTGTTATCAGGTGCTTTCAGTAAATTTCCTCCCTCAAATACAACATCGGGCTTTACTGGCCATCTTTTTTCCCATATTAATGAAGTCGAACTATAAGGAGAAAGCTCACCCTCATTGGCAACAGGAGAATGGTTTTGAAAATTAGGGTCAGTTACTTGTACTTTTTCGGTGTGTGCTCCTGCCACGACAGCATTCCATGCCTGCGCGGGGTTTTGAACAGAAGAGGTAAAATTTGAATAAGGATAATTTTGCCACGATTCATCATCACGGATATTCCCGGCGGAGACAATTATCAATCGCTGATTCTCACCGTCGCCATAAGCTAAGTTGTCTACTGCTCCAGACCAAGAGGAAGGTCTCCCAAAATTTACATCTTCTGTTGAAGTAACGGACATACAATAAACCAAAACCATATTGGGATTTTGAATTTCTGCTCTTGCAATTGCCTGTGCAGTTATATCACCCCATAATTCTTTTGGTGTTCCATTTTGATGGGGGCGTGGAAGAATTTTTACGGAACAAAGCCTATGTGTAAGCGGAACTTGATTTTGTGAAACAAGCACCTGTTCCATTTTTCCATAAGCCGCGACACCCGCCATCAATGTTCCGTGTCCTGCTCCTGATTCGTGGTCGTCTGTTCCCCAGACATTATCAACAGTCAGTGTATTAGCATCATCAATCAGTGGTTGCAACAATTGATGCCCATTGTTTACACCTGAATCTAATAAACAAACTTTTACATTGCTATCGACAAGCTCTATTCTTCCTAATAAATCATTTACCCAATTCTGTTGCTCCACATTACTTTCATTTACCCAAAATCCTGCAGGTTCTTGCCCTGCCCGAAATTCTGCCAACAAGTCACTTTGCAACATCAGTTCAATTAACTGTGCACGGTTTGCATTGACGAGTAAAACGGCTCTTTCGGGGAAAATAATACTGTTGTGTTTATATGCTATTCCAATGTTTTCAAGCGTAGTTAGAAATTGTGCAATTTGTTCTTGCTCTTGGTTTTCTTTTGTGTTTACATTCAACCACGCTTCACACCACTTAGTATTTTCTTCAGGAATAAGTTGTGGATTATCTGTCCACAAACCTTCTAATAGTGCTATGCTTACGTCTTCGATACTATTTACTAAAGGAGCATTTTTAGGTTCTCCTTTAGCCGTTTCTTCTTGCTGATATTTTTGGATTTTGGAAATGAAATGTCCTTCTTTTCCATTAGGAACATACACTGTTGCCCGTATCTGAGTTTGGTTTTCACCAACAGGGATCTCTTTGATATTCAATAAGCGGATACCTTTTCTAAGGTCTTCCAGACTTTTGGTAATCAAGTCGTGGTCAGCAGCACTGGTAAACGAAATGTAGGTTCCCTCTCTGGTTGCTATTTGTTCAGCCCCACGCTGTCGTTGCAATTGTTCTTTTGCTTGCCAGATTGCATCAAGCTGATTTAAAAGTTTTTGGCTGTGAGCTACTCTATTACGAGCAGGAATATTTGATTCCCCTCTGCCTCTTTGTGGAGTTTTAAATTTTTCACTATTTACATTTCCTGTAATAAAAATGTGTTTATATGATGCCATTCGTCCAAATTATTTATGATATGCTGCATTACGGTCTTTGATTGCCCTGAGAATTAATTCATTGTTCATTGGCTGCTTGTCATTCAAAATGGTTTCTTTAATGGCATCTATGCAGGCAAGTGATATTTCGGCGTGGCTCAAACCGTTAATATTGGGCAGCAAGTCTTTAAATTTGATTTTCTTGGCAAATTGAGCAAGTCTGTTTTTAAGTAATTCTTCTTTTTCTTCCAGACTTGGCAGGTTGTATAAAATAACATCATCAAACCTGCGGAAAAGGGCTTGGTCTAATAGTTCTTTATTGTTGGTAATCGCTATAATAAGACTGTCAGAATTGTCCCGTTCGATGAATTGGAGAAAAGAGTTTAATACTCTCCGCATTTCACCCACATCATTGTCACGGCTTCGTTCACCACCAATCGCATCAAATTCATCAAACAGATAAACGCCTTGTCGTTGCTCAATCAAATCAAACACCTGACGAAGTTTGGCACTCGTTTCGCCCATAAATTTCGTTACCATCTTATCCATTAAAATGGTATAAAGCGGTAACCTCAATTCATTGGCAAGGATAGAAGCCGTCAGAGTCTTTCCTGTTCCGGGAGGACCCGAAAGCAAAATTTTCCTGCGGTTTTCCAAATCGTGTTTACGAAGTTTGTCTCGTTGTACAAACTCTGATATAATGCGATTGACTTTTGATTTAATGTCATCGGAAGCAATCATATCTGAAAGATTTACCGCAGGAACGTTTTCCTGTATCAACCCTTGTAAATCGGGAGCAAACGTTTTGGTTTTATGTTTGGTTTCCTTTGCCTTGTCAATAATCGTTTTAATCTCGTTGGCTACGATATTATGCCCGAGTTTTGCTTCGTGGGCAGCTATCTGCAATGCAATAGTGGTGAACCTTTCAGGTTCATTATTGTAATGCGATTTAATTAACGATATGATGTAGTCTGCCTTTGCCATATAATGCAAATTTACACATTAATTTATGATGTTTTTTTTCTATATTCCATTTTCTTACAGCAAATTAAATATTGTTTGTGCGTCTGCTGTACTTCTTAGCTCTACTTCTTTACAAAAGGTAAAATCACCTTTAATATTTTTTCTAAACCATTTATTGAAACTTCATCCTTGTTGTCAAAATGAATACTTGCCTGTTGTCCAAAATATTTTTTTACCAATTCTTCTTTGATTGCTTCTTTTTTTGCCTCTGGGAGCAATTCAATAAATGGACCTATAGAAGCTAACTCTAATTCCAAATTCCTATTGTGGGTTTCCAAATTTCGATGCTTAGTAGATTCTCTTGATGCGTAGATAGCGGGGTACGTTAGTACCGATGCTGCTAAAATTCGTACAAGTGATTTATACAGATTAAACTCAGAAGTGCTTAGTTCAATAATGGAATAAATCAGTAATCCCGACATCACGACCATAAATCCTAAAGCTAACCATCTAAAGGAGTTTGCCGACTTTTTGTGTTGCTCAGCTATCTTTTGATAATTTCCGGTAACACCTACATTTCCAACTATATTAACTATCTTTTTTGCTTCTTCAAGTTTGCTCTGCAATTCCTTGACAGTTTCAACTGTCTGTTTTTCTAAATCTGATTTTTGTTTTTCGTACTCTTGTTTATAGGAGTCCTTATCAGCATCTATTAGTTCCTTGAATGCTTTTCGGTCAGCTTCAATACTATCATTAAATTTCTTCTTTTCTGTTTTAAAAGTGTTACTGTTGTTGGCCTTAATCGTTTCAAATTCTGTGTTATAATTACTTAGCACATTTTGAATTTCTACTTCCTTATTTGCTAACTTTTGTTGCAAATCTGCTATTTGAGCGTTTTTA
Organism: Anseongella ginsenosidimutans; assembly: GCA_029268045.1. Taxonomy (GTDB): domain Bacteria; phylum Bacteroidota; class Bacteroidia; order Sphingobacteriales; family Sphingobacteriaceae; genus Anseongella; species Anseongella ginsenosidimutans_A. The sequence goes on from JAJUHF010000047.1 coordinate 18,331, forward strand.
TCGACTAAATCTTGTTGAGTTGCTTGTAAATCCTCTTGTAACTTTAAATTGCTTGCTTCGATGGTTTTATAGGCTTCCTCTACTGTTTTCTGAAAGCTTGCAATCACTTTAGAAAAGTCAAAATTAGTCTTAGCCAAAGGCAATGGAAAATTCCTTACTCGATTTAAAGCAGAGTTGAGGTTGTTAATCGCATTATTAATATGCCCTGCATTGTTATTTCCTAAGAACGAATTTATTTGAACTATCCCTGCTTCTATTTCGGAAGCCAAGTTTGTTAATTCAGCTTCTTGGACTAAAATAGGTATGGTTAACTGAAGCCTATTGATTATAAAAAGATACGCGGTTTCAAAAAATGAAAAATTATCTATGCCGATTTTTTCTTGGGCATTTTCTGTTTCAAGAGCTTGTTTAAATTGCTCCAGTTTTTCAAAAACACTGTGATTAGTAAAGTTTTCAGATTGCATATCTTATGGCTTAAGGTTGTTTCAATTATTTATTTCCAACTGCCCATTCATCAACTGTCTGAACCTTTGATTTTTGTGATTAATGGATTTCCTTGATTTTGTTGGTTGAATTTTTTATTGATTAAGCGTTTAAATTCTAAACTTCTTGCTCCGAAATTGATCAATAAGCCAATTTCTAAATCATAAGCCTCTAAATAATTTATGGCTTGTGCCAAATGCACATCTTCTAATTGAATGATTGCTTTTAATTCAACTGAAATAACACTCTCTACTAAAAAATCAACTCTTCTTGTGCCAATTTGTTGATGTTTATAGTAAATGGGCATTTCGTGTTCTATAATTCCCCCCGAAAACGGGACAGTAAGTTAAGTTAGAATTTTAATTAAATTTACTGTACAATGAGTAGGAGAAAGTTCACTTCAGAGTTTAAAGTCA
>JAJUHF010000048.1 GCA_029268045.1 Anseongella ginsenosidimutans
CGCGCCTGAACCCGCCCATTCACGTGCGGTTTAAAGTAATGGTAGGCACCCCGCAGCATGCCGTGTTCCCTGGTTGCCTTCCAGTTTCTTTTAAAGTAAGGATCCACCAATTGCATCCCCTCGGTGGCTTTGATAAAGACAAAGGAAATCCGTATACCGTCCGAATTAATGGCAGCCACCGCCTCCCAGTCGATCTTCCCCTGGTAACGGGAAACATCAATTCCATGTACTTGATAGCGGGTTGGGATCTCAATCCCGAAGGAAGCCATGTGCCTGTAATGGTATTCGTCGAGTATGCGGGATGCCCAGGAGCTCAAGGCTTCGAAATTCCGGGCGATGGGAGCGTAAACAACAGCCAGCAACGCGGCCAGGAAAGTGAATTTCAGCAGCCATCCGGTTCTGCGGAAATGCCGCTGCCGTTTCGATATCCGCTTTTTTGACATGCGGCACAAATATAGGATATTCGCAAGATGATACTGGCCATTGATATCGGAGGCACCTCCTCCAAATTCGGACTGGTGGATGCCGCAGCACGGGAAATTTCGGCATACGAGAAGTTCGATACCCGGGAAGCCGTGGGCGCACACGGCCTGGAATCCTTCCTGAAGGAAAGGATCGGACATTTCCTGGAAAAACACCCGGACATTCGCGGCATCGGACTGGGCTTTCCCGGCTTGCTGTCGAAAGACCGGAGGACGATCCTGGAATTACCCAATATTCCCGGCGCGGATCAACTGCCCATCCTTGACAGGCTGTCCGAACAATTTCCGGGCGTTCCCATAAAAATTGAAAACGACGCCAACTGCGCTACCCTCGGTGAACACCGCATGGGAGCTTACCGCGACGTAAACGACTTTCTGCTTGTTACGCTGGGGACGGGCGTAGGCAGCGGATTGATTATCGACGGCCAATTATTTACAGGCGCCCGCGGGAACGGACTTGAGCTGGGACATATCCTGGTGGGGCGGGAAAAAACGCTGGAAGAGCAGATCGGACTGCAGGGCTTTCTGAGCTACGCCGAAGCCCGGTTGAGCAATTATTCGCAAACTACGCGGCTTCGCAGCGACCGCCTGAACGGGAAAGCTATTTATGAAGCAGCTGTTCAGGGCGACCCGCTGGCGGCTTCTTTATTCGATTATTTAGGAACGCTCCTCGGCGAAGGATTGGTTGCGGCGGTACGGCTGCTGGATGTGACCTGCATACTCCTCGGCGGCGGTCTTTCGGGCGCGTTTGAATTTATCTACCCCGGGCTGAAAAAAGTCCTGGAGAGCCGGCTTCCCGGATATTATATCGAAGACCTGCGGATTAAAAAGGCCTCCCTGGGGAACGATGCGGGACTGCTCGGTGCGGCCGGCCTCCTGCTGCCGGCCAGCTGACTTCGGCCGGTAAGATAGATATCCTATCCGCCGCCTTCCTCCCATCGCTGCAATACGGCCTCGAGCTGTTGCTGCAGCGTCTGGGTTCCGTCTATCCAGATAATTGGCAATCCGTCTTTTTCAAGTTTACGGAAAAACGTCATCTGGCGTTTTGCAAATTGATGAATGGCCGTATTCAGGCGAACAGTCATGGTTTCATAATCTAACGCTCCCTGCAGATAGAGCACAGCGAATTTGTACTCCAAACCATAGAAAATCAATTTCTCAGCCGGAACTCCTTGGTCTAGCAGCGCTTTTACCTCCTCCAGCAACCCCTCCTTCAGACGCTGATGAAGCCGGACGGTAATGCGCTCCCGGCGCACGGATAAGGGCAGCTGAATGCCAATGGTCAGTCCGGGCCGAAAGCTTGCCGGAACCTCTGGGGCGTCCCGATCGTCTCGGAAAGACGGGAGCGAAGCAGACGGCAAGGAGTTCCGGCCGCGCAAATACTCCCCAATCTCGATCGCCCGGATCAACCGTTTGCGTGTACTGGTATCGGCGTATACGCTGTAAGCCGAAGGCGTATCGTGAAAACGGGCAAGCAATTCGGCCTGGGTCAGGGTTTCCAGCCTGCGGCGGAGTTCCCGGTTTACCGGAATGTCTGCAAAGGGCAGCCCCTGCAGGGCGGCCTGAATGTACAGGCCACTCCCTCCGCAAAGAATGGGGACTTTTTTCAGCTCCCTTACCCGGGAAAGCGCTTTTAGGAAATCGGCCCGGTAGGCCGATACATGATACGACGCTCCCGCCGGGCGGATATCTACCAGGAAACGGGGAACCGTGCCGTAGGAGCCCAGGTCCTTTCCGGTACCGATATCCATCCCGCGGAACACCTGCCGGGAATCGGCGCTGAGAATGGCGCCGTCCAGTTTCTTTGCCACTGCTACCGCCAGCGCTGTTTTTCCCGCTGCGGTCGGACCCAGTATGGTAAGAATCCGGCTCACTCCTTATATTTTTTGATCAGTTTAAGACTGCCGCAATTGTGTATGCTATAATAGTCCGCCTGGTGAAGCGCTTCCGGCGAGGAGCGCTCCAAGGGTAGCGGCAGCCTTCCGGGATAGTGCCGAAGCTGCTCCCGCGGATTTATCCAGAACTCCTGGGGAGGCCGCGTTCCGGAAGGAATAAAACCCAGCTGGCGGAACGCATGGCCTTCCGACCAGTCCAGATCCACATAAGTCATCACGTCCGAAGGCCGGAATGCCGCATGAAACGCGGCCAGCAGTTTACTCAGTCCGCCCTGCACCAGATACATGCCCCGGTGGCAGAAGCGCAATAATTCAAAAGAACGGTAGCTGGCAGGCCTGCCGGCCATTTTCCTGCCTCCGCTAAAGACAGCCAGACTGACCAGCTCATTTCCGTGAACCAGTCCGAAGCGGTATTTTCCTTTCAGCGGAACCAGCAGGTGATGCTCGGCCAGAAAGCGGGCCGCCACCGGCGCCTCAATCCGCTTCACGGTGGTTTCCCTGCCGTGTATAGTCTGGCAGACACCTGCTACGGCTGCAATGCGTGATAGCACCGCTTCCCTGCGGCGGGTCCATTGGTCTTCCCAGATATGGATCAAGGTTTTATTTTGGGCCGCCAGCTCTTCCTGTTGTTGCCGCCAGGTTTGAAGCGGCTTTTCATCCGCCGGAGAGCGGGGAAGCAAATTGAACTGGAAAATCAGATCCGGGTTGTTCAATCCAAGCCGGAAGCTGCCCGACAGCTCCCTGTCCAGCGCGAAGGTAAGCGGAAGCCGATTGTTCAGTTCCTCAAGCACCCGTTCAGCCTGCAGTTCCATTGGCCCGGCTTTGTCCGTTCAGACCCAGTCTACCCCTTTCCGGAGCCAGCGCAGCGTTTTTTCCTCCTCGGAACCGGCGGCCGGCTGAAAATTATAAGGCCAGGAAACATGAAGCGGCAGACTCATCAGAATGGATTCGATCCGTCCCGAAGTCTGAAGCCCGAATTTGGTGCCGGCGTCGTACACCAGATTGAATTCCACATATCGTCCGCGGCGGTAAAGCTGCCATTGTTTCTGTTCTTCCGTAAAGGTTTTTTGCTGATTTTTCCGGATCAGCGGTAGGTAAACCTTAGTAAAGGTTTCGCCCACGGCCTTCACAAACTCCCAGCGATCTTCAATACGGAATGTATCGTTCGCGGATAAGCGGTCAAAGAAGATCCCTCCTATTCCACGCGTTTCGTTCCGGTGGGGAATATAAAAATAGTCATCTGCCCAGGCTTTGAAATGGGGATAGTAGTCCGGATGGAACCGGTCGCAGGTTTCTTTCAGGGTTTGGTGAAAAAACCGGGCATCCTCCGGGTCCACGTAATGGGGAGTCAGGTCAATTCCGCCCCCGAACCACTGCCGGCTCAGCTTCCCGCTCTGTTTGTCTGTCAACTCAAAATACCGGACATTCATGTGGATGATGGGCACCATCGGATTCCGCGGATGCAGCACGATGGAAACACCGGTCGCGAAAAATTCACTTTCATCCACCTTGAACGATTCCTGTACCGGCTGTGGAAGCAGACCGTGCACGGCCGAAAAGTTCACACCGCCTTTTTCAATCACGGTTCCTTCCTGCAGTACCCGGGTCCGGCCCCCGCCGCCGCCCTCCCGCTCCCACTTGTCTTCGCGAAAAGGCACGGTTTCCCCGCCCTCCATTAATTCGGCGCAAATGCTGTCCTGGAGTCGTGAAAACCACTGTTCTGTTGTCAAACGCATCGTATCTGGAATTAAATGGCTAAAATAGGGAGAAATCGTTTAATTCGGTAGATGAATAAGTAAATGATTACTTTTACATCGATGATCCTGTCCGAACGAAATGCCCGTTGGGTGCTTAGTTTGTATCCGCCCCTGCTCTTCCAGCGGATTAGCGTAAAACGCTTTGGCAGCGGTTTCCGCACGGCGGAAGTACGGATTGCCCGGAGTCTGTTCAACCGGAACTACAATAAGACGACCTTCGGGGGAACCATTTTCAGCGCCGTGGATCCGGTTTACGTGTTCATGTACTGGCAAATCTTCGCCCGCAAAGGCTTCACGATCCAAAGCTGGCTTAAAAGTGCGAGCATCGACTATAAAAAACCCGGAGACACCGCCCTCACGATTCACTTTTCGCTGAGCGAAGCCGATATCCAGGAAGCGGAAGACGAGCTGAACCGGGTCGGAAAATTCGTAAAAAAACATCCGATTGAGATCCGGAATACCCGCAATGAGCTCTGCGCTTTTGCGGAAACCGAGATTTACATGCGGAAGATTGCCAAAAGTTAACAACACGATACAATGGACGGTCCTACGCGCATTAAAAAACTCATACTGGACGGGGAAGGGCTGACGCTCGACTTCAAAAAGACCATCTCCAACTATGAAAAAATAGCCCGGACCCTAAGCGCTTTCGCCAATACAAGCGGAGGGAAACTACTCGTTGGAGTGGAAGACAACGGGGATGTAGCCGGCGTCTCGTCCGAAGAAGAGGAAAAGTTCATGCTGGCCGTGGCTGGAAACGACTACTGCAATCCCCCGATCGTTCCCCGGTTTGAAGAAGTCTACGTGGACAACCGGATGGTGCTGCTTGCTGAAATTGATGAAAGCACAACCAAGCCTCACTTCGCGTTGGGCGAAGACAAAAAATGGTGGGGCTACATCCGGGTAAACGATAAGAGTGTACTGGCAAGTCCCATCCTGATCCAGGTCATGAAAAAACAAAGGGATCAGGCGCATATTTTGCTGGAATACACCGAGCGAGAAAAAATGCTGATGGACTATCTGAACGAGCACGGAAGCATTACCTTACGCGCCTATTGCCAATTGGTAGGGCTGAACCGAAAAAAGGCCTCGAGGGCATTGGTCAATCTCATTTTGATGGGACTACTCGAAATACAAACCACCGAAAAATCAGAGTTTTATACGGCCTCAAATAAATCGTCACTTTAATCACATCCGGATTTTTTGCAAAAACTATTAGCAATGTATGCAGCGGGGCACATCACATAAATACAACTATCTTTTTATCAAGTTGTTAATACTATTTATCTGCATTACAACTTCAAATATTGCGTTTTCTCAGCTGACCGACTACGGGCAGAATCCGCCGGGCATCCGCTGGAAGAAAATGGAAACGCCCCGCTTCCGTATTCTGTTTCCGGAAAGCCTGGGTGAGGAAGCGCAGCGTACGGCCAACCTGCTGGAGCACTTCGGTCAGTCAGCGGCAGGGTCGCTCCATCCATTTCCGGAAAAGACCCCTATCCTTCTTCAAAACCAGACGGTGATCTCCAATGGTTTTGTCAGCCTGGGACCGAAACGGGCCGAGCTGTTCACCACCCCGCCGCAGGATAACGAGCCCACCGACTGGATGGGCCGTTTGGCGGTTCACGAGCTCCGGCACGTGGCACAGATCAATCATGTGATCCGCACCAAAAAGGTGCGCTTCCCCTTGATCCAGGAAATTCAGTTCGCGTTATTCGGCGCGTCCATGCCCATCTGGCTAATCGAGGGCGATGCGGTCTATACGGAAACCGAGCTTACCCCGGCCGGTCGGGGACGCATGCCGGCTTGGAAAAAGGAGTTCCGGGCTAACCTGCTTACGGGAAAGAATTACTCCTATTCGAAATACTTTTTCGGCTCCTATAAAGACAATGTGCCGGACTACTACCGGATGGGTTACTTTATGGCCGCGCACATCCGGGAAAACTATCCGGATTCGGTTTACAGGAAGATCCTGCGGAGCGCCATCCTCCGCGCGCCCATGCCGGGCGCCTTTTCCTCTTCCCTGAATAGGTACATCGGCATGCCGAATGCGGGATTGTTCAAAGCAAGCACCGCGACGCTCCGCCAGCGGTGGGAAAACGAAGGGGTCCAATTGGAAACGGTAAGCTACCCCGCGCTGAACCACCGGAACAAGGATGTAAAAACGGATTACTTCCACCCGCATCCCCTGGATGGCCAAGCCGTCATCAGCCTTCGACGGGGGTACGGTCATGCGCCGGCCTTTGTCCGGATCGACTCTTCCGGAAGGGAGCGGAAAATCCTTTCCATCGGACCGCAAACCGCGCCCTGGTTCGATTATGCGGCGGGAAAAATTGTCTGGGACGAAATAAAATACGACCCCCGATACCGGTACCGGGATTATTCCGTGATCAATACCTACGACCTCGACCGGGGTGCCTTCCGGCAACTTACCCACCGTTCGCGCTTATTTTCTCCTTCACTTTCGGCCGATGGAAAAAAGATTATTGCGGTTAAAATCGGGACCGATAACGTGCATTCCCTGGTCCTGCTGGAAACAGCGACCGGACGGGAGCTTTGGGAATCCCCGAAATTCAGCGAACAGATCCATCATCCAGCCCTGGACGAACCGGGCGAGCGGGTTGTCTTCATGCTCACCGGGGAGCGGGGACGCAGCATGGGAATCTACCGGATCGAAACCGGGCAGTTCCAGACAATCCGGGAGGCGGATTATTTCGATTCGGGCTTCCCCCAGTTTGCGGGAGAGGAAATTGTTTTCCAGTCCCATTATGACGGGGTGGGAAACCTATACCTGTATGACCCGGATAGCGGAACCACCCGCCAACTCACCCGGGCGCTGTTCGAAGCGTCTCACCCGCAATATAACCCCAGGGATCGCAGCCTGTTATTCAACCATTTTGTTCCTCAGGGAATGGATATCGCCCGCATCAGCCTGGATTCGGCGGACGGCATCCTCCGTGAGATCCCCGGTCAGCGGCCGCCGGATTTCCCCGGACCGAAAGTAGAACAAAACGGAAGGGCCGTCTCGGTAAGCTACCCGGTAAGCAACTACAAGGGGGCCGGCCGGCTTTTTAATTTTCACAGCGTGAGCCCCACCGCCGGGGTGAATGACGACGACAATTATTTCCTCGGACTACGTCTGAAGTCCAATAACCTGCTGAACACCCTGTCTTTTCAAACGGGCTATAATTACAATCTGAGTCTCCAAAGCAGCGAGTACACCGCAGGAATTGCGTTCAAGCGTTATTATCCCGTGTTTTCGGCCGATTATATCAACCGGATGCGGGAGGCGGTCAGTGGAACCGGCGCGCAGGCGCGCCCGTTTACCTGGAGGGAACATGAGGTGGAATTTTCGGCGGCGGTTCCCCTGAGTTTTACCAAACGGAATTACGGCTACGGAATCTACCTGTCCACCGGTAGCAGCTATACCTCCCGCTATCACCTTCCGGATGCGCCCGCGGGCTTTATCCGCGAAATCGGCTTCCCTTGGATTAACCGCTTCCTGTTTACGCGCCAGCAGATCAAAAGTCCGCGCGACCTGGCGCCGCGGTTCGCCCAAACCGTATCGGTCCTTCACCGGAGCCTCGCCCTGGATAAGCGCCTATCGGGAAATTTATTCGCCGTGCGGAGTTTATTCATTTTCCCGGGCCTGTTCCGGCATCATTCGTTCTCGGCGGGCTTTAATTTCCAGGAAAGCGACGGACAGTACCGCTTTACTAACGAAATTCCGGAAATCAGCGGCGCCTCCCAGCTGCCGCGCGTCCGCCCGCTGAAAAACACCCTGCTTCTGGATTACCGCTTTCCCCTGGCCTATCCGGATCTGGAGCTCGGGACGATTGCCTATATTAAACGGATCAAAGCGGGGCTGTTTGCCGACTATGAAAATCTCGGCCGCTCCGACGCCCCCGATTCTTTCGGGTTTGAGTTCCGGGCGGATGCCCATTTTTTCCGTTTGTATATGCCCGAATTCGACATTGGAACGAAAGTTGTCTTTTTTAGGAACAAAGAAGTTAAATCGCCTTTCTTCGAACTGATATTAAATTATAATTTAGCATTATGAGCTTCAAAACCATCTTCATTGTGATTGTCACGGCCGCAGTCACGTACCTGTTCATGCTGAACTTTGAGCTGATGGACATCAAACTGGTTCCCGGAAGCGGCGGGCCCGTGCTTCAGGTGTACAAATCCATTTTCCTGGTATCCACCGCGCTAATCTGCTTTATTGCCGGTTACCTGGGAGGCAGGATGGGACGGAGAAGAAAGATAAAGGAAACCGTCATTGTCAAGGAAAAGCAGCCCGAACCAACCCGGCCCCTGAGCCCGGAGGACCGGCAGTACATCCGGGACGAAAACGACACCGACTGGGACCGGGACCGCATTTGACAAGCGGCCGGTTGATTCCAGGTGATCGTTTATCATACGTCGTAAAATACGCGGCACTCCCGCTCCAGGGCGGGAAGGGCTACCTTTTCGGGGAATATTCCGTACAGGGCCGCCCCGCTGCCGCTCATAGACGCGTACACCGCCCCTTCCCGGTATAGCATGTCTTTAATTTCCGGCAGTACGGGAAAATCCCGGAAAACCGTCGCTTCAAAATCATTCCGGATGCGCCCTTTCCAGGTGGACGGGTCCGCCATGCAGCTCTGTTCAAGGGAGTGATCCGCCCTGCGGGGAACAACCTGCCGGTAGGCCGCGGCCGTGGAAACCTGATGCGGCGGCATGACCACAACCAGGAAGCAACCGCTTAGATCAACCGCCGACGTCCTCAGTTGATCCCCTTTCCCAAATGCATAAGCGGGCCGGTCGTCTATAAAGAACGCGCAGTCGCTCCCCAATTGTCGCGCCAGCCCGGCCAATTCAGTATCGTGCATTCCCAGGCCGAACAATTCATTCGCCAGCCGCAAGGTATAAGCCGCGTCGGATGATCCGCCCCCCAATCCAGCCCCCGACGGAATTGTTTTATGCAGATGCATTTTCACCGGAGGCAGATCGAATCGCTTTTCAAGCAGGCGGAACGCTTTCACGCATAAATTATCCTCCACCGCAAGAGGCGATGCATCGCCTGAAACGGAAAACTCCAGGCTCTTTCCCCGGCGGTGGGGGATCATCTCCAGCACATCGTGGATCTTTACCGGATACAGCACCGTTTCGATCCGATGGTATCCATCGGCGAGCTTTGCAATCACATGTAAACCAATATTGATCTTGGCATGGGGAAATACGGTCATGGCACGAAAATAGTTTTTCTCGTGGATTTTTTCGCTTTGAAAGCCGGGTTTAGTAGATTTGCAGGTAATGTTATGAAGCAATACCTGAACCTGATGCAGCATGTGCTGGATAATGGAGCGGCCAAGGAAGATCGCACCGGCACAGGGACTTTAAGTGTTTTCGGTCATCAGATGCGTTTCGACCTGGCTGAGGGCTTTCCCCTGCTGACCACGAAGAAACTCCATCTGCGGTCGATCATTCACGAACTGATCTGGTTTCTCCGCGGCGATACCAACATTGCCTATCTGAAAGAAAACGGAGTAAGTATCTGGGATGAATGGGCCGGCAAGGACGGGGACTTGGGCCCGGTATATGGTTACCAATGGCGTTCCTGGCCACTGCCCGGCGGGGGCCATGCAGACCAGATTAGTCAGGTGGTCCAGACTCTGCGGAGCAATCCGGACTCCCGCCGAATGATCGTCAGCGCCTGGAATGTGGCCGACATTGAAAAGATGGCCCTGCCTCCCTGCCATGCGCTTTTTCAGTTTTATGTAGCCGAGGGAAAACTGTCCTGCCAGCTGTATCAGCGCAGTGCGGATATCTTTCTGGGCGTGCCTTTCAATATCGCCTCCTACGCCCTGCTTACGCTGATGATGGCCCAGGTCTGCGAGCTGCAACCCGGGGAGTTCATTCACACGCTGGGGGATGCCCATATTTACAGCAACCACCTGGAGCAGGTAAAACTGCAGCTCAGCCGCCAGCCCCGGCCGTTGCCCACCATGACGCTGAATCCGGAGGTCAAGAATATATTCGATTTTAAGTTTGAAGATTTTACCTTGAGCGATTACGATCCTCACCCGCATATCAAAGCCGCGGTAGCTGTATAATACGCATGATGAACTTAAGTATTCTTGCCGCCAAGGCTGAAAATAACGCAATAGGAAAGAATAACGGACTCATTTGGCACCTGCCCGCCGATTTAAGACATTTTCGGGACCTGACCACCGGAAGCACGGTGATCATGGGCCGGAAAACATTTGAATCCATCGGCAAAGCGCTGCCCAACCGGGACAACATCGTAATTACCCGTCAGACCGATTACCAGGCTCCGGGTTGCGAAGTGGTCCACTCCCTGGAGGAAGCCGTGCAGATCAGCAGCCAGGAAGAAAACGTATTCATCATCGGTGGCGGCGAGATTTACCGTCAGGCCATGGAACTCGTTGGAACACTTTATATAACCGAAGTTCACGGAACCTTTGACGGAGACACCTATTTCCCGGAAATAAATCCGCAGATCTGGGAAGAAACTTTTCGCGAAGACCACCAGGCAAATGAAAAAAATCCCTATGATTTTTCTTTTGTGACCTATCAGCGAAAAAATAATTAGATTTGCGTCCTTAAAAATTTTACGTTGTCACGATTTTTACTTTAAACATAACCCAAAATGCAAGGAAAAGGAGCTATCAGGTTCTTAGCCATTATTTTCGCGATAGCCTGTGCATATGCTTTGTCGTTCACCTACGTGTCCTGGAGAGTAGAGCAGAAGGCCGAAACGTATGCCAACGGAAATGAAGAATTAAAGAAAAGATACCTGGATTCCATGTCCACGGAGGTGGTTTACGATCTCGGGATTGAACAATACACGTATCAGGATGTAAAAGAACGCCAGCTCAATCTCGGATTGGACCTGAAGGGGGGCATGAACGTAACCCTCGAAGTTTCCCTTGCCGAACTGGTGCGGGCGCTGGCAAACTACAACGAAGATCCGCTCTTCAATCAGGCGGTTGACCAGGCCCAGCAACAGGCCGTAACAAGTCAGCAAAGCTTCATCTCCTTGTTTGTAAACGCTTACGAGTCCCTTGCACCCAACAGCAAACTCTCATCGCTTTTTGCTACTCCCGAAAACCAGTCCAGGATCACGCTGAACTCTTCCAACCAGGAAGTGGAGCAGTTTCTGACCGAGGAAGCCAACAGCGCCTTTGAGCGGTCGTTCAATATTATCCGGACGCGGGTGGATAAGTTCGGGGTGACCCAGCCCAACGTGCAACGGGCCGGAAACAACCGGATCGCCGTGGAACTTCCCGGGATCGACGACCCGGAACGGGTTCGGAAACTCCTTCAGGGTTCTGCAAAGCTGGAATTCTGGAAAACCTATGAAAATGCCGAAGTGATCAACTCCCTGATGGCTGCCAATACGGCCTTGGCGGGCATTCTGGAACTAAATACGGAACAGACCGACAGCGCTTCCTCACAGTCGGAGGAGGTCGCCCAGGCCGCAGAGCCGGAAACGGCCGAACCGGAAAGCCCGGCGACGGGCGATACCACCGATGACGACGCCCTATCGCTCCTGGACCGGATCGGATCCGATTCGGCTGCAAGCGACACCAGCGAGGACGCATTCTCGGCGGAATTCGAATCGCAGAACCCCTTGTTCGCCGTACTTTCGCCCGCTATCCTAAGCGGTCAGGGCGGACAGCAGCTACCGGCATCGGGACCCACGATTGGGTATGCTTCCCAGCGCGATACGGCCAAGGTCATAGAGTACCTTTCCATGCCGGAGATCAGAGCGAACTTCCCTTATGACCTGGTATTCGCCTGGGGTGTCAATCCGGTGGACGACCGGGGAACCTTCCAGTTATACGCGCTTAAAATGGCCGGACGCGACGCGGGTCCAGCCCTGGCGGGGGATGTGATCTCAGACGCTCGCAGTGACTTCGGTCAGAACGGGCAGCCGGAAGTGGTCATGTTCATGAACAGCGTGGGCGCTCGTGAATGGCGCCGGATAACCGCCGAAGCGGCCGGTGTGGTAGGAAATGAAAACGACAACAAGTCCATCGCCATTGTCCTGGACGGGGTGGTGTATTCCGCTCCGCGGGTTGAATCGGAAATTGCCGGAGGGGTATCCCAAATCAGCGGCAGCTTTACGGTGGAACAAACCCAGGACCTTGCCAATGTGCTGAAAGCGGGTCGCATGCCTGCCCCGGCTAAAATTGTGGAAGAAGCGGTGGTAGGTCCCACACTGGGCCAGGAGTCCATTCAGGCCGGTCTGATTTCATCCATCGTAGGCTTTGTGGTTGTACTTGCCTTCATGGTGTTTTATTACGCCCGGGCCGGATGGGTAGCCAATATTGCACTGCTGGTCAATCTCTTTTTCCTCATGGGCGTGCTTGCCGCCTGGGGAGCGGTGCTTACCCTGCCGGGTATTGCTGGTATTGTACTCACCATCGGGATGGCCGTGGACGCGAACGTGCTGATCTACGAACGGATCAAGGAAGAGCTGGATTTGGGGAAAGGGTTGAAAAAAGCCATCCCGGATGGTTTCAGGAACGCGTATTCCGCCATTATTGACGCCAACGTGACTACCATCCTGGTGGGTATCATCCTGTGGATCTTCGGTTCAGGCCCCATTCTGGGCTTTGCCACCACGCTGGTCATCGGGATCCTGATCTCCATGTTTACGGCCATATTTATCAGCCGGCTGATCTTCGAATCCATGTTGAACAAAGACCGGAAGATCACCTTCTCGATCAAATTAACCGAACGCTGGTTCCGCGACTCGAATTTCGATTTCATTGCCAGTAGAAAAAAATTCTATCTTGTTTCCAGCGTGATTATACTCGCCGGCGTGGTATCCATGTTCGTAAAAGGATTCAGCCTGGGGGTTGATTTCAAAGGCGGGCGCACCTACGTGGTGGATTTTACCGAGAATGTCGCCACCGCGGATGTCCGGAATGCCCTGGAAGTATCCTTTGGAGCAGAACCCGAGGTGAAGACCTACGGCGATTTCAGCCAGGTGAAAATTACGACCACCTACCTGATTGACAGTACCAGCGCAACCGCCGAAGCCGAAGCGCGCCGCGCGCTGGAAGAAGGGCTTCGTACGGTGGGACCCGATTATGTGATCCAAAGCGCCCAGAAAGTGGGACCGACCATTGCAAACGACATCAAGCGATCGGCAGTCTATGCGGTGCTGCTTGCCTTGCTGGGGGTATTCCTGTACGTATTTGCCCGATTCAGAAGGTGGGAGTTCGGCATGGGAACCCTGGTGGCGCTTGCCCACGACGTGCTTGTGCTGCTGGCGATCTTTACCATCTTTGATGGATGGCTTCCCTTCTCGCTGGATATTGACCAGCAGTTCATCGCCGCGGCGCTTACCGTGATGGGTTACTCGATCAACGATACCATTGTGATCTTTGACCGGGTCAGGGAATACCTGGGACTACACCGGAGTAAAAACGAATCCATGCCTACGGTCATCAATAATGCATTGAACAGCACATTGAGCCGGACGGTGGTAACCGGTTTGTGTACCATCCTGGTATTGATCATTCTGTTTATCTTCGGCGGCGAAGTCTTGAGAGGATTTTCATTTGCGATGATCATTGGTATTGTTTTTGGTACCTACTCCTCTTTATTCGTAGCCACACCGGTGGTGGTGGAATTCATCAGAAAATCACCGGCGGAAGCTAAAAAACCGGAAGCAGTGACAAGCGCTTAAAAAAAGATCGGTCACCTGAGGCGTGACGATCATCCAACGGATACACGAGGGCCGGGAGAAAGCGATCCGCATCTTTCCCGGCCCTTGCATTTTTTCCGCCGGAACGCCACGCGTACCGGAATGTGCGGGGGAAAGAGGCGGCTGCGAAACAAACAGGAATTTTTGCGGTTAAAATAGAGCACATGACTATAGAACTTCCCGAAAACTCATTCCCCCGGGTCGTCATTGTTGGCGGCGGATTTGGCGGCATCAGCCTGGCCAAAAAATTACGGAATAAAGAAGTCCAGGTAATTATGTTCGACAAGCATAATTACCACACTTTCCAACCGCTGCTGTACCAGGTCGCCACCGGCGGTCTGGAACCCGATTCCATTGCGTACCCCCTTCGGAAAATATTCAAAAACCAGCGGAATTTCACATTCCGCGTAGCGGAAGTACTGTCGGTCGACCCAGAGCAGAAAGTGATCCACACCTCCATCGGGCACACGGATTACGATTTCCTGGTTATCGCGACGGGCTCTGAGACGAATTTCTTCGGAAATGAACAGATTGAGCAGACCACCATGCCCATGAAGACCGTGCCGGAAGCGCTGGATCTGCGAAGCCTCATCCTGCAGCATTTCGAAGCGGCGCTGCTGGAAGACAGCATCAACGAACAGGAAGCACATATGAATTTCGTGGTGGTGGGTGGCGGCCCTACCGGGGTGGAGATCTGCGGAGCGCTCGCGGAACTGAAAAACCACGTACTGCCCAAGGATTACCCGGACCTGGACCTTCGGAAAATGCAGATCAACCTGGTGGAAGGCACCTCGGAATTACTCGGGGCCATGTCCGACAACGCCAGTGCCAAAGCCGCCAAGTTCTTAAAGGAAATGGGAGTCAACCTGTGGCTGAACGCCCGCGTATTAAGTTACGACGGAAAAACGGTCACCCTGCATACGGGGAGAAAATTCGAATCCTACAACGTCATCTGGACCGCCGGGGTAAAGGGAAAGACCATTGAAGGGCTCAATCCCGAGGTGATCGTACGCGGCAACCGCTACAAAGTGAACGAATTCAACCAGATCGAAGGGTATGACCGTATTTTTGCGATCGGCGATGTGGCGGCGGCCATTTCAGAGGAATATCCCAACGGTCATCCCGGGGTGGCTCCCACGGCCATTCAGCAGGGCAATCACCTGGCGAAGAATATCATCCGCCTGATAAACGGTGGAAAAATGGAACCTTTCTCCTATTTCGATAAAGGAAGCATGGCCACCATCGGACGGAACAAAGCCGTGGTAGACATGGGGTATGTCCGCTTTGCCGGCTTGTTCGCCTGGTTTGTCTGGATGTTCGTTCACCTGATGACCTTGGTGGGCTTCCGGAATAAAATGGTAGTTTTCGTGAACTGGATTTGGAATTATTTCAGCTACGATCGGGGCATCCGGCTTATCATTCGCCCCGTGAACAGAAAAAGAGGTATTATCAGCGAAAGAGATACGTAATCATGAATGAATTTTTTACCACGCCCCTTGGACGTTTCCGTCTGGTTGCCATTACCGAAGGTATTTCCTACCTCTTCCTGGTGTTTATCGCCATGCCCCTGAAATATTTTGCGGGGTTTCCCGAGGCGGTAAAATACAGCGGCTGGCTTCATGGACTGCTTTTTATCCTGTTTATGATCGCCCTTCTGGAAGTGACCCTCAAGCGTAAATGGACGCTGCTGAAAGCGACCCGCGGATTCATCGCTTCGCTCATTCCGTTCGGGGCCTTTGTTTTCGACCGGGAGCTGAAAAAGGAAGCGCAGACGACCTGATACCTGCCGCATGATGCCTGCTGACAAAATCGAGTTGATCGAGTGTCCTCGGGACGCCATGCAGGGATTCGAGCAGTTCATTCCGACCGGAAAAAAAATAAATTACCTCAACCAACTGCTCCAGGTAGGCTTCCATACCCTTGATTTTGGAAGTTATGTTTCCCCATCGGTTATTCCTCAGATGCGGGATACGGCCGAGGTACTTCGCGGTCTGGACATGGACGGCTCTCCTACCCGCTTGCTGGCCATCGTAGCCAACGAACGGGGTGCCCGCGAAGCGGCTGCAGAAGAAAAGATCACCTGGCTCGGATTTCCGCTTTCGGTTTCCGAAACCTTTCAGCAGCGCAATACGAACAGCAGCATCAGTGAATCGCTCGACCGGGTAGCCCGGATTCAGGAATTGTGTTTGAAAAGCAATAAATCGCTGGCAATCTATCTTTCCATGGGTTTTGGGAACCCCTACGGCGATCCCTGGAATCCGGAAACGGTCCTGGAATTGGCTGAACAGGTAGTATCCCTGGGGGTGAAAACCATTTCTCTTGCCGATACCGTGGGCGTGGCCACTCCGGCCCTGATCGGCAAATTATACGATCAGCTGATCCCTGCGCTGCCCCAGATCACCTGGGGCGCCCATTTTCACACCGAAACACATAATTGGAAGCCCAAGATTGAAGCGGCCTGGCAGGCGGGTTGCCGCCGGTTCGACGGGGCGCTGAAAGGCTACGGAGGCTGTCCCATGGCGGCTGATACCCTCCTTGGAAACATGGCTACCGAAAACCTGATCGAATTCGTCCGGGAGAAGGGAAATGCGCCTGCAGTTAATCAGCCGGCACTGGACCAAGCCCTGGCTACCGCCCTTGAAATTTTTTCCTAAATTGCGCCACCAATCAATTAGGAAAAAACTAAAAAATGCCCAAACTAAAAAAACCTGCATTGCACACCCGCATCCTGTTGGGAATGATTTTTGGCATCCTGGCGGGAATTATTGTGAAACAGACCGTTTCCGACCCGCATACCATCGATGTCATTGTTTCCTGGGTGGAGCCCATCGGCCAGATCTTTCTCCGGATGATCTTTATGACGGTCATTCCGCTGATCCTGTCGGCGCTTATCCTGGGAATTGCTGAAATCGGCGACCTGAAGCGCGTTGGACGTATCGGCCTTCGGCTGCTTGCCTACAGCTTGATTGTCAGTTCGGTTTCCGTGCTGATCGGGATCACCATGGTTAACGCCTTCCGTCCCGGCGATAGTTTGAGCACCGAAACGCGCGATTACCTCACCGAGGTGTTCATGGAAGATTCCGAAACCGCATCCCGAAACGCCGAGATTGCAAAAGAGAGAACGGTGGGCAATATCCTGACCAACATTGTCCCCAAAAACCCGTTGGAAGATATGACCCGTGCTTTCGATTCGAATTACCTGGGCGGCGGATTGCTGGCGGTCATGTTCTTCGCCCTGATCTTCGGAATCGCGATGGCGTCGGTGGATCAGGAAAAAACGGCCCCCGTTAAAGCTTTCTTTGAAGGCCTGTACGAAATCGTGATCAAGATCATTGGCTACGCCATGCGTTTGGCGCCCTACGGCGTGGCGGCGCTGCTGTTCAGCCTCACGGTCAACGTAGGCGCTTCCTTTTTGCTGGTACTGCTGAAATACGTCTTGATCGTACTGGGCGCGCTTGCCATTCATCAGTTTGTCACCTATTCGATCATTCTGAAATTCTTTGCCGGGCGCAGCCCCCTGCAATTCTTTAAGAATACCAGCGAGATCATGATCACCGCCTTTTCCACCAGCTCCAGCAATGCCACCCTTCCCACCGCCATTGCGGTGAGCATTGAAAAGTTGAAGGTCCCCAAACCAATTGCTAACTTTGTATTGACCATCGGCAGCACAGCCAACCAGAACGGCACTGCCCTGTTCGAAGGGATCACGGTATTGTTTCTCGCGCAGTGTTTCAACGTAGAATTAAGCCTCGCTTCCCAGATCACCGTGGTATTCCTTTGTATCCTGGCTGGCATAGGCACCGCGGGTGTTCCGGGTGGGTCGTTGCCGGTGATTGTCACCATCCTGGTGTCCATCGGCGTTCCGGGAGAGGCCATCGGACTTATCTATGGCGTAGACCGGATCCTGGATATGTCCAGAACGGTATTGAACGTTACCGGCGACGTTGCTGCAGCCACGTATATCCAGCGGGTCGAGGAAAAAGCCGGCCACGAACCCGTCGGTCTGCCGGAATAAGCGCATGACCATGCACGAACCGGAAAAAATATGGATCCCCTCGGCTTCCTTCCGGGAGCAATCCAACCTGACCCGTTACAATCGATGGCTCAAACAGCAATATGCGCTGGATTTTGACAATTACCATTCGTTATGGAAATGGTCTGTGGAAAATCCCGCCGATTTCTGGGAAAGTATCTGGAATTACTTTGACATCCTCTCCCACACCCCTTACCACCGGGTCATGTCGGACGATCCGATGCCCAGCACACGCTGGTTCGAAGGAAGCTCGCTGAATTACGCCGAGCATATTTTCCGTCACAAGACCGACGCACGTCCGGCACTTTTGCATAAGAGCGAACTTGCGTTGGTCAAAGAAATGTCCTGGAAGGAACTCGAGGACCAGACTGCCGCCCTGCAGGCCTTTTTCCGGAAAGCGGGTCTTCGGGCGGGCGACCGGGTGGCTGCCTGCCTTCCCAACATTCCCGAAGCCACGGTAAGCATGCTGGCCTGCATCTCCATGGGAGCGGTCTGGAGCAGCTGTTCTCCCGATTTCGGCGCCGAAGGAATCCTGGATCGATTCCGGCAGATCGCGCCGCGGATATTAATCGTTTCAAGCGGCTATACCTACAACAGCCGTCCATTCGACCGGCTGGAACTGCTCGCCCGGATCAGAAGCGAGCTACCCTCGGTGGAAAAGGTCATTCTGGTCCCTTTTCCTGCAAGAGCGGATAAATCCCGTCCGCAGGATGTCAGCTTATGGGAGGAGGTTATTCAGATGCGCCACGAAGGCCTGCGGTTTGAACCCCTGCCCTTTGATCATCCCATCTGGATTCTCTATTCCTCGGGAACAACCGGGGCGCCGAAAGCTATCACCCACGGCCACGGCGGGATGCTGCTGGAGCATCTGAAATACCTGACTTTCCATAACGACGTGCGCCCGGGTGAAAACTTTTTCTGGTATTCCACCACCGGCTGGATGATGTGGAATTTTGTTCATGCCTCCTTGCTGGCTGGCGCAACCGCCGTGCTCTACGAAGGCAGTCCCTCCTACCCCAGCCTGGAGGCATTATGGGAGCTCGCCAACGAGGCGCCCATTCATCATTTCGGCACCAGCGCTCCATTTCTGGTCGCCTGCATGAAAGCAGGCTTGCGGATCGGTGAAAAATACCCGCTCATGGCCCTTCGATCCATTGGTTCCACCGGCTCGGCCCTTCCGGCGGAAGCCTTTCGGTATGTTTACCAATACATCCGCGATGATGTCTGGCTGTGTTCCATGAGCGGCGGAACCGATGTATGCACCGCCTGGGTAGGCGGCTGCCCCTGGGAGCCGGTTTAC
>JAJUHF010000049.1 GCA_029268045.1 Anseongella ginsenosidimutans
AGTCTACGCCCTTCCCATCGACCAGTTCGGGGACCGAAAACGCGCCGCGGAACTTCAGCAGAAGATCCGGCCATTTATTTTAAGGCGAACCAAACAGCAGGTGGCCGATGAGTTGCCTGAAAAAACCGAAAT
This sequence comes from Anseongella ginsenosidimutans, assembly GCA_029268045.1. Taxonomy (GTDB): domain Bacteria; phylum Bacteroidota; class Bacteroidia; order Sphingobacteriales; family Sphingobacteriaceae; genus Anseongella; species Anseongella ginsenosidimutans_A. Next base: position 133 of record JAJUHF010000049.1, read on the forward strand.
CGTGCTGCGATGCAGCATGCATCCTGCCCAACAGCGTCTGTACGATCTGGTTGAACGGGAATTCCGGGAGTATATCTGCAGCAAGACCAACGAAGAGCTGCCCAAAAGCTCAGTGCACATCCTCAAAGGGCTTACCCGGCTTCGTCAGGTATGCAACGCTCCCTTACTGCTGAATGATGAAGAAGTCCATGTGAAAGAATCCGGAAAAATGGATCTGCTGCTGGAGCAATTGGCAGACAAGGCCCCCCGCCACAAGATCCTGGTATTTTCCCAATTCGTTTCCATGCTGAATCTGGTCAGAAAGGAGCTGGACCAACGGGGGATTGGTTATTCCTATCTTACCGGAGCGACCCGCGACCGGGGACGCGTCGTAAGCGCGTTCCAATCGGAGCCGGAAAAGCGGATCTTTCTGATCAGCCTGAAAGCCGGCGGAACCGGATTGAACCTGACCCAGGCCGACTACGTTTACCTTATCGACCCTTGGTGGAACCCGGCCGTTGAAAACCAGGCCATTGACCGGGTGTACCGGATCGGGCAAAAGAAACACGTAGTGGCCGTCCGGCTGATCTGCGAGGGAAGCATCGAGGAAAAAATCATGCAGCTGCAGGAAAGCAAAAAGGAACTGTTCGACAAGCTCATCTCCAAAGACAGCCTCCTGAAACTTCTCCAAGCGGGTTCGGGCCGGTAACAGGGGAGGCTGGCATTATTTTCGCGCTCTTAGATACATTCAAAATTTCAAAGACAATGAACGTTCCAAAAGGACATCAGCGACTGATGCCGTATTTTATTCTGGACGGCGCGGAAAAATTCGTTGAATTCACCAAATCGGTATTCGGGGCGGAGGAAACCGCGAGGCACCTGCATCCCGATGGCCGGATCATGCACGCCGAGGTCCGCATCGGCGATAGCGTGATCATGGTCGGCAACGCGACTGAACAGTGGCCAGCCTCCACAGGAAGTCTTTTTATTTACGTGGAGGATGCCGATACTGCTTATCAGGCCGCCCTGCGTGAAGGAGCTACCGCGGTCCTGGAATTGGAGGACAAGGAGTACGGCCGGAGCGGCGGCGTAAAAGACCCCACGGGCGTTACCTGGTGGATCACCAGCTTGTAAGCGGGCCGCTTTATTTTGGGTACTCATCGCATGAAAAGACCCTGTGGAGAAGTCCGGTGAGCGCGTTACATCCCGCTGATCCCCGAGAGGATCGGACGGGCATCCATTCCCAGCCCATCCACCTGGGTGACAATCTCCCCTTCCCTATTCAGCAGCGTAATGACATTCGAATGGGCAAAGGTGCCGCCAGTCTGCTTCTGGTAATTGACGTCCAGCAGCAGGGAGAGCATCCGTACGTTTTCCTCGCTTCCATGCAGGAGCAGCCATTTATCGTCTAGCTTTACCTGCCGGGCGTATTCCTTTAAACGGACGGGATGATCCCGCTCGCTATCGAAAGAAACCAGCACAAAAATTACTTCATCCGCCTTGTCGGGGGGGAGCTCCTTCCGGATTTTCTTCATATCGGTAATGATCCGCGGGCATGCAAATTCACAGTGAGTAAAGACCATGGCCACCACCGGTATTTTTCCCCGGAGTGTCTGCAATTGGATCGTATCGTTCTCCTGGGTGTGCCAGCTTCCCTGGAATTGGTAGATCGATGTTTCAGGCAATCCTCCGCCCGCAACCCGGGAATGTTCCGACCTGGTTTGATTCCCCCCGTCGCTTTCCGCCCCGCGGCTTCCTTTTCCCGAGCAGCCCGTGCCCAGCCAAAGGAGACATCCGAGGCATGCGAGCGGGAAAATCCGTAAAATACGATCCATCCGAATCATCTGTGTCCTATAAATCTTTCGCGCAGCGAAATCCGAGGTTGCTCACCGTATAACGGCCCTTCAGACTGCCCCGGAACGCGTAGCGCATAAACGCAGCGTAGTCCTCGCGGTCGGCGGCGCCAAAGGAGGCCGATGCGCAGAAAAGCTCCCGCTGAATGCCCGTGTTGCTTCTGGAATCACTGCCCATGACCACGCTGTTGAAATCACCGACCCATTCCCAGATCAGCCCGTGCATATCCTTCAGTCCAAGGCGGTTCGTGTAGGCGCTCCCTGCCTGGGGGAGCTCCTTGGGTGACGGTTTGCTATACCAGTCCAGAATGATCTCCTTCAGGGAACGCTGGTCATCAACCGGCGGATTGTCCGCCGCGTATTCCCATTCGGTGAGCTCCGGCAACCGTTTGCCCTTCCACTTACTATACGCGTTCGCGGCGTACCAGGATACGTTGGTTACCGGACTGTCGCCGATGCGCTCATTCCCGATCTCGAAATCCGATTTCCAGTGTTTCAGATAGCCCGTATCGGCAAACAGTTTCGGCACCCGGGAACGGGACCATTCCGGATTCGCCTTTACAAAAACCAAGAACTCGGCATTCGTAACCGCACGCGCATCCAGATAGAAGGACTCCACCGTTACCTCCTTTTCACCGCTGTTGTCATAAAAAAGCGCTAGCCGCCCGGCGGGCACACGGATCATTCCTTCCGGCTTCTCCACGCCACCGCCTTGTTTTTCCCTTCCTGCGACCGCGAAAAACGCCAGCAGCGGGATCAGCAGCAAACCGAATAATTTCTTATCTCCCATCCATTCCGTTATTCGCCTTTTGCTCTTACGGCGGCCACTTCGGCCGCGCTAACCAAATCGCCCTGATTTCCCCAGGTATTCCGCACGTAGGTAAGCACGTTGGCTATTTCGTCATCCGAGAGCATCATCCGCGGCATGATCCCATCGTAAGCGACCCCGTTCACATGGATCTCCCCGCTCAGTCCGAACAGGATGATCCCCGCCCCCTTGTCTGTCCGGGCCATCAGGTAATCGGAACCGGCCACCGGCGGAAACGCGCCCGGCAAGCCCTGCCCGTTTTTCTGGTGGCAGGCTGCACAGTTCCCCTCGTAAAGGATCTTACCCAGTTCCATCCGCTCGTTGAAACTCCGCTCGGGAACCGGCTTGTCTTCCGCCGCAGGGGTAATGGACTGCACAGCAGATCCTTCCGGCAAATACACGGCATCCTTCTGTTTACCCGTAAAGACGGCTACGTTCTCTTCGCCATTGACGTGGATCTGCGCGATAGCGCCTTTGTTGAAGGCGCGGAATACCGAATGATCAACCACGGTAAGCGTACCGGGAACCTCGCATTTAAACTCAATGATTGCCGATCCGCCTGCCGGAATGGCCGTGCTCTGCACATTCTCATTGACCAGGGTTCCCCCTTCGACATACACTTTGTCAAATATTTCTCCGATCACATGAAATGAGGAAACCAAACTGGGACCAATATTGCCCACATAAAGTCGGACGGTTTCCCCCACATTGACCTGCATGGCCTGATCGCCCATATTCGCCCCCACCGATCCGTTGAAAACGACATAATCGGGGTTTTCATCCAGAGCTTTCTGCATATCGAAGGAAGTCACACCCGGCGTTCCGAAATCTTCCTTGGTATAGAATTCACTTTGCATGATGTAGAATTCCTTGTCCACCTCCGGCAAGCCCTCCCGGGGCTCCACCAGAATCAGACCATACATTCCGTTGGCAATGTGCATACCCACTGGCGCCGTGGCGCAATGGTACACATACAGGCCCGGATTCAGCGCCTTGAAGGTGAACTGGGTCGTATGTCCCGGCGCGGTCATGGAGGCTTCGGCGCCGCCGCCCGGACCGGTGACCGCATGCAGGTCAATGTTGTGCGGCAACTTGTTATCGGGATGATTGTCCAGATAAAACTCCACCATATCTCCTTCCCGCACACGGACGAACTGACCCGGCACCTTTCCCCCGAAGGTCCAGAACGTGTAATCCACGCCGTCCGCCAGACGCATCACCTTTTCCACCACTTCCATCCGGACAATTACTTTTTGGGTGGTGGTATATCCCGTGGGCGGAGGCACCTCCGGCGCATGGGTCAGAATGGCCTCGTGATAGCCGCCAACCGGTTCATTCTCTTCCCCCTTTTCCACTGGTCCGCATCCCGCAAGGAATAAAAGGAGCAGGCAAAAAACAACGCGAGGGAGCGCGCTCGGTGTCTTTGTTTTCATACTATTGGAATTGAAACATCAAGGTAGCGAAATTTGTACTTTATTTGAACTATTAGCGAAAGAATCCTATTTTTGAAAGGTTTTGAACTACCTTGATACACTCAATCCTTCGCAGCGATCCGCAGTTGAAAGTACCGAAGGGCCGATGATGATTGTGGCTGGTGCCGGTTCCGGCAAAACGAGGGTGATCACCTACCGTATTGCCCATTTATTGCAGAAAGGGGTAGACGCGTTCCGCATTCTCGCATTGACTTTTACCAACAAGGCGGCCAAAGAAATGCGGGACCGTGTCGCGGCTGTCACCGGCGATGAAGCCCGGAATCTTTGGATGGGAACCTTCCATTCCATCTTCGCGCGAATTCTCCGGGCCGAAGCGGAGCTGATCGGCTATCCGTCCAATTTTACGATTTACGACACCGATGACAGCAAAAGCCTGATTAAGGCCATCCTGAAAGAGTTGATGCTGGATGACAAGCTGTACAACCCCAATTTTGTGTATCAGCGGATTTCCTCTGCAAAGAACAACCTGATTTCGGTCAGCGAATACATGGAGAACACCCAGATCCAATCGGATGACATCTCCTCCGGCAGGGAACGGCTGGGTGAGATTTACCAGACTTATGTTAACCGCTGTTACAAGGCAGGCGCCATGGATTTCGACGACCTGCTGTTCAAAACCAACATTCTGTTCCGGGACCATCCCGAGGCCCTTCATAAGTACCAGCATAAATTCAGGTACATTATGGTGGACGAGTACCAGGACACCAATTTCTCGCAATACCTGATTGTCAAGCGTCTGGCAGCGGTCCACCAGAACATCTGCGTGGTGGGGGACGATGCACAAAGCATTTACGCCTTCCGGGGGGCGAATATCCAGAACATCCTGAATTTTGAGAAGGATTACCCCGACCTGAAAATATTCAAACTGGAACAGAATTACCGTTCCACTAAGAACATCGTCAACGCGGCCAACAGCATCATCGCCAATAACCGGGATCAGCTCGAAAAGGTTATTTTCTCTGAAAATGAACCGGGCGAGAAAATCAAAGTGATCCGCACGGTCAGCGATAATGAAGAAGGCAAAACCGTAGCCGGATCCATTCTGACTGAAAAGACAACCCATGGCCTGCGTTTTAAGGACTTCGCGATTCTGTACCGCACCAACGCCCAATCCAGGGCCATGGAGGAGGCGCTGCGAAAACTGAATATTCCGTATAAAATTTACGGAGGTCTTTCTTTCTATCAGCGAAAAGAGATCCGCGACCTGATCGCTTATTTCCGGGTCACGGTAAATCACAACGACGAACAAGCGCTGAAACGGATCATCAATTATCCCATCCGCGGAATAGGCAAAACCAGTCTTGACAAACTCGTACTGGCCGCAGACCAGCACGACAAAAGCTTGTGGGAAGTGGTGGAAAACAGCAAACAGTTTATCGGGGGACGTTCGGCAGAAGCCATCCAGAACTTTGCGACCATGATCAAGAGTTTTGCCGTCATGGTAAAAAACCACCCCGCATACGATGCAGCGCACCACATTGCCAGCCAATCGGGGCTGCTGAAAGACCTGTATAATGACAAATCCATCGAGGGCTTAAGCCGCTACGAAAACATCCAGGAATTGCTCAACGGCATCAAGGAGTTCAGTGAGCGGGAGGATATCGAAGACAAAAGCCTGGCGGTTTATCTGCAGGATATCGCCCTGCTGACCGGCGATGACAAGGTAGAGGAAAAGGAAGGAGACAGTGATACCGTGTCACTGATGACCATTCACGCGGCCAAGGGACTGGAGTTCCCGCATGTTTACGTAGTTGGCATGGAAGAGAACCTGTTTCCATCCCAGCTGTCGCTTAATTCGCGTAGTGATTTGGAGGAAGAGCGCCGGCTTTTTTATGTAGCCATTACCCGGGCGGAAAAGAAACTGACCCTCACCTACGCCAATACGCGTTACCGCTGGGGATCCCTGATCCAATGCGAACAAAGCCGGTTTATTGACGAAATTGATCCGAAATACTTGGAGCTTGACATCGGCGCGCCCTTCGCAGCTCCCGACAGCACATATTTTGATGACGAGCGGCGGGCCTGGCAGGGCGCGGGCCTGGGCACGGCCGAACGCACCAGTCCGTCCGATCGACTCTCATTCTCCCGTCCGAAACCCCGGACAGGCAACGCGCCGGCGAGAAACCTGGCCGTTAAAAAACACGTTCCCACACCCGATTTTGCCCCGGACGATCCGGCGATGATCCGGGAAGGCATGGAAATTGAACATGAAAAGTTCGGGTTTGGAACCATCGTTAAACTGGAAGGTCGCCTCCCCGACTCAAAAGCAACAGTTTTATTCAAAGATGCTGGACAAAAGCAACTTTTACTTAAATTCGCAAAACTCCGGATCGTCAACGGATAACGATCCTTTACTCTAATAAGCATGGAAAAATTCACCGGGCCGTTTGAATACAATTCAACCAGACCTCAATTGAAATTAGCGGAATACGGACGCAACGTCCAAAACATGGTTGATTTTGTGATGAGTCTGCCCAGCAAGGAAGAACGTAACAAATACGCCAACGCGGTAATTGAACTGATGGGTCAGCTGAACCCCCACCTTCGGGACGTTTCGGATTTCACCCACAAGCTTTGGGACCATCTGTTTATCATCTCCGACTTTAAACTGGATGTGGACTCCCCCTACCCCGTTCCTTCCCGCGAAAGCATTACCAACAAACCAGAAAAACTCTCGTACCCTACGGGCCGGATCAAGTTCAGACACTACGGAAAAACCGTGGAAATGATGATCGAAAAGGCTAAAACCATCGAAGACCCCGAAAGGAAAAGCCAATATGTCAATCAGCTTGCCAACTTCATGAAGCTTGCCTACATCACCTGGAATAAAGATTCGGTAAATGACGAGACAATCAAAAGCGATCTCAGCATTCTTTCAGGCGGAGAACTGGAGCTGGATGAAAGTGTGAACCTGAACAAGGTGGATCCACGCTCGGCCCGCGGGAATATCCGGGATAAAGGATCCAATAAACCACACCAAAGCAACCAGAACAAAAAACGTCATAATCAGAACGGGGGAAAACGGTACTAAGTTTAACTTTAAAGTTCCAGAGGATTGTTGGATTCATTTGAAATCATTGGGGGTACAGCGCTTCAAGGAGAGATCATTCCACAGGGCGCTAAAAATGAAGCCCTTCAGATCATTTCGGCGGTCTTGCTCACAGACGAAAAAGTGACCGTTGAAAACGTGCCGGACATTAAGGACGTAAACAACCTGATTGATCTGCTGGAAGACCTCGGCGTAACGGTCTCGCGGCATGGCAAAGGAAGTTTCACATTCCAGGCCGGCTCGGTGGATCTGGATTACCTGCGCTCGGCGGAATTCAAGCGCAAAGGCGCTGCCCTTCGCGGATCCATCATGCTGGTGGGTCCCCTGCTGGCACGCTTCGGAAAGGCCTGGATCCCCAAACCGGGAGGCGACAAGATCGGACGCAGGAGACTGGACACGCATTTTATCGGTTTGCAAAAACTGGGCGCCCGCTTTGACTACGATACCTTGGAAAACTTTTTCAGTCTTTCCGCACCGGAACTGAAGGGATGCGACATGCTGCTGGAGGAAGCTTCCGTGACGGGAACGGCCAATATTCTCATGGCCGCTGTCCTGGCCCAGGGCACCACCTCGATCTACAACGCGGCATGTGAGCCATACATTCAACAGCTCTGCCGGATGCTTAACGGAATGGGCGCCAAAATCTCCGGGATCGGATCCAATCTGCTCCACGTGGAGGGCGTAAGCCGTTTGGGTGGTGTTTCGCATCGTCTGCTTCCGGATATGATCGAGATCGGCAGCTTTATCGGACTGGCCGCCATGACTCAATCCGAACTGACGATCAAGGATGTACATTACCGAGAACTGGGCCAGATCCCGGACGTATTCAGGAAACTGGGGATACAATTTGAACTCCGTGGGGATGACATCTACATTCCCTCACAGGATAGCTACGAGATTGAAACGTTTATCGACGGGTCCATCCTCACCATCGCCGATGCCCCTTGGCCGGGCTTTACACCGGATCTGCTGAGTATCATTCTGGTGGTTGCCACCCAGGCGCGGGGCAGCGTACTCATTCACCAGAAAATGTTCGAAAGCCGGTTGTTCTTTGTGGACAAACTCATTGACATGGGCGCACAAATCATTTTATGCGATCCGCACCGGGCCAATGTGATTGGTTTGGGAAGAAAGTATCCGCTGCGGGGCATTGAAATGACTTCACCCGATATCCGTGCGGGGGTATCCCTGCTTATCGCGGCGCTTTCGGCCGAAGGAAAAAGCACCATTCATAATGTTTCCCAGATTGACCGCGGCTATCAGGACATCGAAAATCGTTTGCAGGCGCTGGGTGCGGACATCAGACGGGTCTGAACGGGAACCGGGAGAGGGATAGGATGGGCTAAAAGGTTTTATTTTTGAAGAAATCCCTGTTCGATCAGCCAGTCTTCATTGAACATCTTGCCCATGTACCGGGAACCGTGATCATGAAACAGAACCACCACCACATCCTCGGAACTCAAACGGTCTTTCAGCTGCTGTAATCCGGCAATGACCGCGCCGGAGGAATTGCCCACAAAAATACCTTCCTTCAGGGCGATCTCGCGGGTCATCAGGGCGGCGTCTTTGTCGGAAACCTTTTCAAACAGGTCAATCACATCAAAATCAACGCACTTGGGCAAAAAGTCCTCCCCGATTCCTTCGGTAATGTAGGGATAGATCTCATTTTTATCGAACACGCCGGTTTCCTTGTATTTTTTGAATACGGAACCGTAGGTATCGATTCCCCAGATTTTCACGGCCGGATTCTGTTCCTTGAGGTAACGTCCCACCCCGCTGATGGTGCCTCCGGTTCCCACCCCGGCAATAAAGTGGGTTACCCGGCCCCCGGTCTGCTTCCAGATCTCCGGTCCGGTTTGCTGGTAATGAGCCTCCAGATTGGAAAAGTTGTCGTATTGGTTTGCCTTCCAGCTGCCCGGAATTTCCTTTTCGAGTCTGGAAGACGTGGAATAGTAAGAGCGCGGATCTTCCGGCTCCACGTCGGTGGGACAAACGATCACCTCCGCGCCAAAGGCCTTCAGCGCGTCGATCTTTTCTTTGGACTGCTTATCGGTGGTGGTGAAAATACAACGGTATCCTTTCACCGCGGCCGCAATGGCCAGGCCCATCCCGGTATTTCCAGAAGTTCCTTCAATGATTGTCCCGCCCGGCTTGAGTTTACCGGCTTTTTCAGCGTCCTCGATCATCTTGAGCGCCATCCGGTCCTTGATAGAGTTGCCCGGATTAAAGGTTTCCACCTTGGCCAGGACCAGCGCGGGTATATTTTCAGCGAGACGGTTTATTTTGACCAGGGGCGTATTGCCGATGGTTTCCAGAATGGTTGAACAATAATCCATGTGTACTGATTACGCGGCTTTTAGCTTCCTGATCTCGGCTGAACGTTCAAATTTCTCCTGGGCGTATTCCAGCGTAATATGCAGGTGTTTCACATCCGAAGTGGATGGAAGCTCAAACATGGCATCCATGAGGATGGCCTCCAAAATTGAGCGCAAACCCCTGGCGCCCAGCTTAAACTCGATCGCCTTATCAACTATGAATTCAAGCACCTGCGGATCCACCTGCAATTCGATCCCTTCGTACTCGAACAATTTTTTATACTGCTTTACAAGGGAATTCTTCGGCTCGGTAAGGATGCATAACAGGGTTTCCTTATCCAGGGGAGAGAGGTAGGTGAGGACGGGCATCCGTCCGATCAGTTCGGGAATCAACCCAAAACTTTTGAGGTCCACCGGGGTGATGTACTGCAAGAGGTTTTCGTCATCGATCTTGAAATGCTCCCGGGCGGCCGAGTACCCAATGGCATGTTTATTCAGCCGCCTGGCAATTTTCTTATCGATGCCGTCGAACGCGCCGCCGCAGATGAAGAGAATGTTCTGTGTATTGACACTGATCATCTTCTGATCGGGATGCTTGCGTCCGCCCTGTGGCGGTACATTCACCGTGGTGCCTTCCAATATCTTCAGCAGGGCCTGTTGAACCCCTTCGCCCGAAACGTCGCGCGTAATGGAAGGATTATCGCTTTTCCGCGCAATTTTATCCACTTCATCAATGTACACGATCCCCCGCTCGGCCGCAGCCACGTCGTAATCGGCCGCCTGCAGCAAGCGGGAAAGAATGCTTTCCACGTCTTCACCCACGTAACCGGCCTCGGTCAGGACCGTGGCATCGCAGATGCAGAAAGGTACCTGCAGGATCTTGGCGACGGTCCGGGCCATCAAGGTTTTCCCGGTGCCGGTCTCCCCTACCATGAGAATATTGGACTTTTCAATTTCCACATCCTCCTTATCCGCCGTTTGATTCAGCCTTTTGTAATGGTTGTAAATGGCCACCGACATGACGCGTTTGGCGTCATCCTGTCCAATCACGTACTGATCCAGATGCTTTTTGATATCAATGGGTTTGATACCGCTTAGATCGAACGAGTTCGGCTTCTTCTTCTTGGCCGGAGCATTGTTGAACTCCTCTGATAATATCTGATAGCCCTGGGTAATGCATCGATCACAAATGTGTCCATTCAACCCGGCTATAAGCATCATCACGTCCTGTTTGCGGGCATCGCAAAAAGAACATCGGACATCTTTGTTTGTCTTACTCATTCTATAAAGCTAACAATTTTTTTTTACTCCGGTTTGCTGGATACCAGCACCTCGTCGATCATTCCAAACTCCTTGGCCTCTTCGGCTTTCATCCAGAAATCACGATCGGAGCTTTCCCAAACTTTGTCGTAAGGTTGCTTCGAATGATGAGCAATGATATTGTATAATTCTTCTTTTAATGAACCGATCTCCCGGGCGGTGATTTCGATATCGGAAGCCTGCCCCTGGGCCGCTCCCATGGGCTGGTGGATCATCACCCGGGCATGCCGCAGCGCCGCCCGTTTCCCTTCCGCTCCCGCACACAGCAGTACGGCAGCCATGGAGGCAGCCATGCCGGTGCAGATGGTGGCTACATCGGGTTGGATGTATTGCATGGTATCGTAAATCCCCAGGCCGGCGTAAACCGATCCGCCCGGGCTATTGAGATAGACCTGGATGTCCCGGCGGGCATCGGTGGATTGCAGAAAAAGCAGTTGGGCCTGAATGATATTGGCCGTCATATCGTAGATGGGATCGCCAAGAAAGATAATACGATCCATCATCAGACGTGAGAAGACGTCCATCTGGGCCACATTCAATTGGCGTTCTTCAATGATATACGGTGTAATATTGCTGGGAAGCAGCTTATCTTCAACCCTCGAAATAAACTTGTCTACATGCATGCTGCTAATGCGGCGATGTTTAACAGCATACTTACGGAATTCTTCCTTATTGATCATACAATTCTTGTTATTATTTCCTCTGTAGAACAGGTCGGCCCGAAAAAAGTTTAGCGCCCGGCTTCCGCGGCTATTTCAACTCCAGGAAGTCTTTGTAGCTTATTTCTTTCTCGGTAATGCGGACAAGTGTTTTCAGATACTCAAACACCTTGCGCGAACGGATCTCTTCAAAAAGCTGGTTGGCGCGTTCCCGGTCCTGCAGGAAATTAACGGCGTACTCATTCAATTGTTCCTCCGGAAGTGGCATATTCGGGCTGTACATTCTGAACTGCGCCGCGATTTTCTCCTTCGCCAGGGCAATGATGTCTTCCGATTTCACTTCTTCCCCGCTCTCCTTCAGCAGCTTGTTCTCCAGCAGGGTCAACCGCAGGTTTTTCGCAAAGTCATCGTACTCCTTTTCAATCTGCTCGGCGGGAATATTGTCATTGCTCGCCTGCAGCCACCGCTTCAGAAAATCGTCCGGAAGGTCTATTTTAAACTTTTCCAGCGCACGATTATACATATCGGATTGCAGTCTGTTGTCCGCGTGTGAAGTCATCACCTCCTCCACCTCGCCGGCTACTTTTTCACGCATCTGCTCCTCACTGGAAACGTCGCCTTCGGGAAACACCTTGTTAAAGAACTCTTCGTTCAGTTCGGCTTCTTCCATGCGGCTGATGCCTTTCACCTTCATGCGGAAATCCGACTTAAGCTCTTTGGCCGTTTCTTCGTCGATATTCAACACATGCGCTACCTTGTGCGCCGCATCTTCCTTGAAGGCTTTCTGCAGATCAATCGTGATCTCGTCCTCCACTTTCAATCCGGTGAGCGACTTGAGGATCTTTTTATTGTCTACCAGCTCCAGCCGGAGTGAACCTTCGGCCTGAATTCCGTCTTCCAGATCGGTTCCGTCGGTTGCCAATTGGGTGAAAGAGGCGTTAATCACGTCTCCCTCGGCGCTTTCCTCGGGATTGCTGATTTTTCCGTACCCGCGACGGAGGTTCCTGATCCGGTCATTGACGGTTTCCTCGTCGGCCGTCACCCGGTAGCGGGTAAATTTGTCCTTGTCGGTAAATTTCACCTCGAAATCCGGCGCCAGGCCCAATTCGTAAGAGAAACTGAATTGGTCCTCAAAATCCCACTTATATTCCCTGTCCTGGTCGTTTTTGGGAAGCGGCTGTCCGAGGATCTCCAATTTGTTTTCGGTAATGTAGTTATTCAGCGCATCCGATAAAAGCGTGTTGATCTCTTCCAGCAGGATGCTTTTACCATACAGCTTCTTTATATGTCCCTTGGGCACCATGCCCGGGCGAAAACCAGGTATCCGCACTTTCCTGGAATAGGACTTGATGGCTTTATCCACGCGCTCCCTGTAATCCTGTGGTTCCAGATTGATTGTTACAAGGGCATTCAGTTCTCCGGTCTTTTCCTGGGTAATATTCATCTATTCAGTATCAAGTAATAGTAGCACGTATTGAGTATCCCGTGGTGAGTAGCTGATCGTAGGTATCAAGTAGCGAATAACATGTATCCCTACTGAAATGCGCTACCTGATTCCACCTGGTGCGGGCGGAGGGACTCGAACCCCCATGCCTTGCGGCGCCAGATCCTAAGTCTGGTACGTCTACCAATTTCGCCACGCCCGCATCCGCTTATTCTGCGTTATAAAACAAACCCTCCAACGGCAAACTGCAAAGACCGTTTTCCGTTGGAGGGGGCAAATATAGCGGATTTCTCTATTTAATAAAATACTGTGTAAAGAATAATCAACAGGAGGATCACCCCGGCAGCGGCCAGGTTGAACACGCGGTCTGTTTTGAAGAATCCTTTGTGAAATTCGATCACTTTACCCGTATTGTCTTCCGGGCGCGCCAGGGAAATGGCAATGGTCAGCGCGGCCAGGATCAGAAAGCAAAGCCCCATCTGATTCAAAAACGGCATGGCCGGGAACAATACTTTATCCACCAGGATGGAAAGCGGCAGCAGAACCACGGCCACCGTAAGCGCAGCGCGGGTAGTGGTCTTTTTCCAGAACAATCCAAAAAGGAAAATACACAGAATACCCGGACTCACGTAGCCGGTAAACTTCTGGATAAACTGGAACCCGCCCGAACCCAGTTTCTCCACCTGGGGCGCAAGCAAAATGGCGATGATGAACGCAACGGCGGCGGTAATCCGTCCCACCGTAACCAGCTGACGCTCCGAAGCGCGCTTGCGGAACACATCCTTGTAAATATCCATGGTGAAGATGGTGGAAACGCTGTTTACCATGGCGCTCAGGGAAGAGGCGGCAGCGGCCACCAGCGCCGCCAAAGCAATCCCCTTCAAGCCGGTGGGTACAAATTTGTCGAACAGCACGGGATAGGCTTCGTCCATATTGTTGATTTCCATATTCATTGCGTACACGATAATACCCGGGATCACCACGATAAGTGGCAGCAACATTTTCAGGTAAGACGCAAAGGCCAGCCCTCGTTGGGCCTGCTGCAGGTTTTTGGCACCCAGCGAGCCTTGGATGATGTACTGATTACAACCCCAGTAATACAAGTTGGCGATCCACATTCCACCGATAATCACCGCCAATCCAGGCAGGTCGTTGTAGGCGTCCCCGCCATCGGGCTTGATCACCTCCCCTTTCTGCAGGATCATATTGAACTTTTCAGGCACAAGGTCGTATAATTTGGTGAGTCCGGCCACCATACCCCGGCCATCCCCCACGTAATCCAGGGCGATCCAGGCGGTGATCAGGCCTCCCAGAACCAGAATAATCACCTGAACCACATCGGTCCAGGCAACCGCCTGAAAACCACCGAACAAACTATATAGCGCCGCGAAAAGGGCCAGCCCAATGATCGCGGTCATCAGGTCGATCTGAAAAATTGTGCTGATGGCCAGACCGGCCAGATACAGGACGGAGGTGAGGTTCACAAAAACGAACAGCAAGACCCAGAAGATGGCCAGACTGGTTTTCACGCGACGGTCGAACCGGTTTTCCAGAAACTGCGGCATGGTATAGATCCCACGTTTCAGATAAATGGGAAGAAAATATTTCGCCACCACCAGCAAGGTGAGGGCAGCCATCCATTCGTAACTGGCAATGGCCAGGCCGATGGAGTAGCCGCTCCCCGACATGCCAATGAACTGTTCGGCCGAGATGTTCGCGGCGATCAGGGCCGATCCGATGGCCCACCAAGGCAGGTTTTTCCCCGCCAGGAAATAATCACTCGAATTGGTTTCCCGTCCTTTCTTTTTCCGGGATACGTACAGACCCATTGAGATAATGGTCAGGCAGTACAGGAAGAACAGAACTAGGTCAAGGTTAGAAAAGTTCATTTGTCGTTTTTTAAGATCCTATTTTTCGTTTTTACATAAAATCGCAGCCAAGGTAAGAAAGCTTCTTCTTTTTCTATAATGATTTCAGCCTCCATCTACGTTTCGGTTGTGATATCCACTTGTCCGCTCACCGGATAGGCCACGCAGGTGAGAATCAGTCCTGCGGCGAGGTCGGCCGAGGTAAGCACTTCATTTACAGCCATTTTAACCTCCCCCTTGTTACAATGGGCAACGCAGGTGGCGCAGGCTCCCGCTTTGCAACTGAACGGCAGTTCCAGTCCCTCCCGCAGCGCCGCGTCCAGAATCGTTTCCTTTTCCCCCACCAGCAGACGGTGCTCCACCCCATCCGCGCGCAGCCGGATTTCCTTTGGAAAGGGTCCTTCCGGGAAACGGAATTTGGGCGGCAACGGTTCCTTCACCACAAAGTTTTCCTTTCGCAGCTGCTCCTCCCTGAATCCTTTCGCCCGGAGGGTGATCTGCGCCATGCGCATGTAGGTAAACGGTCCGCAGATAAAAAATAAGGCGTCCGCTTTCCCAAACTGCATCAGACTGGCCACCAGGCGCTCGAGCAATTGATTATTAAGGTAGCCCTGAATGACCTGGGGAAACGGTCCGGAAGCAGGTGCGTGCCCTTCCGCCTGATAGGGCCGGTGGTACGACCCGCTGGGTCGGCTAAGCAGGTGAAGGCAGCGGAACCGGGATGGATGCGCCCGGCAAAGGGCGTCGATCTGTTCCCGGAAAATGATATTCTCTTCGTTGTAATTGCTGTACAACAGGGTGATCTTCGGCTCAGCCGAGCCTTCCCGCATCGAATCCGGTGTCGCCAGCAGGCTCTTCAAAATGGAAAAAACAGGTACAATCCCGCTGCCGGCGGCAAGCAGAAACACATCGCGGCGGCCGCTGAAATCCTCCGGAAAGACAAACCTTCCGGCGGGAGGCAGCGCTTTGATCCGGTCCCCTTCCTTCAGCTCGCTTAACAGGTACCTGGAAATCTCTCCGTTTTCGACCTGCTTGACGGTGATCATCGGAAAGGGGTCTACCCCGGGCGTAGAGCTGAAGGAATACGATCGCCTCACTTCTTTTCCCCGCCGGTCGAATACGAGCGTCAGGAACTGACCCGGTTTGTAATCAAAAGGCCGGGTTTCTTCCGTTTCCAGAACAAACGTGGCCGCATGCGGAGTTTCACGAATAATCTCCCGGATGCGGAGCAAGAGGTATCCCTTCATCCGTACAAACTTAAGAAACCCGCCAGAAAAAAATAATCCAAACTTTCCGGGGCATTGTCCATTTTTTTTCCGGCCGTCCCGTCCTACTTTAGCAAAGGCATGCTAAGGAACAGGAAGATGAAATTTCAGGCAATCGCTGTGCTGGGCATCGGGCTGGCCTGGGCGGGTTGGGGAAGCGCCCCTGGCGGACCCTTTGGTCAGAACGGACTCCCTGCGCAGGAAAAAGATCCCCCGAACATTATTTTCATCGTCACGGACGATCAGGGTTACGCCGATCTCGGCGCGTATGAATTCGCCTCTCCCGGCTGCAACACGCCCCAGATGGACCGGATCGCCAAAAAAGGAGTGCTCTTTACGCAAGCCTACGCCGCGGCTCCGGTTTGCAGTCCGTCGCGGGCCGCATTGTACACCGGACGGTATCACCAGCGTTGGGATTCGGCCATGTACTGGACACCGGGACTCCCCGAAAACGTGCCCACCCTTGCAGAAAGGCTAAAGGCGCATGGTTACGCCACCGCCCGGGTAGGGAAAAGCGATTACGGACAGCATTTTCACGATCCCACGGCGAGGGAATTTCCGCTGAACCACGGATACGACTTCTTCCTGGGCTTCAGCGCGCATGCGCACGACTACCAGCTGTTGGACGAAACCATCGAAAAGGCCACTCCGGACCCCTATGGATGGAGTGAGTCACTGGGCCGGTTATTCCGGAACGACCGCAAGGAAAGTTTTGAGAATACCTACACGACCAAGCTTTTTACCGATGAGGCCATTGCCTTCATCCGGGAGCACCAAAATGAACCGTTTTTTCTGGATCTTTCCTATAACGCGGTGCATCATTTGATCCACGAGGTTCCCGCGGAATACCTTCGGAAATGGGGTCTTCCCGGGGTCACGTCCTATGATCCGTCTTACGGCACGTATGCGCAGTATTATTGGGATTATACGCAAGTAGGTAAAATCAGCGACGGGGAAATGCGCCGATATTATCTGGCAAACCTCAATTGCCTGGATGACCAGATCGGCCGGCTCCTGGATGTGCTGGATGAGTTGGGTTTACGGGAAAACACCTTGATTGTCTTTCTTTCCGATAATGGCGGCGAACCCCTGTCCGGCGCAAACAACCTACCCCTGGCCGGGTCAAAATACACCATGTACGAGGGAGGCATCCGCGTGCCCTTCATGCTTTCCTGGCCCGCCAGCCTGCCCCGCAAACAGGTGTACCGTCATCGGGTTTCCGCGCTGGATCTGGTCCCCACCTGCCTGGAGGCGGCAGGAATCGACCCCGGTGCGGCCGGCCCGTTCGACGGGGTGAGCCTGTTGGATCCCGTTCGCCGGAATGAGCCCTCGGCAGCGGCAGGGAAACCGCTTTATTTTAAGTTCGAAAAACACCACGCGGTCATCGACAAGGGATGGAAATTGGTTTACACCGAAAATTACAATCCCGACAACCGGCCTATTACTTCGCAGATCCTTTTGGGAAGGCACGAAAACCAAACTGCATTATATGATCTGACAAGGGATCCCGCCGAGCGCAATAACCTGCTGGAAGAAGAACCGGCCAAAGCCGGCGAGCTGGAACGTCTTTTTCAGGAATGGCTTGCGGAAATGCGGGCAGATCACAGCAATTACCACTAAGCCGGTTTCACGGGCGGGTTTGCACGTCGATCCTGACGATACAGGATGGTTGCCGCCAGACAGATCACTCCCATGATGGCCATCGCCCAGGGCCCTCCGGCAATTCCGGCGATGGAACCGGCCATGAAACTCCCCAGGGGCATGGTCCCCTGCAGGCATACCGTATAGAAACTCCTGACCCTCCCCCGTTTATCGTCGTCGGTGTATAGTTGAAGCAGCGTATTGGTCGAAGCCGTATGCAGCATCTGGGATAAACCCGCCAGCGCGATAAACAGCAGCGAAAACACGAGCATTCCCGAGACGGCAAAACAGACGATACTGATCCCCAGCAAAATCCCTGCATGGGAA
>JAJUHF010000050.1 GCA_029268045.1 Anseongella ginsenosidimutans
AAAAAGATGAAACAGGAACGGTACGCGTCATTCGATCAGGGACAGGGGAAAGCCTTCGAAGAAGGAAAGCTGAGCCTGGAAGACCTGAGAAACTTTGCCGCCGAAAACGGGGAACCAGCCCAAATCAGCGGGAAGCAGGAATTATATGAAAACATAGTAAACCAATACATATAATAAAAGCGTTTTAAAATGTCCAAAAAACCGATAAAATCCCTGCTCACGGGTACAATGGCAGGCATGGGACTGCTGGCTACCCTTATTTCATGCACTTCTTCCACCGGAAGCCAGACCGACCAAGGCTGGGTCGACCTTTTCAACGGAACCGATCTCAGCGGATGGGAACAGGTGAACGGCACCGCGGAATACCGGGTGGAAAACGGAGAGATCATTGGAACCACGGTTACAGGCAGTCCAAACAGCTTCCTGGCCACCGACCGCGAATACGGGGATTTTATTCTGGAACTCGAATTCATGGTGGATCCAACCATCAATTCGGGCATCCAGTTCCGAAGCATTCATGATCCCTCGATTATGAAGGGCCGTGTGCACGGTTATCAGTTTGAATTGGACCCATCCGACCGGGCCTGGAGCGCGGGAATCTATGATGAAGCGCGACGAGGATGGCTTTATCCACTCTCCCTGAATCCCGAAGCCCAAAAGGCCTTCAAACAGGGAGAGTGGAACAAGGCCCGCATCGAGTGCATCGGCAGCTCCATCCGGACCTGGCTGAACGGCGTGCCAGCAGCCAATCTGCAGGACGACCTGACGCTAAGCGGCCTGATCTGCCTGCAGGTTCATTCCATCGGAAATGAAAAAGACGCAGGTAAAGAGATTCGCTGGCGGAATATCCGGATCAAAACCGAAAATCTGAAGCCTTCCCCACCCGACGATGTATTTGTGGTAAACACCCTGGCCAATCACCTGTCCGAACAGGAACAGGCGCAAGGCTGGAAACTCCTGTGGGACGGGGAAACGACCGCGGGCTGGCGGGGCGCTCATAAAGACGCCTTCCCGGAGAAAGGCTGGACCATCCACGATGGGATCCTTTGCGTGGAAGCTTCCGATGGAAAAGAATCCCAGAATGGAGGCGATATCGTGACCACCGAAGAATTCAGTGCTTTTGAGCTGCAGCTGGATTTCAAACTCACCAAAGGTGCCAACAGCGGCATCAAATACTTCGTAACCGAAAATTACAACGTGAAGAATGCGTCGGCCATTGGACTGGAATACCAATTGCTTGACGACGAGCATCATCCCGACGCCAAAAACGGACGGGACGGTAACCGCACCCTGGCTTCACTGTACGACCTGATCACAGCCCAGAAGCAGAACCGGTTCGTCAGAAAACCCGGGGAATGGAATCATGCCCGCCTGGTTGTGCGGCCCGACAAGCGCGTGGAGCACTGGCTTAACGGAATCAAAGTGCTTGAATACGTCCGCGGATCCGAAGAATACCGTGAGTTGGTAGCCGCCAGCAAGTATAAGAACTGGGAAAACTTCGGCGAGGCTGGGCAAGGCCATATCCTCTTGCAAGATCATGGAGACAATGTTTGCTTTAAAAGTATAAAGATCAAGGAATTAAACTGACCTACAGAAACGATGGCTTTAAAAAGACGAGACTTTATACGTAGTTCCGCCCTTGCCGGCGCGGGCATTGGACTCAGCGCCCTGAACATCCCCCTTTTCGGCAAAAACGCACCGAACGAAAAGCTTGTTGTGGGCGTGATGGGTACCAATTCACGCGGTGGCCACCTGGCCGGTGTATTGGCCGGAATGGATGGCGTGGAGGTTGGGTATATCTGCGACGTGGAAGAGAAAGCGCTTGCAAAAGGAGTGAAAGCAGTTACCGGAAAGGGCGGAAAAACCCCGAAAACCTTTAAAGATGTCCGGCTGCTTTTGGAGGAAAAGGCCCTGGACGCCCTGGTCATCGCGGCTCCCGACCATTGGCATGCCCCCGCCGCTATTATGGCCTGCCAGGCGGGAAAGCATGTGTACGTGGAAAAACCCTGTTCACAAAACCCATTTGAAGGAGAACTGCTGATTGAAGCAGCCCGGAAGTACAATAAACTGGTCCAGATGGGGAACCAACGACGTTCTTGGGACAAGATCACCGAAGCCATCCGCCTGGTCCACGAAGGAATTATCGGCAAGGCCTATTTCGCCACGGGTTGGTATGCCAACAACCGGGGTCCGATTGGATTCGGGAAAGAAGTGCCGCCGCCCGCCAACCTGGATTGGGACCTGTGGCAAGGCCCTGCTCCCCGGACGGCCTACCGGGACAACCTGGTTCATTATAACTGGCATTGGTTCTGGCACTGGGGTACCGGGGAAGCCTGTAATAACGGTACCCACGAAATAGATTGCATGCGCTGGGCCCTGGATGTAGATTATCCTACCAAAGTAAACTCATCCGGCGGACGTTACCAGTACCGCGGTCAGGACGATTGGGAAACCCCCGATACCCAGGTAATCAGCTTTGAATTCGGGGAAGAAAAATCCCTCACCTGGGAAGGACGCAGCTGCAACAACTTCCCCGAACAGGGTAGCGGAAGAGGATTTATCGTGTACGGTGAAAAAGGGACCCTGGTCACTGACGGAGGAAACAGTTATAAATTCATCGATCCGAAAAATAACGTGATCAAAGAGAAGAAATCGACCGACCAGGCCGATTCAACCAATGTGGTCAGTCCCGGGGGATCCGGTCTGGACGCGGTGCATCTGGATAATTTTCTGGAATCGATCCGCGGAAACGCCAAGCTCACCTCCGACATCGAAGAGGGACACAAAAGCGTACTGCTTTGCCACCTTGGCAATATTTCCCAGCGTGTAGGCCGTACCCTGCATGTGGACCCGTCCAATGGGCACATTCAAAATGACCGGGAAGCGATGAAGCTCTGGAAACGCGCTTACCAAAAAGGATGGACCCCGCAGATATAAGCACCCTAAAAACCAATAATAGAAATATGGATTCAAAAAAGAACACTTCCCGCAGACAATTTATCAAACTGTCGGCCGCCGGCGGCGCAGGTCTCATGATGGGCGCCATGGGCTTTTCCAAAACCAGCTATAGCCGGATCCTTGGTGCAAACGACCGGATCAACGTGGGGGCGGTCGGATTTTCCGACCGGTTCAAGGCATCGCTCCTCCCTTCGTTCGTTTCTTCAAGCAAAGCGCTCAATTTTGATCTCATTGCCGTGTCGGACATCTGGAACCGCCGCCGGGAAGAGGGCGCAGCCCACATCGCCAAGCAAATAGGCCATTCGGTAAAGGCGTGCGTAAACAACGATGAATTGTATGCAATAAAGGATCTGGACGCGGTCATCATTGGAACAGCGGACTTCCAGCATGCCTACCATACGGTTGAAGCCATAGAAAACGACTGCGACGTGTACTGTGAAAAGCCCTTTGCAGAAACCATGAGTGACGCGAAGAAGGCGCTGAAAGCGGTCAAGGCTTCCAATAAAATATTTCAGGTGGGTACCCAGCGTCGAAGCGGATCCAATTACCACGCGGCGGCCGAATTCATTCAGGCCGGAAAGTTCGGCCCCATTACCATTGTGGAAATGTGCTGGAATGTGAATCAGCCGGGACGCTGGCGCAGACCGGATTTGGTATCCAGCATCAGGGAGTCCGATACCGACTGGGGCCGGTTCCTGGTGAGCCGTCCCAAAGACCGGTGGGATCCCCGCAAATACCTGGAATACCGCCTTTTCTGGCCTTATTCCAGCGGGATTTTTGGCCAATGGATGACCCATCAAATTGATACCGTTCACTGGTTCAGCGGCTTGCAACGTCCACGGAATGTGGTCGCTAACGGCGGGATCTACCAATGGAAGGATGGCCGTACGAATGCCGATACCCTTACCGCGGTCTTCGAATACGGGCCGGAAGACAAACCCGGTGACGGATTTCAGGTGGTTTACAGCTCCCGTTTCCATAATTCAGCAGGCGGTACCAAGGAATTGTACTATTCCAATGGCGGAATGATCGATATCGACAACAACCAGGTTTCGCCCAAAGGTGGTTTGGGCGAAAATCATGCGAAGGCCATGGGAATGGAACCGAATCTGCTTCCGGAAATGAAATTGACTGCACAGGCACAGAAGGTGGAAACCGGAGCCAATACCGGAGGCGACGTGCTGACCTGGTCCCATATGCGTAACTGGATGGAATGTGTCCGGTCGCGGAACAAAGCGACCAACGCGCCAATCGAAGCCGCCTATTCCCATTCGGTTGCCCTGATTATGGCAAACGCGGCCTATCGCACCGGGGAAAAAGCGACCTTTGATGAAAAGAAGCAGGAAGTAATGGTGGGGAATAAAGTGTTTACGTATTGACCCGTCTGGGAGCTTCCGCCCCGGAGGCAGCCCGGGGCCTGTAATAGTATTCGATTCAGCCCCTTCAAAGGGGCTTTTTATTGCCGCGTATTCAACAAATTCAGTCTATTTTTGTTAATTTGCAGGGCAAAAAGATTGTTCATTAATAAAATAAAAATCTCCAGCTAATATGAATTTCAGCCAGGCATTGGAAAATTTCAATCAGGATGTAGTTGCCAAGTACCAGATTTACAATAGCCTGTTCCTGACACTGCCGTTTAAGGACGTCGCCGATACGGCAGTAATCTTACCATTGCTTGCCAGCCATTGCGAAAGCGGCTTCGAAAAAGGAAAAAGCCCGCGGCAGATCATTGACGACTTTTTCAACCAACACACCCAGCTGAAGACCGAAAAGGAAAAAATCGACGTGCTTTTCCGTTTCATCCAGTTTATCGAGCGTCAGGTCGTGCTGTTTGACTCGATTGAAGACGCCGCGTTTTCGAATGTAAATGACCTGAACGGCGTGGGCAGCCTCCGGTATCTGTTTATGGAAACGCAGCAAAAAAACCGGGTGGACCAGCTTAAGAACAAGATGGAGGATTTCCGGGTGCGGCTGGTGCTGACGGCGCATCCTACGCAGTTTTATCCCGGTGCTGTATTGGGGATCATCACCGACCTGGCGCACGCAATCAAGCAAAACAACCTGAACGCAATTAACCTGCTGCTGCAGCAGCTGGGGAAGACCCCGTTTTTCAAGAAAGAACAGCCTACCCCCTACGATGAGGCAGTGAGCCTGATTTGGTACCTGGAAAATATTTTTTACAAAGCCATTGGAAATATTTACAAGGAGATCCGCTCGCACATGCCGGAAGACGGAGAAAGTATGATTGTCAATAATATTTTCGACCTGGGCTTCTGGCCGGGAGGCGACCGCGACGGCAATCCTTACGTGGACGCGCAGACTTCCCTCCGCGTGGCCGACAGTCTCCGGGTGGCGATCCTGAAATGTTACAACCGCGACCTGTACCGGCTCCGGAGACGACTCACCTTCCATCAGGTGGACAAGATTGTCGCCGAACTGGAGGAAAAAATGTACGAGATTTCCTTCCGTCAGAAAGACCCTTCGATCCTGCCCACCGATGAGTTGTTCAACAAACTGATGGAAATTCGGGATATCGTCGTGCAGCGGCACAATTCCCTTTTTGTGGACCAGCTTGATAACCTGATCAGCAAAGTGCGCCTGTTTGGTTACCATTTTGCCACGCTGGATATCCGGCAGGACAGCCGGGTACACCATCAGGTATTGCTGAATATCATTCATCAGTACCGGAAAAACACGGGGAATGATCTGCTGCCGCCTGATTTTGCCGACTTGCCGGAGGCCAAACAGATTGAACTGCTCAGTACGGTTGAAGGTAAGCTGAATCCGGATCTTTTCGATGACAAGATCACCCGCGACACGCTGGAATCCATCTATGCGATCAAAACCATTCAGGAAAGAAACGGTGAGCGCGGCGCGAACCGCTACGTGATAAGCAATTGCCAGAGCGTGCTGAACGTGATGGAAATTTACGCCATGATTCGGTTGTGCGGCTGGAGCCGGGAAGAAGTCAAAATTGACATTATTCCGCTTTTCGAAACAATTGACGACTTGGTGAATGCGCCCGCCATCATGGAAGAGCTGTACAGCAATCCGGTCTACGCGGAACACCTGCGCCGGCGGGGAAACCGGCAGACCATCATGCTTGGTTTTTCCGACGGCACCAAAGACGGCGGTTACCTGATGGCCAACTGGGCTATCTACAAAGCCAAGGAAAACCTTTCAGCGGTATCGTACAAATACGGGATCAAGGTTGCGTTCTTTGACGGTCGGGGCGGCCCCCCTGCCCGGGGAGGCGGGAAAACCCACCGGTTCTATTCTTCTCTGGGAACCAATATCGAAACTACGGAAATACAGCTTACCGTGCAGGGCCAAACCATCAGCTCCAACTTCGGTACCATCGAGTCGGCCCGGTTCAACATGGAGCAGCTGCTTACTGCGGGTATTTCCAACGAATTGTTTGCCGATACGAAGTATCAGCTCACCGACGAAGACAAAGCGCTGCTTGAGGAATTGGGTCAATTAGCCTACAATTCATACAAGGAGTTGAAGTCCCACCCGAAATTCATCGAATACCTGGTGAAAGTGGGGACCCTGAAGTACTACGGCAAGACCAACATCGGCAGCCGCCCCACCAGCCGCAAAAAGTCGGATGAATTCCGCTTTGAGGATTTGCGGGCCATTCCATTTGTTGGCTCCTGGAGCCAGTTGAAACAGAATGTTCCCGGTTTTTACGGGGTAGGCACCGCCCTGGCCAAATTCGATGAAATGGGAAAAATGGGCGCTGCAAAACGCCTGTACAAAAAATCGGAGTTTTTCCGGACTCTGATCGACAACAGCATGATGTCGATGTCCAAATCCTATTTTCCGCTTACCCATTACCTGGAGAAGGATCCAGAGTTCGGTGAGTTCTGGCGAAAATTGTATGCGGAATACGAGCTGACAAAAAAATACCTGATCGAAGTGGCCGACGCGAAAGAACTAATGGACAGTTACCCCGTGGAAAGGGCCTCCATCAAAATCCGGGAGCGGATCGTTCTGCCGCTGCTCACGATCCAGCAGTACGCGCTTAACCGGCTGCATGAGCTGGAGCAGAAGAATGAAGATCCGGAACTTCGGGCAACCTATGAAAAAATGGTCACGCGTTCCCTGTACGGCAATATCAATGCCGCCCGCAATTCCGCTTGACGGATTTGCAAAAACTGACTTGTGTCCGTATCTTTGCGCGCAAAGAAATGTTCTTTACTCCACTTATCCAGAAAGACCGAGGGACAGGCCCATTGACGTCTTAGCAACCCTTCCGCGAAGACTCCGTGTCTGACGGAAAAGGTGCTAACTCCTGACAGATAAGTTTGAAAGAGTGTACGATAGATAATATTTTATATCTAAACCTCTTCTGACGAGTCGGAAGAGGTTTTTTTATTTTAATTCGAGGTAGAAGCATGAGTAATCTCCGCAAAACAAAACTAGGCGTCTTCGGCTTTGGCTGTGTTGGTCAGGGTTTGTACAATGTGCTAAGCCATAGCAAAGGCATTAAAGCCGAAATTCATAAAATATGCATTAAAAATGCGTCCAAAAAACGCACGCTCCCCGAGCATTATTTTACCCTGGATAAGAACGAACTGCTTTACAACGATGAAATAGACGTGATTGTTGAACTGATCGACGATCCGGTGGCGGCATTCGATATCGTAAAAACAGCGCTTGAAAACGGCAAAGCGGTGGTAACGGCCAATAAAAAGATGCTGGCCGACAACTTCGAGGAACTGTTCCGGATCCAGCAGGCCTCCAATGTGCCCCTCCTTTACGAAGCCTCCTCCTGCGGCTGCATTCCCATCATCCGGAACCTGGAAGAATATTACGACAACGACCAGCTGAATGCCGTGGAAGGGATCTTCAACGGGTCCACTAATTACATCCTTACCAAAATATTCCGGGAAAATGTAAGCTTTGAAACCGCCCTGTCGGAAGCGCAGGTGAACGGTTTTGCAGAGTCGGATCCAAGTCTGGATATCGAAGGGTTCGATGCGAAATACAAACTCGGAATCATTCTCGCCCACTCCTTCGGCTTGTTTGTGAAACCGGAACAATTATTCAATTACGGAATTACCCGGATCAACGACTTTGACGCCAATTACGCCAGGGAGAAGGGATACAAAATAAAACTGATCGCGTTCTGCCGGAAAGTGGGTTCCACCATCGCGGCCGGCGTACTGCCTCAGTTTATTTCGCCGGAAAGCAAGCTTTTCGGAATCGACTACGAATACAATGCGGTCATGGTGGAAAGTATTTTTTCGGAATACCAGTATTTCGTGGGAAAAGGCGCCGGAAGCAATCCTACCGGATCGGCCGTCCTATCGGACATCTCCGCCTTGACCTATAACTACAAATACGAGTATAAAAAGTACCAGCTACATGAAGACCTGCGGGTAAGCAATGATTTTTACATTCATCTTTACATCCGCTACAATCCTTCCCAGCCTCTGCCTTTGGACATCTTCCGGGAAATCCACGAACAATACGTCAGCAACAACAATGCGTATGTGATTGGAAGTGTACATTTTGGACGGCTGATTGCCTCTGGGATCGCCCAACGGGAAG
The DNA here is from genome assembly GCA_029268045.1 of Anseongella ginsenosidimutans. GTDB lineage: Bacteria > Bacteroidota > Bacteroidia > Sphingobacteriales > Sphingobacteriaceae > Anseongella > Anseongella ginsenosidimutans_A. Next base: position 8,518 of record JAJUHF010000050.1, read on the forward strand.
ATGTGAACATCATCACGGCGGCCGATCCGCATATTCAAAACGCATCGGCGGTAGCCGGCAAGCCGGAAAAGGAACTCGCGGCCCTATAATGCGGCAGGTATGGCAGGTAGCCCGGGCGCAGGCTGCCTTTCCCAGCGGCTTACAGGCAACCAAACCGTATGATAGGTAAGCTGGTACAGCTGCCTCCCGACCCTACTGTTCCCACACGCTGCTTCTGCGGCGGAACCGGATGTAGCGGCGGATGTCCAGGACGATTCCCGCAAGCAGGTAAAATACAATGGGGAAGCCAACCGCCAGGAACGAAGAATAAATAAAGAATAAGCGGAGTTTAGCCAGGGATATATTGAACCGGTCGGCCAGGTAGGTGCACACGCCGAATGATTGTCTTTCAATATAACCGATCATCTGCTGTAGCATACACAAATTTACATTTTTTCAAGCAAATGCTGCATTTCCTTCTGTAATTTCTCTGCTTCCAAACGGGCCTTTTCCGCAAAATCCTCCCCGGAGGACGCGTAAATAATGCCCCGGGACGAGTTGACAATCAAACCACATTGCTTGTTCAGGCCGCATTTTGCAATCTCTTTCAGATTGCCGCCCTGTGCCCCTATTCCGGGCACCAGCAGAAAATGATCGGGCGCCAGTTTCCGCACATCGGCAAACGCATCCGCCTGGGTTGCCCCCACCACATACATCAGCCGGTCCGGACCCGCCCATTCCTGGGAAATGGTAATAACCTTTTCGTAGAGAAAATCGTCTTCGGTTTCCAGGTACTGAAAATCCTTGTTGCCTTCATTGGAAGTTAGCGCAAGCAGAATGGCCCACTTTCCTTCAAAACCCAGGAACGGCGTGACGCTGTCGACGCCCATGTACGGCGCGACAGTTACCGAATCGAAATCCAGACCCGATTTTTCTGGGTTGAAAAACGTTTGCGCATACATCAGGGACGTATTTCCGATATCCCCCCGTTTTGCGTCGGCGATCGTGAAGAGGTTCCCGGGGATGTACTCGAGGGTTTTCCGGAGACTTTCCCAGCCGGCGGCGCCCCGGCATTCGTAAAAGGCCAGGTTCGGTTTGTAGGCGATGCATAAATCCTTGGTGGCGTCGATAATCTGCTTGTTAAACTCAAATACCGGATCCTCCTCCTTCAGTAAATGGGCAGGGATTTTATCCAGGTCGGTGTCCAACCCCACACACAAAAAGGAACGCTTCTTCTTAATTTCTTCAAAAAGGTCTTCCCGTGTCATGCTCTCTGTTGTATTTGCTTGCAAAATAAGAAATAAAATCCGGCTGCTCCCGGCGGAAATCGAATCGTCAGAATTTTTCAAAAAAATTTGAAAAACAAATTATAATAGCTACTATTGCAAAATAATCTCTAATGCCTCTTACAAAGGAATCATTCGTCTTCAGATAACCCGTGCATTCAAAAAAATCAATCTTTCGTTTGTTTTAAATACATGCGCGAATGTCTGACGCCTATATCAGTTATTTAATTTAAAAATTTTCATGTTCAACGAATCAGAATTAAACGCTAAACTCGTAGCTGAATTGAGGGAAATCGCGAAAAACCTAAACATCCCCGACTATGATGAACTGCGCAAACAACAATTGATCCGCAGCATCGTGGAACAACAGAAAAGCAACATCGAATCGAGCGAAAAACAAGATCAGGCGGTGGAATCCGCTCCCAGAACAAACGGTTCCGCTGCCGGCGCAAACGGAAACGGCGACAAACCCAAACGGGCCCGCAGAACACGCATCAAAAAATCTGAAGAAAAAGTTGAAGCGCCACGAATGACCGATGAGGAAACCGACTTACCGGCTCCTCAGGAAGAACCCGTAAAGGAACGGACCTTATTCCCGGAGAAGAAAGAAGAAAAACCCGTCGAGGAAAAGCGGCCCGCCCGTTCACGTACTGAACAACCGGCAAGCACTTCTTCGCTCGATTTCGATAACGTGATCATCAATGAGGGCGCACTGGAAATCATGCCCGACGGTTACGGATTTCTTCGTTCGGCAGATTACAACTACCTGACCTCCCCGGATGACATTTACGTCTCCCAGTCGCAGATCAAACTTTTTGGTTTAAAAACAGGCGACACCGTACGCGGAAACATCCGGCCGCCGAAAGAAGGGGAAAAGTATTTCCCGCTGGTTCGGATCGAAGCCATCAACGGACGGGGGCCGGCCGAAGTGCGCGACCGGGTGCCTTTCGATTACCTGACTCCGCTTTTCCCGTATGAAAAGTTCAATCTGGTAACGAAGATGGAAAATTATTCGACCCGGATCATGGACCTGTTCACCCCCATTGGCAAGGGACAGCGGGGACTGATCGTCGCCCAGCCCAAAACCGGTAAAACCCAATTGCTGAAAGATGTGGCCAATGCCATTGCAACCAACCATCCCGAAGCCTATCTGATCATCCTGCTGATTGACGAACGTCCGGAAGAGGTGACCGACATGGCCCGCAGCGTACGCGCCGAAGTAATTTCATCCACCTTTGACGAACCGGCTGAAAAGCATGTGAAAATTGCCAATATCGTGTTGGAGAAAGCGAAGAGAATGGTGGAATGTGGACACGACGTGGTAATCCTGCTGGACTCCATAACGCGCCTCGCCCGGGCTTACAATACGGTGGCGCCGGCATCCGGGAAGATCCTTTCCGGTGGGGTGGACGCCAACGCGCTTCACAAACCCAAACGGTTCTTCGGGGCTGCCCGGAAGATTGAAAACGGGGGTTCGCTCACCATTTTGGCCACCGCGCTGATTGACACCGGTTCCAAAATGGACGAAGTGATCTTTGAGGAATTCAAGGGAACGGGTAATATGGAACTGCAGCTGGACAGGAAACTTTCCAACAAGCGCATTTTCCCTGCGATCGACATCACCGCGTCCTCTACGCGGCGTGACGAATTGCTCCTGGACAAGGATGCCTTGCAACGCGTGTGGATCCTGAGGAATCACCTGGCCGATATGAATTCGCAGGAAGCCATTGAATTCCTTCTTTCCCAGATGCGGGGAACAAAGAACAACGAAGAGTTTCTGGTTTCAATGAACAGTTAGCGACACGGCCCCGGCTACTGGTACCTGTTACCCGATACCAGCGAAAGCATGAAGCAAATCCCCAATTTACTTACTTGCCTGAATCTGCTCTCGGGATGCATTGCCGTGGTGTTTGTGATGGCGGGAGAAGTTCAGACCGGGTGTTACCTCGTGTTTCTTGCAGCCCTTTTTGATTTCTTTGATGGTTTTGCCGCCCGTGCCCTGAACGCCTGGTCGCCCATTGGCAAGGAACTGGATTCGCTGGCCGATGTGGTCAGTTTCGGACTGGTCCCCGGCCTGATCGTTTACCGCATTCTGCAGCGCGGCGACTTTCCGGTAGCGGGGCAGGAATGGGCATTTGCAGCATTTCTCATCCCGGTATTTTCCGCGCTGAGACTGGCCCGCTTTAATGTGGATGAAAGCCAGAAGACGAGCTTCAGGGGGCTTCCCACACCAGCCTGCGGACTGTTCATCGCCGCCCTGCCCGCGGTGGCAGATTTGTCACCGGCACTGGACGCGCTTTTTCGGAACCCTGTTTTCATGTTGCCGCTCACGCTGGTCTTGAGCTATCTGCTGATCGCCCCCCTATCCCTGCCCTCCCTGAAATTCAGCCGGGACGACCGGAAAGGGAACCGCTTCCGTTATATTTTCCTCGGAATGGGCCTGCTATTGATCCTTTTGCTTAACTTTGCCGCCATCCCGGTAATCATTGTGCTTTATCTGCTTTCGCCGGTATTTATAGGAAAAAAGAATATAGACAGGGGTTAAAAACTCATACTTATAAAGAAATGAAATATATTGCTGAGATCAACGTAATGCCACACAAGGAAATTCTGGACCCACAGGGAAAGGCAGTTAGCAAAAGCATGGTAAACCTGGGTCTGAGCGAAATCCAAAATGTGCGCATTGGAAAACACATCACCCTTGAAATTGAGGCCCCCGACGAGCAAGCGGCACACGCGAAGGTAGATGAGGCCTGCAAGAAACTGCTGGCCAACCTGATTATGGAATCCTACGAATTCACCCTGCGGCCTGCCTGATCCAAGGATCAATTCATTTTGCGGACTTGCAGGCTGTCTTCACAGCCCATCAATAATTCCCGGATGGTCTTCTTCAGCACCGGATGCATCAATTCCGGCGCGATTTCATGAAGGGGAGCCAACACAAAACGCCGAAGGTGCAGAAAGGGGTGCGGTATAATAAGGGAAGGGGAATGGATCACCCGATCACCCGAAAAAAGAATATCGATATCGATTATCCGGGGCTCCCATTTTTCATTGCGTACCCGCCCCAGCGCCCGTTCCGTCTCATTTAACCGGGTCAGCAGCCAGTCTTCCTTCCCCCCGGCAAGATGAAAAGAAAGCACCTGGTTTAAAAAATCGGGCTGGTCGGTTTTTCCCCATGCTTTTGTTCTGTAGATTCCCGAGGTCCTGACCGGTTTTCCAAGCAAGGCGCCGAGCCGTCGGCCTGCTGCAATCAGGTTGGCTTCCCGGTTGCCCTGATTGCTTCCCAGGGAAAGAAATACTTCATTCATGCGCTGCAATTTTAACATAATTTCAGCAAACTGGCTTAAATTTTGGTACCATTGCATATAAAAATCCTACTCCGCCATGAAGCAATTCTTCAAATTCATGTTCGCGTCCATGTTGGGCGTTTTTCTTTCTTTTCTCCTCTTGCTGGTGGGCTTGTTTCTCTTTCTGGCGGCCGTCTTTACCGCCACCAGGGCGGATGAAACGGTCACCCTTTCCCGGAACACGGTGCTCATGGCGTCCTTTGATCAGCCGATACCGGAAAGAACGCCGCAAAGCCCCTTTCCCGGTCTCGGGCTGGCGGGGATCAGCATCCGGGACGTCACGGGTTTAAACGACATCCTGTCGAACATCCGAAAAGCCGCGGCCGATAAAAATATTCAAGGAATCTACCTGAACCTCAGTCATGTTCCGGCGGGGTTTGCCACCATCGAGGAAATCCGAAACGCCCTGATCGCGTTCCGGAAAAGCGGTAAGTTCGTTCTAGCCTACGGTGAAATATATTCACAACCGGCTTATTACCTGGCGTCTATTGCCGACAAGATCTATGTCCATCCGGAGGGGGTATTGGATTTCGGCGGCCTGGCCTCGGAGACCGTTTTTTTCAAAGGCCTGTTGGATAAACTGGATATCGAACCCCAGGTTATCCGGGTGGGAACCTATAAATCGGCAGTGGAACCATTTACCGAAGAACAAATGACCGATGCCAGCCGTGAACAGCTGAATGCCTGGCTGCAGGATTTGTATGGACATTTCCTCGACAGGTTGGAGGCAAGCCGCGGAATACCGAAAGATAGCTTATACCGGATCGCCGATAGCCTGCTGGTGCGGCAACCCAAGGATGCGCTGAATTTCGGACTGATTGACGGGCTTAAATACAAAGACGAGGTTATCGACGAGTTGAAGCAACTGAGCGGGGTCAGTCCGGAAAATGAATTGAATGTCATTAGTATGAGCAAATACACGCGGACAGCGGGCAGCGGCAGTAGTCGCCCGGGCGTACCCGACCGGATCGCGCTGGTGTATGCAAGCGGGGAGATCATGGAGGGAGAAGGCAATGACGCGGTCATCGGCTCGGACCGTATTTCCCGTGCCATCCGCGAAGCACGGCGGGATGACAGGATCAAGGCCATTGTGCTGCGTGTGAACTCTCCGGGAGGGAGCGCGCTGGCTTCGGATGTCATCTGGCGCGAAATGAGTCTGGCAAAAAAGGAAAAGCCGGTTGTCGTGTCCATGGGCAATATGGCCGCCTCAGGCGGGTATTACATATCCTGCGCTGCCCACCGGATTGTCGCCCAGCCCAACACCCTTACCGGCTCCATCGGCGTGTTTGCGGTAATTCCCAACATGCAGGGATTCTTTAAAGAAAAACTGGGGATAACCTTCGATGGCGCAAAGACCGGCACCTATGCCGATATGGGCCGGATAACCCGTCCCCTGACCCCGGGAGAGAAGGCCATCGTGCAAGACTACATCAACGACGTGTATGCCGACTTTACCGGCCACGTGGCAGCCGAACGGAATATGTCCCCGGCGGAAGTTGAGCAAGTAGCCCAAGGACGGATCTGGAGCGGAAAAGCAGCCGTCGGGGCAGGCCTGGTGGATACCCTGGGCGGTATCGGCGATGCGCTGGCGATTGCAGCCGACCTGGCCGGCGCCTCCAATTACCGGGTGATTGACTACCCTTCTCAAAAAAGCCCGCTGGAGGAACTGCTGAAAGACGCGGGCGGCAATATCCGCACCTGGATCCTAAAGCAGGAGCTTGGAGCGCATCATGCGTATTTCGAAAAATTCAAACAGCTCTCACGGCTTTCCGGAGTACAGGCGCTATTCCCGTTTGAGCTTGTGGTGCGATAGAAATGTGGAACGTACTGGGCTCGAACCAGTGACCCCTGCCCTGTCAAGACAGTGCTCTGAACCAACTGAGCTAACGTTCCATCCGTGGCCGCTGACCGAACCTGCCGTCCGGCCAGTCACACTGCCGCAAATATAATAAAAACTGGCATGGTAGTAGCCTTCTATTTTTTATGGAACCGTTTATTATTTCGGAAGGCGACTCCCCGGTCATCGCGGCGGCGATCCACGAAGGGCATCTGATTCGGGATGAACTGCTCCCCTACCTGAATCTGGAGGAGCACGAAAGAAGCCGCGAAGAAGACCCTTACACCGATTACCTCTCGGAAGTATCGCCCAGCCGGGTGATTGTCAATGTATCACGGTTCGAAACCGATTTGAACCGGCCACGGTCAAAAGCAGTTTATCAGCAACCGGAAGATGCCTGGGGTCTTCAGGTCTGGAAAACTCCGCTCCCGCCGGAAATGCTCCACCAGTCCCTGGAAACCTACGACGCGTTTTACCGCCGGATGGATGGTTTTCTAAAAACCGCGATCGGCCGGTTCGGCCACTTCGCCTTGCTGGATCTGCATACCTACAATCACCGCCGCGAAATTCATGAGGGAAAGACCGAAGAAGCCGATGCCGCGGAAAATCCCGAGGTCAATATGGGTACGGCCTACAATTTACCCCAATGGAAGACCCTGATCCAAAAGTTCATTACCACGTTTTCGGGCGCGATGATCAATGGCAAAGCGCCGGATGTAAGGGAAAATGTAAAGTTCAAAGGAGGTGAATTCCAACAGTGGGTGACCCGGAACTACGGGAAGCACGGCTTGGTGCTTTCCATCGAATTCAAGAAAACCTTTATGGATGAGCACACCGGAATTGTGGATATCTATCATTTACGCGACATCAGGCGCTCCCTTCGGTTTACGGTGGACGAACTGGCCGAAGAGTTGATCTTAACCCGGAACGTTTAAGCCATGGCATCAGACAAAAGCACCCTCATTGAACGCGTAATAAAGCGGCTCCAGGAAAACAAACCGATCCATGTAAAGCTACCCTGCGGAGGAGTCCTGAACATTGACAACCCCGTTCCTTTCCTACTGGTTTACCGGATACCGCCTCACGGGGAAGACCAATTTACGCTACAGTTGGGGAAAACAGAGGCCTCCTATATCATCCTCAAGGACTCCGGGAGCGATCTAGCCCGCACGGGCCGCCAGTTGATCGGTAGCATCACCGGTGAACTTGCAGATCGATTCAGTGCATTCATGCTGCTTGAAGTGTGGGTCACCGACCGGGAGCTGGAAAAGGACTTTACGATCCACTTTAGCCGGGAAGGAGCCCGGAATATCGCCGAAACCCTGGAGTCGGAACTGGATGCGATCCGCATCGGCCGAAGCCGGCTCCGCGCGGGAATACAGGAGGGGGATTTGCCGTCTCCGCCGTATTATAAGCCCTTGCTCACAAAAAAGCAAGCGAAACAGGCCGAGAGTATTTTGATTGGACTGGAGATCAAACCCATTTATATTAACCCCGAAACGGGTAAATCATATCCCCTGTTTCTTCGGGAACTGCGCAAAGCGTTCGGAAACGCGCTTCGGAAAACCTTTTTTGAGTTTGTGCGGCTACAGACTTCCCACAGCGCCGCCCATTTCCAGATGCTTGGAAAAACGGTAATTGAAGACATTGTCTGGGATATCGATAAAGAACTGGCCAGCTACAGTGACCTGTTCAGCCTTTTGTTCCTGGTTACTCCGGTGAATCTGGATGATGCCTGGAAGGAATTCAAAAAGAACGAATTTCGGAAAGCGCCGGTATTCCATTACCGACCCATGCCCATTGACCCGGAGCTGATCAAGCGGAAGCTGTATAACCTTCCCATCGAAAAAATTTCCGATCCAACCATCGCCTTTCTATTCCGCGATAAACGGAAAGAAATCGACCGGATGCTGAATATGCTCAGCGAACGGGAAAAACCGGACTTCATGCACAGCAGTCTTCAACTTTTCGGACGCGTGGACGAGCAATTGGTGGAGGTCGCCAAGGCGCTCCTGGTGGCTACTCCCCCACCTTCGGAAGAATCGAAAAAGGAATATGTCGGGGCGAAGGCGTTTGCAAACATGGCCCGGTCCGAATTGGCTTACCTTCAGGAACAGTTTCCGGGCATGAAACGCGAAGTGCGTATCCGGGAGGACATCGAAGGCATTCTGGTTTCCAAAGGCATTCTCTGGATCAGCAATACGTTTAAGGTGAGCAAAGACCGGGCGCCGGGACTAATCCAGCACGAGGTAGGAACCCATATCGTGACCCATTACAATGGAAAGGCACAGCCCTTCAGGCTGTTTTATACCGGTGTGCCGGGGTATGAACAGCTGCAGGAAGGATTGGCGGTTCTGGCGGAATACCTCATGGACGGCTTAACCAACAAACGGTTAAGGACGCTGGCTTCGCGGGTAATTGCGGTCCATCAAATGGTCCAGGGACATTCATTCGTGGACACCTGCAGTCTTCTCCGGGAAAAACACCGTTTTTCGCCCGAGAGCGCATTCAAAACCACCATGCGGGCCTACCGGGGCGGTGGCCTGACCAAAGATGCCGTGTACCTGAAAGGTTTTCTCAACCTCTTGGAATACATCGGCCAGGGAAAAGACCTGGAGCCGCTGCTGATCGGGAAAATCCAGGAGGATTACCTGTCCATTGTGGAGGAGCTTGTTCACCGCAAGCTGCTGAAACCTATTCCCATCCGGCCGCGCTACCTGGAAAAAGCGTTTCGCGGGAAAATCGACGAATTAAAAAAGGATATCACCATATTTAATATGATCAGATGAAAATAGGATTCATTGTCAACCAGGTAAAAAAGGAAGACGCCAATTATACCACCACCGGGCTGGCCTGGTGTGCCCATAAACGGGGACATCAGGTCTATTACATGGGCGTAGGCGATTTGGTATACTATTCAAACGAACAGATCGGGGCGCACGCCCGCAAGGTGCCGGATAAAAAATTCACGACCCGGACTACGTTCATGGACGCGGTAAAGAATGCAGAAAAA
>JAJUHF010000051.1 GCA_029268045.1 Anseongella ginsenosidimutans
GCGTCGATATCAATACGCATGTTGCTGATGGGGCCATTAAATGAAAAAGTCCCGCTGGCATACATCGTGCCGTAATAATAATTGTTATCCTGTTCACCCGTGTTCAGGGCCTGAAAATTCTGAGCCAGCAGGGTAATGTTCAAGGTGGGATCGGCCAGGTTGCTGAGATCAATGTAGCCGGTGCTTACCGTGGCCTGGTTTCCGCGAACGTCGTTTAGACGCAAGCCGTTCAGAATGAGCCGCCCGCCGCTGAGTGTCACCCGGTCCGAGAAGGTATAATAGGTCTTCAGGTAATCGACCTGCAAGCCGGCATTCTCAAATTCCAGGTACGACAGGTCATTGATCACGGGATTATCCAGGGTGCCCTGTACCAATACCCGTCCCGAGAGCTGGCCTTTCAGATCGGACACCAGGCCGCCCAGCAAGGGTTCCAGCAGAACCAGTTCCGCATTGTTGAATTCCATGTCGGCAAACAGGGCGTTGTTTTCGCTCCCTGTCTGAATGTCTCCGGAGATGCTGAAAGTGGGCACCATGTCTTTGAGCAGTCCCACAGAAAAGTTAACAGCCTGGCTTTCCGCATTGTAGGAAGAAGATATCAGCAGGTCACCGATGGCGGTTTCATTGAATGTGAACTCAGACACGTTGATGTTGCTTGTGACTTTCGGTTTGGATAACACCGCGCTGATGGTTGCCTCCCCGTTCATGATGCCCCCCAATTGCAGGTTATACTGGCGGGTGAGCGGGTCGAAGGTCTTGATATCCAGATCGGTGAAACTCAGGTTCAACGGCAGGCTATCGCTTCTGGAAATGGCGCCGCTCATGCGAAGGGCCTGCCCGTTATTGCGGATCGCAAATCCATCAATGACGAGGCTGCTGTCTGCATAAACCAATTGCGTGCTTTCTTCGATCCGCCATTCCCGGTTGTCAAGCACAATGTCCGAAGGCAGGATACTGAAGGAGGTGCTGGAAGAATCAACCTCGATCAATGCGTTCACATCCAGGCGGTTTACTCCGTCGTCGTTGGTTAATTTGATGTTGAAATTCAGACTGTCGTTCCGGATGTAGTTCGAAAGGCTCACGTTATTTACCGCCAGGCTATCACTGAAGTATACGCTGTCTACCGTGGCGTTGATAAAAATGGCTTCGGGAGAATTTTCCTCGTCAATGATCAAGCGCTTGAAAACGATTCCAGCATATTCCACCGTTTCCATCCCCCCGGCAAGCAACAGTTTCTGATCCGAGGAATTGAAATTTCCATAGAAAGATCCCTGATCGGGGATATGCAATTGGGGTAGGAAAACCGCGGTGATGGGCTCCAGATTTTTTAATTGAAAAGCGAAATTGAAGCTTTGCAGCTCACTTACTTCCCGGATCGCTCCCATGTCCTGGCTGGGCAGGTATTGCTTCAACACGGTCTTTATACCGGAGGGGAGCCGGGTGATATCAAATTGACCCTGCATGGTCCCGTCCAGGAAATCCGACTGAAGTACGATGAGCCGTTCATCGCTGCTGCCGGATGCTTTCAACTGAACCGTGTCAATCTGATACCGGTTCGTGTCGGTCTGCAGATGGGTTTCGGTCAGCAGAATGGATCCCTGGATGTCTTCCAGCCCGGTGCCCGCGAAATTACTCTCCAGATTTGTGCTAAGCACGATGTCGTTCCGGGTGAAGTTAAGGGCGGCCAGGCGCGCCTTTTCCAGGCTGGAGTGAAAGCGGAATTCCGGCTGGGCGGGGTTATAATTGACCAGCCCGTTGAAATCGAGTTTCAGGTTTTCATCGTTGACCCGTACCTGGCCTTCGAACAATTTCTGGTGCACCCGGCCGGTCACCTGCACATTGCTGTACCGATATCCTTTGAAGTCCAGGTAAGAAATGGTCGCCGACAGGTCTTCTTCCAGATCCTGCAGCCTGAACCCGGCGCCCTTTACGCTGGCGGAAAACGTCGAATTCCCGAATTGGCCTTTACCCATTAACTGGCCCAGATCCAGATCATATGCGGTCAGACTACCCGAATAGGACGGAATAGCCGAAGTGAATAACATGTCCGCTTCCCCTTCAATCCGGCCAAGGGAGGTTTTTAGCTCGCCCCCCGCATGGAAGTCGTCAAACTCCCCGCTGAAATTCCCGGTGAAATAAATATCTCCTGCGTTTTCCAGGAATTCAGGCAATTGGGGTGCGTTTTCCGTCACCTGCGACAGGATGTATTCCAGGTCTGCCTTATTGGTGGAAAGGGTGTTGAAATCCAGTTGAAGGAGGGTGTTGTCCACATCGGGTAGCCCCCGGACCCGGTAATTGCCGCGGAAATAGGAACTCCTGCCCAGCGTGATCAGCAGGTTGTCTGCCCGCAGGTCAGCCACCCGTCCCGAGATCGTTCCGTCAATGCCGGCGGTCAGGCCAATCGTTTTCAAGCCGGGCGAAAACCAGGCAATGTCCTTTGCGGCGAGGCGGGAATCCTCAAAGCGCCCTTCCATCTCCACCCGGCGTTCAAAGTCGTTGAAATCGGAAAGCCGCTCAAAGCGGAAGACCAGGTAATCCCGGATGCTGCTGTAGGGAGTCTGCAGCGACAGCTCGTCAAGGACGATTTCCCCCGGCATGAAGGCCAGCCCGGCAGAAAGCTGATCCAGCCTGAAGCCACTTTTTTCTTTCAAGCGGATTTCTTTGATCCTTGCCGTCGTTTCCGTGCCGTCGGTACTGAAATCCTCGATTTCGGCGTGTATGCCTGAAACATCCAGGTCCTTGAAATTAACGACGTCCTCCCGCAGAAGCGACTGGCCCGGCAGCAAAGATTCGTATCGGAAAATCACCTCGTCCAGCAGCACCGAGTTCACCTTCAAAGCAAAGGGACGTTTTTCTCTGCCCTGGAGGGTGTCGGTTTTTTCTTTGTGGAAATAATTGAGAATAAAATCAATATTCGAACTACTGTCGGCGAGCGTTTTCAGGTAAAACCGGGTGCCGGATAGACGGATGTTCCCAAAATGGAAATTGCTTTTATCCAGATCGAATTCATGGACACTCACCAGCAGATTATTTGCTAACAGGAGGGTGTCCTGGTTTCTGTCCTCAATATACACATCGCGCAATACCAGGTTCCGGAAGCGCAGCCTGAAAATATCCGCCAGGTTAAAACGGAGGTATACGCTGCCAATTTCCACGCGGGTCTGGAGTTCTTTGGAAAGATACGGGCCAGCTATTTCGCGGGCAACCCAGCTTTGTACCGCCCTGGATTGAAGCAATGGAAATGCCAGTGTCAATAGCAGGACAACTGCCAGGACAAGGATGCTTCCTATTTTGACCGCTTTTTTAATAACTTTGCGCAATGCTTCTGGTATCTGGATGTCCGGTGTTACGTATTAAGTATCGATATGGGTGTGATTTTGGGCATTGAATCCTCGTGTGATGAAACCTCCGTCGCTGTTTGTGATAACGGCCGTATCCTGAGTAATATTATTGCGGGGCAGCAGGTCCACCAGGCGTATGGAGGAGTGGTGCCCGAGCTGGCTTCCAGAGCACATCAGCAAAATATTATTCCCACAGTACATCAGGCCATTAAGATCGCGAAAATAAGCAAAAAAGATATAAATGCGGTGGCTTTCACCCGGGGTCCCGGATTGCTGGGCGCCCTGCTGGTGGGGACCTCCTTCGCCAAATCCTTTGCCCTGGGTTTACGCGTCCCCCTGATCGAGGTCAATCATATGCAGGCGCATATCTTAGCGCATTTCATTGACCAGCCCCAACCATCGTTCCCTTTTTTATGCCTGACTGTTTCCGGAGGACATACCCAGATTGTGTTGGTAAACGACTACTTCGATATGCAGGTACTGGGGCAGACGCTTGATGACGCAGCAGGGGAAGCATTTGACAAAACCGCCAAGGTGCTGGGACTGCCCTATCCGGGAGGCCCTCTTATTGACCGCTACGCACGGGAAGGCGATCCAAACGCTTTTTCTTTTCCTGAGCCTTCCATCGCCGGACTCGATTTCAGTTTCAGCGGACTCAAAACCGCCATCCTGTATTTTGTACGCGACCGCGTAAAGGAAAATCCGGATTTCTTAAAAGAACGCCTGGCCGATATCTGTGCCTCAGTGCAGCACCGGATCGTATCCATTTTGCTCAACAAGCTGACCGAGGCAGCAAAACGGACCGGTATCCGCCAGGTGGCCATCGCAGGCGGGGTATCGGCCAATTCGGGCCTTCGGGCCGCCATGGAAACCGCCCGGCGGGAGCAGGGATGGGAAGTCTTTATACCGAAGATGGAATACTGCACCGACAATGCCGCCATGATCGCGATTGCGGGATATTATAAATACCTGGCGGGCGATTTTGCCGGACAGGACGTCAGTCCGCTCGCACGATGGTCAATTTAACCACTTTATAGACAGGGGATTACCCGGCCGGGCGTATTCGTGTCTCAATTTTACAATTTTTTCTTGTCGATCGTTTTCAATTTTGCCTTTCGTAAACGGATGGCATCATGAAAAGTTCAATATCCCGGGGCCTGTTGATCGTTGTGGCGGCTTTGGCTGTCGGCGCGTGGGCGCTTGTTTCCACATTTTCGGATGGTGGTCCTTCAAAGAAGGAAATTCAGTTTATTCTGGAGCATGGCGTCCAGGCCAGGGCAACTCTTCTGACCCTGGAACGGACCGGTACGGTTGTAAATAACATCCACCAATACGCATTCCGATTCCGTGTGGAAACGGATTCGGGGGACGGCTTTGAGCTAGTCCGGAAAAAACTGATCGACCCCATTTACATGGGATCGATCAAAGTGGGAATGGATATTCCGGCCCTAACGGTACCGGGTAACGAAAAGCAAACACTGATCCAATGGGAGAAAGCGGGAATTGGAAACGCATTTTAATGAAAACATAATATGGATTTATGAAAACGCTTAGTAAACTCATCACAGCAATTTTAATTGGGCTTTCAGTGGGCATTACAGCCTGCGAAAAGGAAGGACCTGCCGGCCCGGCCGGGCCACCGGGTCCCCAGGGGGAACAGGGTATCCCCGGTGACAAGGGCGAGAAGGGCGACAAAGGCGACAAGGGTGATAAAGGAGCCAAAGGCGACAAAGGTGACAAGGGTGACAAGGGTGATAAAGGTGATAAAGGAACAGCCAACGTGGTTTCGTCCGATTGGATCGGGTACGAGATCAATGCCACCAATACGGACCGCCTTAAAATCATGCGGTATACCTTCCCCAACAACGTGCTGAGCGCGGTAAACACGACCAGCATTTCCCGTTTTCTTTCAGACGGCGGGCTGCTGATTTTGTATGGGAAGAACTTCGGCAGCGGTAATTTCAATATGTTTCCCTATACCCATTCAAATGTCGAGTATTCCTGGGCAGGAGGCTCGATGGCGGTTACGAGTGAAAACGCGATCCTCATTCGGATAAGAAGTACCGACGCAACCGACCTGACTGAATACGAATACGCGGCTGCACGGGGTAATGCATTCCGCTATGTATTGATTCCGGCGGGCGTGAAATTAACCGGGAGTGCGCAGCGGGCAAGCGATATTGACTGGAGCCGGCTGAGTTATGCGGAAGTCCGCCATCTTCTGGATCTGCAAGACTGATCACCGGTGATCATACGGGCTCTTCTGCATCATTCAGAACAAGCGTGTATACATTGTGGCGCTTGACAAACCGGGCTTCCGGGTGTTCATCGATCATTTGCCGGAATGCCCCCGGTGTCAGGCCGGTCACGCGGTTGAAGTGTTTGATCAGGTGGGATTGATCGTGGAACCTGCCAAGGTAAGTCAATTCTTTCCAGGATATGGCCTGTTCGAGCAGCAGGGAGCTCAGGTAGTTGAAACGGATGATTCCCGCGAACTCCTTGGGACTTAAACCTAATTCCAGACTGAAATGCCTTTCCAGGTATTTTCTGTTCACGTTAAACTGACGGGAAAGTTCGCTGACCAAAACCAGTCCCTTTTGTTCGATGATGGTTCGGGTTGCCTGTTCAGTCAGGCCGGTGGCTGGAGGTTTACCGGTCAGTTTTCTTTCAAGCCATTGCTCTATAAAGCGGATCTTCCGTTCAGGACTTGCTGTCTTCCGCAACTGATCGCAGATCCATTCCGACTCCTTGATCCCCATTAAACGGAAATGGGTAAGGTTGTTCCTTATCTCCCGCATATCGGCCTGAAGCAACTGATACAATCCCAACGGTTTGAATACGATGACAAAAAAGTCAATGGGATCTCTCCATTTGGCGGTGTAATTACAGTTGTGGATCCCAATGACGTTCCCACACGATACCTGATGCTCCTCCTGCTGCTCGGCATTGAAATACCTGAACTGCTCTCCGATGGAAAAGCCCAGACCCGGCAACCCATTGGGTACAATAACCATTTGCTGCCATTCGGCGTGCTTCCGCTGGTCAATAATGATCATGTAGCGGGCAACCACTGAACGAAGATGGGCGGAAGGGAAATAGCTGTTGTAAAATAACATCTCCACTTAATATGATGAAGTGCCGGGGATAACGGTATTGGTCAAAATCAATTCATGCGCATTGTGTTTGTTTACAAACCGGTTCAACGGACGCCCCCAGGCAGCTATTTTCTTGAACGCTTCCGGGGTCACACCGGTAATATGCGTGAAATGTTTAATCAGATGCGACTGATCATGGAAATTCCCGAGGTAAACCAATTCTTTTGAAGAAATGCGTCGATTCTGCAAAAGGGTATGGAGGTAGTTGAAGCGTACCAGGGTTGAGAACTCTTTCGGTCCCGACCCCATTTCAAGCTGAAAATGCCGTTCCAGGTATTTTCTGTTGACCTTGAACTCATTGCAAAGGTCCTTGATCGGGATGGCGCCCTGCCGTTGAATGATCTTTTCGGCAACGACTCCGACGAGGCCCGGAGTAATGCTTTTTCCGGCCAATTTTTTTTCCAGCCAGGTTTCAAGAAAGGAGATCCATCGGTGCAGTGGAAGCCTGCGGAGATTTTGGCAGACCCACTCCGATTCATTCCAGTCAAAGGAGCCGAGGTTGTGCAAACTGTTTCGGGTGCTGCTTAGATCGGTTCTCAAAAGGCAGAAGGCGGCTGCCGGCTTCGAGGCAACGACCAGAAAGTTAATCGGGTCTTTCCAACGGATGGTATAGGTGAATCCGTGAATGCCCGCCAGGGTTCCCTCGGCTATTTTCTGGCTTTCCTTCCGAGTCCCCTGATACCAAAGGTCTCCCCCAAAAGAAAATCCCAGTCCGGACAAGCCATGTGGGGCCACCTGCAGCTGTTGCCAATCCCGGTGCTTTTCATCGTCGCTGATGATCATATACCGGGCTACCAGGCTGTTAAGCGGGGAGCTGGGAAAATAGCTTTGGTAAAATAACATCTTACATACGGACCTAAGTTTTTACTAAACTATTAAAATTGTCCCATTTTTACAATGTTTTCTTTTAACTGCTGCTGAACTTTGAGCATTTCACTAACAACGCATTCATATGAAAGTTCAATTAAGGACAGTTATTCTTCTTTTTGCATCCTGCCTCCTGCTGGGTTTGGGGGCGTGTAAAAAGGAGGGTCCGCCCGGACCGGCCGGTCCGGCGGGTGCACAGGGTCCGCAGGGAACCCGGGGAGAAAAAGGCGACCGGGGGCCGCGGGGTGAAACGGGGGAAACCGGTCCAAGGGGACCTGCCGGACCCCGGGGTGAAAAAGGGGACCCGGGGACGGCCAATGTGATCTATTCGGCCTGGACAGATCTCAGTTTCTTTAACGCGGGAGGTAAATCCGTAGCTATCTGGAGCGTATCTGGAATTTCCCAGGATATCCTCGACAAAGGGCATGTGGCAATTTACTGGAAGTCTTCCAGCGGACTGGTCCACCCGTTGCCAATCCATAATTTCACCGGTGATCCGGCTCAGAAAATGGTGTTTGTCCTGTCTCCGGGACAGATTCTCATTGAACAGAAAGGGATGTCAGGCGAGGTGGCTTCCACCCAGGACCGGTTTCGCTACGTAATTATACCGGGAGGGGTGTTGGCAGCGGCCCGGGAAACCCAGCTGGAATTGAGCGATCTGCGGGCCGTAGCGGCGGCATTCGGATTTTCCGCGGACGATTAAAACCGCGATTTTTTGTAAGGCAGACCGGGGCGTCAATGCGGCATTTTATGCGTTGTATGCCCCTGGCGCTTCTGGTCCGGCCGGTCCGACATCGACCGGCCGGATCGGATGATGCGATACCGAAGCCATACCAATTGTCTCAATTTTACAATTTTAATTGGCCGGTCCATCCGAGATTTGATCCATGAGAAAAAACAGAAACACAAAGAACATGAAGCATATTACACATCCAGGTAAAAGAACGTTTGTTTCTGTCGCCTGCGGCTTGTTTTTGTTAGTTCTATGGGGATGCTGCGAAAACGGCGTGCGTACCGAAGCGGTGACCCTGGAAAAAGCGGAATGGATTGGTGCGCTGCGTACCACCTTTGACGGTATTTCCCTCCGGCTGAATAATTATACACCGAATGATCACGAATTCAGCGCGGAGAATGTTTCCGCTTTCTACAAGCCGGACGACAGCTATTTAACTGTGGAAGCACTCGGGCTGAATATTCCGTTCGACATCCCCCTTCAGCGGCAGGAACCGTACTCGATATACATCAACGACGTGAATTCCACCGGCTTCGAGCCGGATGCACGCATGAGAAAAGGACTCATAACCATTCTTTTTGAAGAGGATGGAACAGAAGTCATTGGTAATTGCGTGGAGAATATTGCCTGCGTCTGCGGGGATCCCCGGATTAACCTCAACCAGATGAAAATCGAGGTATGGCTCACCGTGGGAGCCCGCGCCGGAAGACTGACCATAGCCGATATCGACGCCAAACTCAGCGCCACCTATGAAGAAACAGGCCCCTGTGTGGACAACGTGTGTGCGTTTGCGTGCGATCTTTTTGCCGCCGACCGGGAGAGTCAGATGCAGGATGCGGTGGAAGCGCAGGTCATTACGCATTTCAATGCCTACAAGGGCATCATCGAAGGGCTTTTTAATAATCACCTGGAAACGTTGGGAGTGACCGGCGAAATTACCAGCGCCAACATCGGAAGCGATGGCGAACTGCTGCTGATCGTTCAGTCGGAAGACGAATCCTGTTAGCGCCATACGAATACCTTTAATTAATATAAAACAACGCAAAATGAAAAAAACAGTACGAATCCTGGCGGTGCTGATTGCGCTGCCGCTTGCAATTACCTTTACAGCTTGTGAAAAAGAGGGACCCCCAGGGCCTCAGGGCGAACAGGGGCTGAAAGGGGAGCCGGGAATTCCGGGCGAACAGGGCCCTCAGGGTGAACGCGGTCCACGGGGTGCGGTAGGTCCACAGGGCGAACGCGGCCCCCGGGGAGAGCAGGGCCCGCGTGGACCCAAGGGAGATCCGGGAACCGCTAACGTCCTGTATACCGATTGGTTCGACCCGGACTGGAATGTGACAAATGATCCCGATTATAAATTGATGTACGTGACCGAGCCCCGACTCACCGAAGAGTTCCGTAAACACGGTACGCTTCTGGTGTACTATCGTTATAAATTGGGAGCCTCCGTATTCGACTATCTTTTGCCAACGGTGTTTTACCGGCCCGATGGATCGGTTGATCGCCAATACCAGTCCTATGTATACCAGGACCGGATCTACATCCGCGCCAGTTCGCACGGGGCCACATTCTTTCCCGATGAGGTGAATCCGGGCAACAACTGGTTCCGTTACGTTCTTATTCCGGGCGGGGTGGACATTTCCGCCATGCAGGAGCGCGGGGTGGATCTGAACAATTACGATGCCGTGGTGAACGCATTGCGCCAAATGGAAGGATCGGTGAATCTAATAGAGAAACCATGAAACTTTTGATGTTACTTGCAGGACTTCTTCTTTCGGTTCCGGTCGCGGAAGCTCAGATTCTGGAGCGGCTCGGAAAACGCGTGAAAAGGAAAGTGGAAGAGCGCATCGAACGCAAAACCGACGAAGCGGTGGAGAAGGGTTTGGATAAGGTGGAAGACGCCGCCGACGGAAAAGGGGATGAGCGCACCCAGCAAGCTCCCGGAAACACCCCGAAGGAGGACCATGCAGCCGGCACGGCAGGCGGACCGGGAAATGCCGGTTCGCCGGACCAGGGGGATAAAACCCTGAATGTTTACTCGAAATTTGATTTCGTGCCGGGAGACCGGATTCTCTTCTACGATGATTTTGCGACCGATCATACCGGCGACTTCCCATCGAAATGGAACACAAACGCTTCCGGAGAAGTGGTCGAATTCGGGGAAGATGGGGAAAAATATTTCCAGCTGATGGGAGGGGCCTTGTACCTTCCCATCCTGGATGGTCCCCTGCCGGAAGAGTATACGGTGGAATTCGATCTGAAAACCACCGGCCTGGATGAAAAGATCAGTTCCACGGCCTATTTGGATTTTATCCTGGACGAAAATGCCACTTTTCAGCGAGGGAGCAAACGGGTCGCGGCCTCGCTGAGTTTCTGTCAGTTTATTTCCAACGGCCTGGTACTGGCCAGTTATGGGGGTAGCATGGGGACCATCAACAATACCGTGGAGGAAGACTATCGCAAGGCCATGGCAGCCGGTCCCCGCATTTCCGTGGCGGTGAACAGGAAACGCTTCAGACTCTGGATAAATGAACGGAAAATGGTAGATGTTCCCACCTTCATGCCGCCGGGGGCCTCCTATCTGAAGCTGGCCTTGCGCGGTTTTGATACCGACTACAGGCAAATGAAGGTATACATCGGCAATGTGAAAATCGCGGCCGGAGGCATTGATCTCCGAAATGAATTGATCAGTAAAGGACGTTGGACCACCCACGGAATCTTGTTCGACGTTGGATCCGCGAAGGTGCGTCCGGAATCCTATGGTGTGCTGCGGGAAATTGCCACGGTGTTGAAGCAGAATCCGGATATCAGGGTCCGCATAATCGGTCATACCGATGCCGATGGAGCGGAAGAACTGAATCTCAAACTCTCCGGCGAGCGGGCCGCTGCTGTAAGAGGGGTTCTGGCCAAGGAGTTTGAAATAGCCGAAGACCGCATGGAAGCCGACGGAAAAGGTGAATCCCAGCCGGTGGCGGATAACGATACGCCGGAAGGCAAGGCGAAAAACCGGCGGGTGGAATTTGTAAAACGCTGATCTCGATATGAAACGCAATATGCTCATTTTACTGCTGGTGTTACCCGGATTCGCGTCCGCTTTCGACCTGCCGGACGTAAGACAATTCTTTGCCGACTTCAAAAAGGCTGCGGTAAGCCGGGACGTGTCTGCACTGAAAAAGCTGATCTATCCCTTCCGCGACGAAGTGGAGGATATGCAGGCGGAACTGATTGAAAGTATACTGAACGGAGACGAATCGCGGCGTGGAGACGGTGCATTTTCGATCAGGGCGCTGGATTCGCTGATCACAAAGCATCTGGATAAGATCCAGTTAATCGACCCGGATTTGTACACGCAACTTTCCCGGGACCGGATTTTCGGACCGGTATTGAGCAGATTTCCCCAGCAGAAGATCTACGTCATGGACTACCGGGACGCCCGGATGATCCTTTTGCGGAGCGATGATCGCCTGCAACTGTTTTTCTGGGAAAATCTGAATAACCTGTTGCGTCCAACCAATTAAAAAACACGAACTTACGGAATTATGAAACATCAACCGAAATGGTATTTACTTTTAGTCCTTTGCTGTGTCCCCTGGATAGGGGGGTGCAAAAAGGAAACGTCCGAACCCGCGCAGAAAAGGTTCTTGCTGGAAAAGGTCTACCTCGATGGCAATTTATACATGCACTTGCATTACGACGATGAGCCGATAATCAAGAGAATCACCTATTACCGCAGCAACGGAGACATTGCCGGTGATCAGGAAATACTGCTTGATGAGCAAGGCAGGGTGAAAGAAATACGTGGTGATCACGGACACTATACAAGCCGGGCAGTAACTACCTATGAGCAAGGCCTTCGAACCCAAGCCGAAGTGGTTCAGGAGGCGAAAGACGGATCTTTTCAAACCACCTATACCCGGACTTACGAGTATCCGCCCGGAAAGATCGTGGTTCACCTCTCCGGGGGCGATGGCGCGCCCGCATACACCATAGCGTATACCATCGCCGATGATGGAAAGATTGAAAAAATTGAAAGACAGGATCTGCGTGTGCCTGTCAACAGCTACTCCCAGACCTTCGTCTACGATAAAGGCAAATCCATGGAGGGATACATTGAAGACATAATACCGGGTTACCACGATCTGCCGGTTCATCATATCAACCTGCGTACCACAAGGACCGAACGGGCTTCCGGCGATATCGACGAAGTAAGCCATCGGAACGAATTGGATAGCCAGGGTAACCTGATCCGGTCCGTTGCAACTTATCGCGACGGCGGAACCGAGGAATTCTCCTTTCAATACCGCGAAATTTCCGATTAAAGACAGGTCAGGACCCGCACTTGGTGAGAAAGGGAGGACAGGCCTGTACGCTACTTCAATCGATAAAATCCAGGATGCGCTGTAATGTGTTTGCCTGCTGCTGCTCCCGGCTGATGGTAGCCCCGTTGTCGCCGAGCTGGAAGCCGTAATAGCCAAATTGGGCGTGGTTGGCGCCGTCTATCCGCACGAATTGGGCATCGGCGGGCAGATTGCCTCTGTTCGCAAGGATAGCGGCCTCATCGGCTACGCCGTCCCGCGATCCGGAAATCTTAAGCACGGGCAAAGAGCGGTCTGCCAGGGAAACCTCGCGCGGATGCGTCGTAGCGATCAGTACCAATTTGTCGATCAATCCCGGATTTTCATAAACGAACTGCGCGGCCATCTTCGCCCCCTGAGAGTGGCCCGCGAGGGTATACACCTTGGTCGGGTCGTCAAGCAGGTGCAAGTCTTTTGGTTTATTGTAGCCGTACACGGCCATCCGTCCGGGCATCCGAATCAGGAACACCTACACGCCGTGATCGGCGATCTGCCGGCAAAGCGGCACATAAGCCTTGGACTCCACCATGGCTCCGGGATAAAATAGCAAGACTTTGTTATAGGGCCCGGTGGGGGTGAACCCATAAAAATCACCGGTTCGCTGCACGCTGACCGAGCTGCTGTCTTCCAGCCAGTGGTCGTCCACCCCATGCGATTGGTAGGAATAAAACAGCCAGCTGGTGAATAGCAGACCCGTGGCGACCCACATTGTCCGTAAAATGCGCCTGAAAGTCCATTTTTTCTCATCTTTCATATTGCCATGTCTCTTTGGCGTATGGGTAGGAGCGAAGTTATGAATGGCCGCAACACTACAACGGATATCAGCAAGGGCTGATAAACAACTGTGGGAGTAACTTATTCTTTCCCTTCCAGCTGTTCTCCCGTAACGATCGCTTTGATCTTATCTTCCAGTTCAGCGGAAAGTTCGGGGTTATCGAGCAGAAGTTGCTTAACCGCTTCCCTTCCCTGACCCAGTTTGGTTTCTCCATAACTGAACCAGGAGCCTGATTTCTTAACCACTCCGAATTCCACCCCAAGGTCAATGATCTCGCCTACTTTGGAAATACCTTCTCCGTAAATTATATCAAATTCAGCAATGCGGAACGGTGGGGCCACCTTGTTCTTAACCACCTTTACCCGGACCCGGTTTCCGCTTACCTCATCGGCGTCCTTGATCTGGCTGATCCGGCGGATATCCAGGCGAAGGGAAGAGTAGAATTTGAGCGCATTTCCCCCGGTGGTGGTTTCCGGATTTCCGAACATAACGCCGATCTTTTCCCTGAGTTGATTGATGAAAATACAGCAACAGCCGGTTTTGCTGATGGTAGCGGTAAGCTTGCGCATGGCCTGGGACATGAGTCTTGCCTGAAGACCCATTTTGGAGTCCCCCATTTCACCTTCCAGTTCACTTTTGGGGACCAGCGCGGCTACCGAATCCACAACCAGTACATCAATGGCTCCCGACCGGATGAGGTTATCGGCAATTTCCAGCGCTTGCTCTCCATTGTCAGGCTGCGAAATGAGCAGGTTATCTACATCCACACCCAATTGCTGGGCGTAATATTTGTCAAAAGCATGTTCCGCATCGATGAAGGCGGCCACGCCGCCTTTCTTCTGCGCTTCGGCGATCACATGAATGGCCAAGGTGGTTTTGCCCGAAGATTCCGGACCATAGATCTCCACTACCCGTCCTTTGGGGAATCCTCCGATACCCAGTGCGATATCCAGGCCAATGGAACCGGTGGGTATTGCTTCCACCTTAACGATGGGTGAGTCACCCAATCGCATGATGCTGCCTTTACCAAATTCCTTTTCAAGTTTATCCAGGGTAAGTTGCAAGGCCTTCAGCTTCTCTGTTTTGACTTCGCTCATTTTGCTAAAATTTTTTGCTAAGATAATAATTATCCGGGGGAATAATGGTACAAGTTCTAAGAAAATTCCCGACTTTCTTAAACCCCTTTCGGGTCCATCTCACCCAGGCCCTTGTTCAGAAAGTTTTTTCTAAAATAATTGCAAATATGGGTTATCCCGCATTCCATGCATTTGGGTTTGCGCGCAACACACACGTAGCGCCCGTGAAGGATAAGCCAGTGATGGGCGATATGGATTTTGTCTTCGGGGAGAAATCGGATCAGTTCTTTTTCCACCGCATAAGGTGTCTTCGCTTTTTCACTTACCAGTCCGATCCGGCGGGATACCCGGAAGACATGCGTGTCCACCGCCATCGCAGGCATCCGGTAGATCACCGATGCAATTACATTTGCCGTTTTCCGACCGACACCCGGGAGTTTTTGCAGCTCGTTGACATCGGAAGGGACCTGGCCTTCGAAGTCTTTGGTGAGCATCCTGGCCATTCCCACCAAGTGTTTGGACTTATTGTTCGGATAACTGATGGAGCGGATGTAGGGGAAAACCTCTTCCGGCTCGGCCGCAGCCAGGTGTTCGGCGGTAGGATACTTTTCAAAGAGTGCCGGGGTAACCAGGTTTACCCGCTTGTCGGTGCATTGGGCAGACAGAATGACCGCGACCAGCAATTCGTAGGGATTGGTATAGATGAGTTCCGTTTCAGCATTCGGCTGATGGGTGGAAAAATAATCCAGAAACCCCTGGTAACGTTCTTTTTTTCGCATGTGCGAATTTACGCATTCTGCAGATGCGTGGAAAACAGGGGAGATACCGATCTGAAAAGAAGAAATCGTAACTAATGGGAATTGCGCCTTAAGGAGCGGGAATACGCAAGTAGCTTGCGGATACAAGCCTCCGAAGGCTGCACCTGCAGTCTGTCCATCGTTTCCTTCAGCAAGGCCAGACTCTCCGTGTAGTCGGTCTCCATTCGAGCGGCATGGCTTTCTTCTTCTGTTTCTTCTTCCCGGAAGAGACGGAGCAGATCGTTCGGAGTAGAGTATTTGATCATAAGCTAATTTGGAATTAAATTTTTATTGATATGATATATAACGAAACTCAGTATTGAATATTTTATCCGAACGGCCCCGCGTCACAAAAAAATTCTAGATCGCATACTGGCAGGTTTTTTGCTACCTTTACGCATCATATACCGCAAAACTGGATGTTTAATCTCTAAATAAATTAAGATCATGAAAGCTAAATCTTTCTCCTTATTAACCCTAACAACTGCAATTGCTTTTTGCTTTTCCGCATGTAACAGTCCTTCGTCCCGCTCGGGAAGTGAGACGGGGGATACGTCCGCAACCGAAGACCTGATGAATACCGAGTCGGAAGCCAAAACGGCGGTGGCTACGATCAGTCCGCTCGGTGAGAACGGAATCAGTGGAACGGTAACCTTCACCGAGGAAAACGGGGAAGTGAAAATGGTGGCCAACATTACCTCTCCTGGGAGTGGCACCCATGCAATCCATATTCATGAAAACGGAGATTGCAGCGCTCCGGACGGTTCCTCGGCCGGAGGTCACTGGAATCCTACCAACGAAGATCACGGAAAGTGGGGTGAAGAGCCATTCCATCGCGGAGATATCGGCAATATTGAAGTAGGGGATGATGGAGCAGGTTCACTGGAGCTTACCACCGATCTTTGGTGTCTGGACTGCCCCGACTCGGTCAAGAATATCGTTGGACGTGCAATAATCGTTCATGAGACCCACGACGACTTCCATACCCAGCCTACCGGAAATGCCGGCGGTCGCATGGGATGTGCAGTCATTGAAATGCAATAATTCCAGGTAGCAGGTAGCAGGTAGCAGGTAGCGGAATAGATCGGCTGCCTGTTTCCTGTTACTTATTCCCATTGACTTTTACGGTATCCACGTACATCTCCCCTTTGTCATTCAGCATGTATTCGATCACGCGGTTCCCACCACTGGCCTTTTCCGCGTCACCTTCCTTATAAATCGGGAAGGTGCGGCGCAGCATGTTTTTCCCGATTAACCGGTACACGTCCTGTCCGCGGTAACCCTGCAGGATTTCCGCATTCAGCTCCGGGAAGTAGACCTTGTTCCAATCTTTGTCGGAGAACTCGTAAGCATAAAAATGCCAGTATTCGTATTCGTCTCGGGTTTCGGTAAAAATGAGCAATTCGGGGTTTTTGTTGTCGTTTAGGTCGGTAATGCGGACGATGATCAGCTCGCCAACGATTTCTTCCATGATATCGGTCAGGAAAATTCCGTCCCGTACCGCAATGATCTGCATCTGCCGGATGGAATCTTCCCCCAGCGTGGTAATATTGAATTGGATACCGTTGGGCGCTGTGAATGATTTTTCAAAGGATACTTTGGCAGAACCCTCCTGTTCCGTTGCTGGCTGCGCGTTTTCATTGCCAGGCACCGTATCATCCAGCAAGCTGTCCATGGATTGCGACCGATCTTTATTTTGGCCCGGTTGGCAGGCCGTAAGCAAGGCGAGTGATAAAATAGCCGGGGTCAAAAATCTCTTCATCTTCAAAATTCGTCTTGAGCTGTCAAATCCAGAACATCCCGCCGGCACCTTAACACGGTACCGGGTGAACAAAGGTAACTTTTTTATTTTTGTCATCCCCTACCCTTCAATCCAGGTTGTCTTTTTGGCAATCGGCTTCCGCTTTGCTTCCCGGGGCGGTTCCTTGTGGAAGCCCATGTAAAATAAACCGACGCATTTTTCTTCCGGTTTCAGTTTCAGAAACTCCGCCAGGTGGGCGATGGTGCCGGGCGTACTCCAGTAAGCGCCGACATGTAGGGCAGAGGCAGTGAGCCACATATTTTGAACCGCGCAGGATACCGAGGCGAGTTCCTCCCATTCAGGCAATTTATCCGGGTGGGTTTTCATGCTGATGACGATCACACAGGAAGCACTCAGGATTTTATTCCGCGTGGAATCCAATTTGGATTGCTTGAATTTTCCGGGAGCGGTGTGGACTTTATAAAGCCGTTCCATCTCACCAGCCAGCAACTCGAGCCCCTTTTTTCTGAAAATCCTGAAACGCCAGGGCTGGGTCAGTTTGTGGGTTGGGGCGTAATTGGCATTGGCTACGATCAGCTCGATAGCCTCCCTTGGAATCTCTTCCCCGGTATAGCTCTTCGGGAAAATGCTCCGCCGGGAGCGAATGATCTTATTTAGCACTTCAACAGACTGATCCATATTCATCAGATAAATAGCAATTCAATGAAGAGGCGAAAATAAACAAAAAAACCGCCCGTTTTGTGGGCGGTCCATGCTTTTATGCGATTGAAGCGCTGTGTTATCTGGGCCGGCTTCTCGGTGAAGAAGATTCCCTGGGGGAAGCGCTTCGTGAAACTGCTTTTTGCGGACGTGCTTCCCGTGCCTGCGGCCTTGCTTGCGGCCGGGCCTGAGGCTTTGCCTGCCTGGTCTGCGGACGTGCTTCCCGTGCCTGCGGCCTTGCTTGCGGCC
>JAJUHF010000052.1 GCA_029268045.1 Anseongella ginsenosidimutans
TGCCGAACGGGCCGAGCGAAGCAAAATGCTGCATATTCTGTCGGAAAAGAAACGGCGTAACTTTTATACGCAGCATTTGGGCCGGACCATGCCGGTACTGTTTGAAGGGGATTGCAAAGACGGCATGATGCACGGATTTACGCCGAATTATATTAAGGTACGGGCGAAATACGACCCGGTGCTTGTCAACGACATCAAGGAAGTCGCGCTGGTAGCAATCGGCGATTCGGGGGAGGTGGATATTGCCGAACCGGAGGAAGTGCTGCTTCACGAAGCACAATAGCATCATGATAAACTTACAGAAAATACTTGAGGAGACCCGTTCGCTGGTTTTGGAAACGGGGGAATTTATCCGGCATGAACGCACCTTGTTCAGTAACGAGAAAATCGAATACAAAGGCGTGGCCAATATGGTTTCCTACGTGGACAAAACTGCCGAGGAGAAGCTGGTGGAAGGATTACTTAAAATCCTGCCCGAAGCGGGCTTTGTAACTGAAGAAGGGACCATCAGCAAAAGCGGGGAACGCTACGAATGGATCATCGATCCGCTGGACGGCACCACCAATTTTATCCACGGATTTCCGCCCTACTCAATCAGTGTCGCCCTGAAGGAGCAGCAGGAGATCGTGCTGGGAATCGTTTATGAAATCACGCGGGACGAATTCTTTTATGCCCTCCGTGGAGAACCCGCGTACATGAATCAGCACGCCATCCGGGTTTCCACCCAGGCGAACCTGGAAAACAGCCTGCTGGTTACCGGGTTCCCTTACGATCCAAAAGGGCGTTTAACCGAGTGGATTACTCTTTTCCAGAAGTTCACCGAACAAACCCACGGAGTCCGGCGCTTGGGGTCTGCGGCGGTGGATCTGGTTTACGTAGCCTGTGGCCGGGTGGATGGCTTCTACGAGTACAACCTAAACGCATGGGACGTGGCCGCCGGCGCTTTTATTGTGCAACAGGCGGGCGGAACCGTGTCGGAATTCAACGGCGGTCCCGAGTTTATCGAAAACCGCACCCTGCTGGCCAGCAACGGGCTGATTCAGGGGCAAATGCGGCAATTGATTGCTACACACTTCCCCACACAGCAGGCGGACGCGTAACAGGGAAGATCCTAAAAATCGAAGCTTGGCTATGGCAGATCACTTTTTTACGACATTCGATAGCCTGTACCAGCACTATTTTAACCGGTCCGCACGATTTGTCAGATCCTATCTGCATGACGCCCAGGCTGCAGAAGACATTGCCTCCGAATGTCTGATCAAACTCTGGGAAAAAATGAAAACGGCCGAGTTGAATGATGTTCGATCCTACCTTTTCGTGACATTGAAGAATCGTGCGTTGGATTATCTTAAACGGGAGAAGCTTCGGCACGCGGCGGTAAAGGACATGAGTGAGCGCCTGAACCGGGAATTGGAACTGCGCATATCCACCCTTGCCTCGCTTGATCCGCAGGATATTTTTTCAGCCGATGTCCGGCGCATCATTGAGAAAACGTTGGAAGAGCTGCCTGAAAAGACAAGAGCCGTTTTTCTGATGAGCCGGTTTGGCGGTCAAAATTACAAAGAGATCGCAGCGGATCTCGGAATTTCCGTGAAGGGGGTCGACTATCATATATCGAAAGCAATGTCGGCCTTCAAAGCATCACTCGGTGATTATCTGTCCTT
This sequence comes from Anseongella ginsenosidimutans, assembly GCA_029268045.1. Taxonomy (GTDB): domain Bacteria; phylum Bacteroidota; class Bacteroidia; order Sphingobacteriales; family Sphingobacteriaceae; genus Anseongella; species Anseongella ginsenosidimutans_A. The sequence goes on from JAJUHF010000052.1 coordinate 1,665, forward strand.
TTTGCCACTCTATTTTTATTTTTATCACTAGTGTACTAGGGATTGGTCCTCTTCGATCGTCTTTTTTATTACAAGGGTATCCCAAGGAGTAAAGCGGGATGCCGGATAATGTAGAAAAGATGGACGGGGAATTACTCGCACGATATATTGCAGGGAATGTAAATGACCGGGAGCGGAGCCAGGTGGCCGATTGGCTGGAGGCCAGTCCGGAGCATATTCGCCGGTACCGGTCACTCCGCAGGTTGCATGACCTCATGGTCTGGCATGTACCTCCCGAATCGCAATCCCGGAGCCTGCCGTCACGATCCCATAAGCTACTTTTTTTCAGAGCCGCTGCTGTCGTCCTGCTGCTCTGCCTTCCGGCAATCTGGCTTTTCCAACAGCGGCGACCGGCTTCGCAGGTCGATTTACATACGGTGCAGGTACCTGCAGGCCAACACATTGAATTGCAGCTCGCCGATGGCACGAAAGTATGGTTGAACGCCAGGTCGGTACTGGCTTTCCCCGATCATTTTGACGGGCACGAGCGCCGCGTGAAACTCAACGGGGAAGGTTTTTTTGATGTGGTTTCCGACCCGGAGAGGCCCTTTGTCGTAGAAACCGGCTCCTACGACGTGCAGGCGCTGGGAACCGAGTTTGACGTCATGGCTTACGGGCCGGACAGCCTGTTTCAGACTTTCCTGGTCAGCGGAAAAGTCGAAGTAATTGGCAAAGATCGTCAATCCCGGATCACCCTATCACCCCATGAGCAGGTATATGTCCAGAACGGGCAATTGTTGAAGACGCCGTTGCAGGACCACAATCAGCTTTCCTGGAGAGAAGGACTGCTCATTTTTGAGAACGAAGCGTTCAGCAGGATGATCCTTCGCCTGGAGCGTTATTTTGACGTAACCATCGAAGTGAAGAATAAACAGCTATTGGAGCGTCATTATACCGGTAAGTTCCGGATCAGCGATGGACTGGAACATATTCTGAAAGTGCTTTCGCTGAACGGAACCTTTCGATATCGGGCTGAAGACAATACAAAACGGATATTAATTTATTGAAAATTAAACTGATATGAGCTGATTTTTACGAAACCAAACCGAACCAATAAAGATATGATGGGAACAATTACATAACCGCCAAAAAGAACGGCAGACGGTGGGCGTCTGCCGTGATGAAAATACCTGAATAACTCAAGTACTTAAACCAAGCTTAAATGTACGAAATTTATTCGCACACCCAATGGTGGCGTGTGCCTAGTCGATTATTCTTAAGAATGAAAGCAACTGGCTTGCTGCTTCTGATGCTTCTGCCCGGGGTATACGCAAAGGAAGCGAAATCGCAGATCGCGGTATCCCGAAACGCATTGAACCTGGAACAACTTTCCAATGTCATGGGCAAGATTGAGCAACGTACCGGGTACCTGTTTGTATATGACCCGGCCGAAATTGATCTTTCCAGGCAGGTGATATTCTCTTACGAAGGGGAAATGCAACCGATTGAAAAGGTCCTCGCCAACGTATTTCGCGATACAGGCATCGACTTTTTCCTGGAGGGGAAAAACATTCTGCTAAAAATGAGGGACCGCTCAATTCAGCAACAGGAGCGGGAGATCAAGGGTAGGGTAACCGATCAGAACGGGGAGCCCATTCCCGGCGTGGTCATTACCGTGGTAGGAACCCCCCGCGGGGTAATCACCGATGTGGACGGGACCTTCCAGATCACGGTTTCTGAGTCGGAAAAACTGGAGTTCTCCTTTATTGGAATGGTTACCCAGGTCGTAGAGGTCGGGACCAAAGAACGGCTTGACGTGGTGCTGTTGGAGCAGACCGAAGAACTGGAAAACGTAACGGTCGTTGCGTTCGGAAAACAGAAAAAGGAAAGTGTAATATCATCGATTGCCACGGTGAATGTGCAAGAACTGCGTGCTCCTACCAGTAACCTGACCACTGCCCTGGCAGGCCGTATCGCCGGTATGATTTCCTATCAGACTACCGGCGAACCGGGCCAGGACAATGCGGAGTTTTTTATCCGGGGAATCACCTCCTTCGGTACGGGTAAAGTGGATCCGTTGATCCTTATCGATAATGTGGAGGTATCTACGCACGATCTGTCGAGAATGCATCCGGACGATATCCAGAGTTTTTCGATCCTTAAAGACGCGACTGCCACTGCTTTATACGGAGCACGCGGCGCCAACGGCGTAATCCTGGTGACAACCAAGGAGGGTAAGGAAGGGAAGGTGCGGGTTTCTTTCCGCTTGGAAAACTCGTTTTCTCAACCCACACAGGAAATCCAGATGGCCGACGCAATTACCTACATGCGCTTGGCCAATGAAGCGGCGTTGACACGGAATCCCCTGGCGCCCACCCCTTACTCCAATGCCAAGATTGACAATACCATCCAGGGACTGAACCCCTACGTCTATCCCACCACCGACTGGATGGACCTGCTCACCAAAGACGTTGCCATTAATCAGCGGGCCAACCTGAATATTTCCGGTGGAGGGAAAGTGGCCCGCTACTATATTGCCGGTTCTTTTTCGCAAGATAACGGCATTCTGAATGTCGATAAACGCAATAATTTCAACAATAACATTGATCTGAAAAAATACCTGGTCCGTTCCAACGTGAATATTAACCTGACCCCGACCACCGAGGCGGTTGTTCGGGTTCACGGAACGTTCGACGACTACATTGGGCCTATTTCCGGCGGAAGTGACCTGTACCGGAAAATGCTCCGGGTGAGTCCGGTACGCTTTCCGGCCTATTACCTTCCCGATGAAACCTACAGCCGGGCTCCCCATATTTTATTTGGGGGATTTGAGGGAGACCAGTACATGAACCCCTATGCGGAAATGGTCAAGGGATACCGGGAAGAGACCAAAACACTGATGATGGCGCAGTTGGAACTGAAGCAGGATTTCAGTCCCTGGGTGGACGGGCTGACCGCGCGCGTCTTATTCAATACCTTACGCAATTCGGCGTTTGACTTGTCTCGTTCGTACAGCCCCTTTTACTACCAGGTCAGCCAGTATGACCGAAGAGCCAATTCGTATCGACTAACCGAACTCAATCCCGAAACCGGGACGGAGTTCCTCAATTATAGCCCTGGCGATAAAACCGTTTCCAGTTCAGTCTATGCCGAAGCTTCGGTGGCCTACAATCAACAGATCGCTGAAAAGCACGGTGTCAGCGGAATGTTGGTCTTGATTGGCCGGAATGCGTTGGATGGAAATGCGGGGTCCCTTTCCGAGTCGTTGCCCAAACGTAATTTGGGCTTGTCGGGTCGCTTTACGTATGATTTTGACTCCCGTTATTTCGCTGAGTTCAACTTCGGCTATAACGGCTCAGAAAAATTTGACCGGGGCCATCGCTGGGGTTTTTTCCCGTCCATTGGGGCAGGATGGATTGTTTCCAATGAATCCTTCTGGAAAAAAGGATCGTTGACCAATGTTATTTCGAACCTGAAAGTCCGCGCAACCCATGGGCTGGTCGGAAACGACGAGATTGGAGCCACACGATTCTTCTATCTTTCCCAGGTTGACATCGGCGGCGGCCGAAGTTTCACCACCGGCTACGATTTCAACGGGAAGAGCCGAAGCGGCGTGAGCATCGGAAACTACCCCAATTCCTTAATCGGGTGGGAGATTGCTCATAAAACCAACCTGGGGCTGGAAATCGGCTTGGCAAACGGAAAGGCGGACATCATGGTGGATGTTTTCCGCGAGCGGCGGACCAATATTCTGCAGGACCGCGCCGATATACCCATTTCCATGGGGCTGTGGAGCATTCCCCAGGTGAATGTGGGAGAAGCCAACGGCGAAGGGATTGACGTTTCCCTGGACTATAACCAAACCTTCGGTAATAGGTTTTGGATGGTTGCCCGGGGGAATTTCACGTATGCGCGTTCCACCTTCCAATTCTATGAGGAGGTTGATTATTCCGATACCCCCTGGAAATCCCGGATTGGCAGACCCATCAGCCAGCGTTGGGGCTATGTGGCCGAACGCCTATTCATTGACGATGCCGATGTGGCCAATTCCCCACGGCAGGATTTTGGGGAATACGGGCCAGGTGATTTGAAATACAAGGACATCAACGGGGACGGGGTTATCAACGAGATCGACCAGGTTCCCATCGGGTATCCCACCACTCCCGAACTGAATTACGGATTCGGTATTTCCGCTGGTTACGGAGCGTTTGACGTTTCGTTCTTCCTCCAGGGGTCGGGCCGGTATTCGTTCTGGATCGATGCCCAGGCCATGTCACCCTTTGTGCAAACCACCTCCGATGGGAAAATCCTGGAAACGGGGCTTGCCAGCTTCATTGCCTCGGATTACTGGTCGGAAGTTTCCCAGAATCCGTTTGCAGCCTGGCCCCGCCTTTCCAACTATCATATTGATAATAATACCCAGCGAAGCACCTGGTTTATGCGCAACGGAGCGTTTCTGCGGCTGAAAAGCGTGGAAATAGGCTATAACCTGCCCGCGGAATTTCTCAAAAGGGTCAAATTGGAAACCTTCCGGGTTTACCTCAGCGGAACGAACCTGTTAAAACTCAGCAAGTTTGACCTTTGGGATGTGGAAATGGGTGGGAACGGGCTCGGCTATCCGCTCCAGCGGGTCTATAACCTGGGCGTAAATATTTCATTCTAATGACAATGGAACTACAAAAAATACACCGACTACTCATCATCGCGGCACTCGCTGTCCTGGTGTGCATGCCCTCCTGTAAGGATTACCTGGACGTAGTCCCCGACAACATTCCCACGGTAGATCATGCGTTCAATAACCGGCACGAGGCAGAAGGCTATTTATTTGGCTGTTTTTCTTTTCTGCCAAGATTTGGGGATCCGACGATCAATCCCGCGCTGCTCGGTGGCGACGAGATCTGGTACCAGGATCCGGTCTCTGGATTCAATCCGCGGCTGTGGTATATCGCCCGCGGTACGCAGGGCACCACCGCGCCGCTGGCCGATTATTGGGCAAGTGAGCAGACCAACTACGATCTTCAGGGCGGACTGCCGATTTTTACGGCGCTGAGAGATTGCAATATCTTTCTTGAAAATATTCACAAGCCCTTCGATCTCACCGATGGGGAACGGGAGCTCTGGGTTGCCGAAGTGAAATTCCTCAAGGCGTTTTATCACTTCTGGCTACTTCGTATGTACGGACCCATCCCGGTGATCCGGGAAAACCTGCCCATCAGCGCCGGTACCCACGAGGTTCAACGTTACCGGGAGCCGGTGGACTCCGTGGTCAGTTACATTGTCCAGTTACTGGATGAGGCTGCACCGGATCTCCCGCTTAAAATCGAAAGTATGGTTATCGACATGGGGCGTCCTACCAAAGCCGTGGCCCTGGCCCTGAAAGCGCAGGTCCTTACCTTGGCAGCCAGTCCGTTGTTTAACGGGAATCCCGACTATGCGCAGATCGTCGACAACCGGGGCGTTCAACTTTTCCCCCAAACGTACGAGCGCGACAAGTGGCGGGTGGCTGCTGAGGCATTGAAAGAAGCCATTGACGTGGCCCACGAGGCAGGGCATACCCTGTTTGACTTCAGAACAACCAATTACGCAACCAACCTGAGCGAACAAACAATCCTGGCCATGCAGGTGCGGGGCGCGGCTACGGAACGTTGGAACAGCGAGATCATTTGGGGCGATCCAAACAGCAATACCAACCCCCTGCAGGCAGCCTGCCATCCGATCTTTTTTGCTGCCCAGATCTCGGGCGGGATCAAAAAGAATTACGCTCCCACGATGCGGATGGTGGAACAATTCTATACCCGCAACGGGGTGCCTGTGGAAGAAGACACCGATTGGGCGGGGGTGGATCCCATGGGGCTCAGAACCGGCGATGAAGCACATAAATATTACATCAAACAGGGATTTGAAACGATCAACCTTCATTTCGACCGGGAAAGCCGATTTTACGGATCCATCATATTTGACGGAGGAACCATGTACGGGAATGGACGCATTACCACCGACAATAACATGTGGGTTACCGAGCTGAAAGCGGGCCATCCCGGAGGGGGGATGACGCCCATCGACCGGCACGCCTCCACCGGATACCTTTGTAAGAAGCTTCTGCACTACCTGACTGCGGTGCCCGATAATAGTGCTTCGATATCCAATTACCGGTACGCCTTCCCCATCATCCGCCTGGCGGATTTGTATCTGATGTACTCGGAGGCGCTGAATGAATGGAAAGAAACTCCCGATCCGGACGTATACCAGTATATTGATCTGGTCCGTGCCCGATCCGGTCTCCAGGGCGTGGTGGAAAGCTGGGCAAACCATTCCATTCAACCCGACAAACCCTTGTCGCGCGAAGGAATGCGGGAGATCATCCAGCGTGAACGGATGAATGAACTCGCCTTTGAAGGCGTTCGTTTTTGGGATTTACGCCGGTGGAAACTAGCCGAAACGTACATGAACAAACCGGTCAGGGGGCTGGATCTGACCGGGGAGACGGCGGAAACATTTTATAGAGTCAAAACCATCTTTCCACTGAAGTTTGAAAAGAAAGATTATCTGTGGCCGATCAGGCAAAACGTCTTGCTGAGCAATAAGGCGCTGGTTCAGAATCTCGGATGGTAGCATGAAAGTAAAAAACAATGAAAAATTATACGATCATTTCGATATGGATACTGTGCGGGCTATTGGTCAGCTGTGACAAGCCCGAGGACTGGCAGGACGCACCGGATAACATAGCTCCCGGCCGGGTCAGTGAGGTAGCGGTCGAAAACCTGAACGGAGGCGCACGGATTACCTACCGCCTTCCCGGAGACAAAGACCTCCTTGGAGTAAAAGCGGTTTATTCCCTGTCCGACGGGGTGAGCCGGGAAGCGTTTTCGTCTGCTTTCAGGGACACGATCCTTCTGGAAGGATACGCCACCACGGACGAGCAGGTTGTCCGTTTGATAACCGTGGATAAAAGCAGAAACGAATCCGAACCGGTGGAGGTACAGATCAAACCGCTGGAACCGCCCATCAATCTGATACGGCAGACCCTGAGCGCCAGCCCAACCTTTGGGGGAATATATGCCCAATGGGAAAATCCCTTCGAAGAAGAATTGGCTATCAATCTTTATACGGTCGACTCACTCGGTGACTATACGTTGTTTGACACCTATTATTCCAAACAGCCAAGTGGCGGGTTCGCGTTTCGCGGCCTGGAAAATCTCAGCCAGAATCTCCGGGTCGAAATCCGCGACCGCTGGAATAACTATTCCGCCCCGTTGGATACGGTGTTGACCCCCTTGTTTGAACAGCAGATCGTCGGACGCGATCAGAACGGCTTTATATGGCAACAGTTTGGCTGGGATGACCGTACTGTGCTCTACCGGGGGGATGTGGCCACGCAGCATAGCAGCGCAAGCCAGCGTTTTCCGTATATTCATGACGGGGTGGAATTCAGTGAGAGCCAGTACTGGAATTCCGGCCCGGTGGCCAACCGGCTTGCGGATTACGTCGATTGGCCCGATCCGGAAGAATGGGTAATGCCCATGTATTTTACGCTGGATATGGGAAGGGAAGCCTCTTACAGCCGCCTCCGATACTGGGTGCGCGCCCGACAACCTATCTTTTCCGGCTTCATATTTACAAAATTTGAAGTCTGGGGCACCAATCATCCGAAGCCTTTGAATGAAATCGGTGACGGTAGCCGGGAAGCAAATCTGCAATACTGGACCGAATGGCCCCAGGTAGGCGGAACGGATGAGTGGAAAAATGATTGGGTAAAACTGGTAGACGGAGAGGTTAAGCTGCCTTCGGGGGAAACCGACCCGAATTTGCTGACGCAGGAAGACCGCGATTACGTTGCCGCCGGGTTTGAATTTGAAATGGATCCCCAGTACGGCGATCAGTCATTCCGTTACCTGCGCTTTGTTTTGAAGGAGACAAACATAGGGCTTCCTCATTTTATGATTTCCGAAATCAAATTCTGGGGCGCGTATAAATGAATTCCATTCTTAGATACGGGGTAATTTTAGTGGCCATATTGGGGGCAGGTTCGCTATCGGCCATTGGTCAGCAAACCGCTCCCAATGTCATACTGATTCTGGCAGACGATCTCGGATATGGAGATGTTGGATTTAACGGGCAGGAAATCGTTTATTTGCCGCATATCGATCGGTTGGCCGCCGAAGGAGTGGTCTTCAGCCAATTCTATGCTGGATCGCCCGTCTGTGCTCCTTCCCGATCTGTGCTGCTAACCGGTCAGCATTCCGGACACACTTATATCCGCGGAAACCGGAGGGTAGTACCGGAGGGTCAATATCCTTTGGCTGATTCGGTTTTCACGCTTGCTGAACTATTCAAGCGGGCGGGCTACAGCACCGGGGCATTCGGAAAGTGGGGACTGGGCCCAGTGGGTTCATCCGGTGACCCCAACAAGCAAGGTTTTGATCGTTTTTTCGGTTATAATTCCCAGTCTCTTGCCCACCGCTATTTTCCGGCCTACCTGTGGAACAATAGCGAAAAGGTGACGTTGACGGCAAACGGGAAGCTCGAAAACAGAGCGATCTATGCCCCGGACCTGATTCAGAGCGCAGCCCTCCACTATTTGGATACCGTGAGGAAAGACCGTCCGTTTTTTCTGTTCAGACCCATGATCCTTCCGCACGCGGAACTGCTTGTGCCGGAGGATTCGCTCTGGGAAAAATTCAAAGCCAGATTTCCGGAAGAGCCGTTTGTGGGAAACGATTATGGAAAAGACGCCCATCCCCATCGCTACGCGTCACAAAGGTATCCCAGAGCGGCTTTTGCTGCCATGCTGACGCGTATGGATTTATACCTTGGACAGTTAATTAACCGGCTGGACAGCCTGGGCATTGCCGATAACACAATCGTTATTTTCACAAGCGACAATGGTCCCCACCGGGAGGGAGGAGCCGATCCGGATTTTTTCAATAGCAACGGTGGATTGAGGGGATATAAGCGGGATTTATATGAAGGCGGGATACGCGTACCGTTCGTTGTTAGGTGGCCGGCACAAATAAAGAAGGGCGTGGTCAGTGACCACATCGGAGCATTCTGGGACCTCATGCCCACCTTTGCTGACCTGATCGGTGAGGAGCCTGAAGCAAACACCGACGGCATATCGGTTCTTCCGGAGTTGACCGGCAACGGAACGCAGGGTAAACACGCTTATCTATACTGGGAGTTTCATGAGCAAGGTGGGAAACAGGCAATCCGGATTGGAGATTGGAAGGGGATCAAATTGAATGCTTCGGTCAACCCCCGCGCGAAGATGGAACTGTATGATCTCACGACCGACCCTGGAGAAACGAACGATGTGTCTGAAGCACATCCGGATCTGGTGTCCTCTATGCTGGAGCTGATGTCTTCTGCCCGGACCGAAAGTCAGGCGTTTCCCTTTTTTATAAAAAACTAACCCAAACTGTTATTTCGTCATGTATCGTCTATTTTTGGCTGTCACTTTTGTATTGACAGGTTTAACACCCCTTAACCTATTCGGGCAGACGCCGGTTTCCTCTTTGGAACGGCCGAACGTATTGTTCATCGCCATTGATGACCTGCGGGCTGAGCTGGGATGTTACGGCAATGAAGTAATCCAGTCACCTCATTTGGACGGACTTGCTGCGCGCGGTGTTGCTTTCCGGAACCAGTTCGTTACGGTGCCCACCTGCGGAGCCTCCCGCTATTCCCTTTTGACCGGTAAGCTTCCCCGAAGCCGTCGGGAACTGTCAAATTCGATTTTTGAAGCGAGAAGGGCAGCAGCTGCCCGCGCGAAGCAAAAAGCCGGTGCCGAAAATCAGCCCGAGTCATTCATCGAGCAATTCAGAAGAAACGGTTATTATACGGTGGGGATTGGAAAGATCAGTCATTCAGCCGATGGATATATTTATGGGTACACCAATCCAAAGGGCACCGAACTGGAGCTGCCTCACAGTTGGGATGAAATGCTTATGGACGCGGGAAAATGGGGGACGGGATGGAACGCTTTCTTTGCATATGCCGATGGCTCCAACCGGAACGATCTTAAAAATCAGGTAAAACCTTACGAAAAGGCGGAAGTGAATGATGAGGGATACCCGGACGGGCTCACTGCCGCGCTTGCCGTCGGGAAACTACGGGAGCTGGCCGATCGGGATCAACCTTTTTTTCTTGGGGTAGGCTTTTTCAAGCCCCATCTTCCTTTTAACGCTCCCGCCAAATATTGGGACATATACGACGAGTCGGATATTCCGATTACCCCCTCGCCCGATCTTCCCGAAAAGGTACACCGTGCCAGTCTGCATCCCAGCGATGAATTCAACCGATATCTTCTGGGCGAAGAAAAAGCCTCGCTGGATAAGCCGGTTTCCGATGCCTACGCGCGCAAGGTAAGACACGCCTATTACGCAAGTGTCAGTTATACCGACGCCCAGGTAGGGAAGGTGCTGGCCGAGCTGGAACGTCTTGGATTGGATAAAAATACGATTGTGGTTGTATGGGGTGATCACGGTTGGCACCTGGGGGATCATCGGGTTTGGGGAAAGCATACTATTTTCGACTGGGCCCTGCGAAGCGCATTCATCGTGAGAGCGCCGGGCAATCGCCCAGGGTGGGTGTGCCAGGATATTGTAAGTTCAATTGATATCTACCCCACCCTGATGGAATTGTGTGGGATAAATGTTCCCTATCGTATGGATGGGAAAAGTTTTGCTCCCCTGCTGAGCGGCAAGCCTCCCCGGCGTTGGAAAAATGTGGCTTACAGTTATTACAGAAACGGTATTTCGGTCCGTACAAAACGATACCGACTAACCCGGTATTATCGGGATGAGCAACCGGTAGTCGAATTGTACGATCACCGAAAAGATCCCTACGGGAATCATAATATCGCCGGAGACCGTCCCAAGACGGTAAAGCGACTCATGCCCCTATTGGAAAAAGGGAATACGGGGCTGTATGGAGGCCAGCCGAAATAAGGATTAAATTGCTTCGGCCACCACCTCGGTTACCCCGGGAACCATCCGTTTGAGAAGGCCTTCGATACCCGATTTGAGTGTGAGCGTGGAAGACGGGCAGCCGCTGCAGGCACCTTGCAGGACCACGGTAACCACTCCTTCGTCGTAGGCTTTAAAGGCGATGTGTCCGCCGTCCATTTCAATGGCAGGCCGGACGTAATCGTAAAGGATCTGCTGGATCTTCTGTTCGGTTTCGGTTCCGGTGAACTTCACCTGAGCTTCTTCCTGGTTCTGGGAGATCTTCAGTTCGGATTCCACCGCGCCTTTAATGAATTCCTGAAGAATGGGAATGAGTTCGTCCCATTCGGCATCGGCGGTTTTGGTGACGGTCACAAAATTGCTTGCGAAAAACACCCCGTCCACGAAGGAAAACTTAAAGAGCTCCTTTGCGAATGGAGAGCTTTCGGCCTGCTGCCGGTCCGGGAAATCGAGGCTCCCATTGGTCAGCAACTTATTGGTAATGAACTTCATGGTCGCCGGATTCGGCGTGGGTTCAACGTATACGTTTATTGTCGAGGTCATGATCTTTGCACTAACGATTAACTAACTATCAGACAAATGTGGCCCGGATTTGTTTGGCTGTATTTTTCGGCTAATACCCGGTATAATTATGCGGACTGAACTTTTTGAGTTCCTCTTTTACCTGATCCCTTAACTCCAGCCCGTCTATAAAGGAATGGATTTCCTCCCGTCCGACCGTGCCGTTTTTCCGGGTCAGTTCCTTGAGGGTTTCATAGGGCTGCTTGTAGCCCTCCCGGCGGAGCACGGTCTGGATGGCTTCGGCCACGACCGACCAATTGTTTTCCAGGTCCTGATCAATCGCTTCCTTGTTGAGCATCAGTTTCGACAGGCCTTTCAGGGTGGATTTCAGCGCAATGAGCGTATGGGCCAGCGGGACACCCAGATTACGCAACACGGTGGAATCGGTCAGGTCCCGTTGTAAACGCGAAATGGGTAGCTTGGCTGCAAAATGCTCGAAAAGCGCGTTTGCAATGCCTAGGTTGCCTTCGGAATTCTCAAAATCGATTGGGTTTACTTTGTGGGGCATGGCCGACGAGCCGACTTCCCCCTGCTTGATCCGCTGTTTGAAATAATTCATGGAAATGTAGGTCCACATATCCCGGTTCAGATCGAGCAGAATATTATTGATCCGTTTGAAGCAGTCGCAGTGAGCGGCCAAATTGTCGTAATGTTCAATTTGGGTGGTAAGTTGCGACCGTTGAAGCCCCAACGTGTTGTTTACGAAGTGATTGGCAAATTCCACCCAGTTTATTTCCGGGTAAGCCGCCAGATGGGCGTTAAAATTCCCGGTAGCGCCTCCGAACTTGGCGGCGTAGGGAATGTGCTGCAGTTGAAGCAGTTGCTGCTCAATGCGCTCCTTGAAAACAGCAAGTTCTTTTCCCAGGCGGGTAGGCGAGGCAGGCTGACCGTGTGTCTTTGCCATCATGGTCACATTGCTCCACTCATCGCTTAATTCCTGTAGTTTATCTAGCAGTTCGTGCAGGTAGGCCAGGTAGATTTTCTCCACAGCGCCTTTCAGCATCAGCGGAACGGCGGTGTTATTCACATCCTGGGAAGTGAGGCCGAAATGGATGAACTCCTTGTAGGCGCCCAGACCCAGCTCGTCGAACTTTCCCTTCAGGTAATATTCCACCGCCTTTACGTCGTGATTGGTGGTTTTTTCGATCTCTTTTATTTCTCTCGCATCGTGCTCGTGGAAACGCTCAGAGATGTCCCGCAGCTTGGCATAATCGGCGGGATCAAAATCCTTGAGCTGCGGAAGAGGCAACTCGCAGAGCGCGATGAAATATTCTATTTCTATCCGGACCCGGTATTCCATCAGGGCAGCTTCTGAGAAATACGGGGCCAGTTCGAGCGTTTGACGATGGTAGCGACCGTCTATGGGCGAAACGGCTGAAAGGGCGGCAACTGACATAGAACAATTTTTTTCCAAAAATAATCGATCAGGCACTGTAAAACAAAAATGTTACAGGCTTTATTGCAGGAAGGGTCGATTTTTAGTCGTGGAAACTTTGGACTTGAAAAAAGTTTCCATAGTTTTGCGGCCGAGGAGAGAAAAGAATTGGAAGAAAGAATTTTGATGGCAGCGGAGGAGCTTTTCTGCCGATACGGCATAAAAAGCATTACCATGGATGATATAGCCGGTCATCTGGGTATCTCCAAGAAGACGATTTACCAGTTCTACAAGGATAAAAAAGAGCTGGTGCATTTGCTGATGCATAAAATGATCGGAGATCAGCAGGCGGAATTTGAAGCGCATGAATCGGGGGCGAATAACGCCATTGAGGAGATTTTTGCGGTTATGGTGTGCCTTCAACGGATGATGCACAGCATCAGTCCGGTAATATTTTACGATATGCAAAAATATCATCCCGAATCCTGGCAGCTGTATCAGGACTATCGCGACAATTACCTCATCCAGCGCATACGGCGGAACATGGAGCGGGGTATTTCCGAAGGATTATACCGTAAGGACCTGGATTTGGATCTGATTCCGGTATTCCGGATCAAACAGCTGGATGATATCTTCAGCACGACGGTCTATCCGCCCTCCCGGTTCAATATGGCGGATGTGCTCAATAAACTCACCGAGCACTTTCTGTACGGGATGGTTTCCCTGAAAGGCTACAAGTTGATTAATGAACACAAGAATATAAAGGAAGAAGGTTAAATCACGCACATAATCTGATAATATGAAAAATAGATTGCTGATCGCGGGTTTCTGGTTGCTATCCCTTACGGCCGCCAAAGCCCAGGATACCGTCAGTTCCTTCACGTTCAACCTGGAAGAGTGTATTGATTACGCTTTTAACAATCAGTATGGGGTGAAAAACGCCGAACTGGATGTGGAAATGGCTGAATCGGTGGTAAAGGAAACCATTGGCGGGGGACTGCCCCAGGTGAGCGGGGTGCTGAATTTTCAGGACTACCTGAAACTGCCTACCCAGCTCATTCCCGGAGAGTTTTTCGGACAGGAACCGGGAACCTACATTCCGGTACAGTTCGGTACCCAGTTCGCCTTGACCTACGGGCTGGAAGCAACCCAGCTGTTATTCGACGGAAGCTATTTTGTCGGGCTCCAGGCTTCGAAGGTGTACAAGGAACTTTCGGAAAAGAACCTCAGGCGCTCCCGGATCGAAACCGCCATCGCCGTATCGAAAGCCTATTATACCACGCTGGTAACCGAGGAGCGGCTCCAGTTGACCGACGTGAACATTGCCCGCTTGAAGAGACAACTGGACGAAACCCAGGCGCTTTATGAAAACGGATTCGCCGAGAAAATTGATATGGACCGTCTGCAGGTAATGTACAACAACACCTTGACCGAACGGGAGAACCTGACCCGCCTGGCCGCCCTGAATATCCAGATGCTGAAATTTCAGATGGGCATGCCCATACAGCATGAGCTTAAACTAAAGGAAACCATCGATGATATTCAATTTGAGCCGGTCCTGCTACTCAACGAAGACATGGACCCCTCCAATCGCATCGAATATTCCCTGCTGGAAACCCAGGCAAGCCTGAATGAGCTGGACCTGAAACGCTACAAGTCCACCATGCTTCCCCGCCTGGAAGCTTTTGGGAGCTACAACCGGATGGGGCAGGAGAACCAATTCGGAGACCTGTTCAATGGAGACGGGCAGTATTTCCCCACCACGGTGGTGGGCTTGCGGCTTACCATTCCGCTCATCGGGGGAGGACAGAAGTGGCAACAGATCAGGCAGGCGAAACTGAGCCTGCGCAAGACCGAAAACGAATTGGACAACCTGAAAAACGCCATTTCTCTCGAAGTTAAGCAAGCCAATACGAACTACATCAACAGCCTGGAGTCCATGGCCAATCAGGAAAGGAACATGGAACTGGCCGAGGAAGTGTATCGCGTAGCGCAAATCAAATACTCCCAGGGCGTGGGTTCCAGTCTGGAAGTGACCACCGCCGAAACCTCGCTCAAGGAAGCCCAAACCAACTACATTAATTCATTATACGAAGCCCTGATCGCCAAGATTGATCTTCAAAAGGCCACGGGAACCATAGAAACCGAATAATAACACTTATGACCATGAAAAAAGCAATATTCATACTATCCGCCGTAGCAGGAGCTCTTCTTCTTGTTTCGGCATGCGGGACTTCCGGAAATACCGATGATCCACAGGCCCAGTTGGATCAATTGAAGAAGGAGCGGGAGGCGCTGGATGCCAAGATCGAGGCCCTGGAAGCCCAGGTATTGGCTGCCAATCCGGAACTGGCCCGCCGGAAGGTGTTTAACGTTTCGGCAGACACCATTACGCCGCGGCCGTTTGAGCATTATATTCAGGTTCAGGGTATTGTGGATTCGGAGGATAATATTGCCGTGAGCGCCGAAAGCCCGGGGGTGATCCGAAGGATCTTGGTGAAAGAAGGTCAGCGGGTGAGTAAAGGGCAGGTGCTTGCCGAGCTGGACAATCAGGTGTTGAAGAGCAACCTGGCTGAGCTGGAAACCGCACTGGATCTGGCCAATACGACGTACGAACGGCAGAAGAACCTTTGGGATCAGAACATCGGCACCGAGTTTCAGTATCTTCAGGCCCGGAACAATAAGCAGCGTCTGGAGCAACAGCTCAATACGCTGAAGGAACAGATCGAA
>JAJUHF010000053.1 GCA_029268045.1 Anseongella ginsenosidimutans
CGTCTTTTTCTGGGCAGCCAGACCAAAGGCTTTTTCGTCATGAAAAAGCACTTGTTCCAGACACTCCTTTCCAGGCAACAGGATTTCCGGGCGAAACCTATTACGCCCACACGCCGTACCAGGGCAATAAGGTATTGACTGACAAAGGGACCGTATTTGATACGGAGGGCTTTTAGGAGCGCCCACTGACCAGGCAAATAGCAGACCTTATAGGTCGAACCGGATCCCCTGGGCAAGAGGTAAAGCGGTTCCGTAATTGATCGTGTTGGTCTGCCGGCGCATGTAGGCTTTCCAGGCATCCGAGCCCGATTCCCGCCCGCCTCCGGTTTCCTTCTCTCCCCCGAAAGCGCCTCCGATCTCGGCTCCCGAGGTGCCGATATTGACATTGGCAATCCCGCAGTCCGAGCCGGCGGCAGAAAGATAGCGCTCGGCTTCGCGTAAATCGGTGGTCATAATGGCGGAAGACAATCCCTGTGGCACGTCGTTCTGGATGGCGATTGCTTCGTCCAGGGTCTGGTAACGAAGCAGGTACAAAATAGGAGCGAAGGTCTCCTCCCGCACCACGGAAAAATGCCTTTCGACCTCAATGACGCAGGGTTTGACATAGCAACCCGATTCATACCCCGGACCGGAGAGCACACCTCCTTCCACCAGGATCTTCCCGCCTTCTTCCTGCGCCTTTTGGATCGCGTTCAAATAAGTTTGTACGGCGTCCTGGTCAATCAAAGGTCCTACGTGATTATTCTGGTCAAGGGGATTCCCGATCTTTAATTGGGCGTACGCGCTTGCAAGCCGCTTCTTAAATGAGTCGTAAACGTCCCGGTGGATGATCAGTCTGCGCGTGGTGGTACAACGTTGCCCCGCCGTGCCGACCGCGCCGAACACACTCCCGGTAAGGGCCATGTCCAGATCCGCGTTTTCAGTAATGATTATCGCGTTATTCCCACCCAGCTCCAGCAATACCTTGCCTAAACGGGCGCCAACCGCGGTTGCCACCGATTTTCCCATCCGCGTTGATCCGGTAGCCGATAGCAGGGCGACGCGGGGGTCTTCCGCCAGCATCGCACCGACTTCCCGTCCGCCGATCAACAGTCCCGAAACCCCCTCGGGAACTCCGTTCCGCTTGAACACCCGGACTACCAGCTTCTGGCAGGCTACGGCCGTCAGCGGCGTTTTTTCAGAAGGCTTCCAGATACAGACATCCCCGCATACCCACGCGATCATCGCATTCCAGGACCACACGGCCACCGGAAAATTGAAGGCGGAAATAATACCCACCACGCCAAGGGGATGCCATTGCTCATACATCCGGTGCTCGGGACGTTCCGAATGCATGGTCAGGCCATACAACTGACGGGAGAGCCCCACGGCAAAATCGCAGATGTCGATCATTTCCTGCACCTCTCCCCAGCCTTCCTGCAAGCTCTTTCCCATTTCGAGCGAAACCAGTGCGCCGAGCCGTTCTTTCTCCTTGCGGAGCTCATCCCCTATCTGCCTTATGATTTCCCCCCGCTTGGGTGCAGGGTAGCTCCTCCAACTGACAAATGCCTGCCGGGCCGCTTCGATTACCTTCTGATAATCATCCCGTTTGGCAAAAACGATTTTGGCAAGCGGTTTCCCGTCCACGGGTGAAATTACCGGTTTCGCTTCCAGCGGAAGCCCTCCGCCCCATTTTTCACCGGTACTCCATGAAGGGTTCACTTCCGCGATCCCCAGCTCCTTCAAGATTTCGCTCGCTTTCACATCCATAATACGTATATTTGTCATCGAGGCCGTATTGTTAGTATGTGGAAAAATAATCCAAAGACAGCCCAAGTTACATAATTAAATTCAACGCATGTTCAATGACTTTGAAAATGATCCTTCCGAAGACATGCGATTTTCGGTGGAGCGATTTGAGGAGATGATCAGGAACAAGGATCAGTATTTCTTTGACACAGAGGCATTTGAAAACATAATCGACTATTATCTTGATAAAAACGATCCGATAAAATCTCTTCAGGTAATTGATTACGCGATCAATCAGCATCCCTACGCGCCGGTTTTCATGATCAAACAGGCACAGCTTCTTTTGATGACCAACCAGACTGCAAACGCATTGGAACTGCTGGACCGCGCGGAATCGATTGAGCCCTCCAATCCGGATATTTACATGCTCCGTGGAGGATTCTACGAGAAACAGGAACAATATGAAAAGGCGCTGGAGAATTACCAGAAGGCGCTGATATTCTCAGAGGAATCGGAAGAGATTTACCTGCAGATTGCCTATACCTATCAGAATCTGGGAAGATTTGAGGACGCGATCACCTATTTGAAGCGATGCCTGGAAAAAGATATGGAAAACCAGGAAGCGTTGTACGAACTGGCTTATTGTTTCGATATTCTGGATCGGCAGGAAGAAAGTATCGAATTTTATCAGAAATACATCGACGAGGAACCGTATTCGTATGCAGCCTGGTACAATCTGGGAAACGCGTTCAATAAGATGGGCCTTTTCGAAAAAGCGCTTGGCGCGTACGATTACGCCATTCTCATCCGGGATAATTTTGCCGCGGCTTGGTTTAACAAAGGTAACGCGTTGATGAATCTGGAAAGGTATACCGAGGCCATCCAGGTATTCCGGCAAACTTTTGAATACGAGCAGCCCGGTGCAGAGATTTACTGCAATATCGGCGAATGTTACGAGAAACTGGAGAACATGGATGAAGCGCGGTCTTTTTACAAGAAGGCTGTGAAGATGGACCCGAACATGGCGGACGGATGGTACGGCATCGGGATCACGCTCGATTTCGAGGAGCGCTGGTTTGAGTCGCTTCATTTTTACCGGAAAGCCATTGACCTGGATCCGGAGAACGCCGATTATTGGTTCGCGATGGCTGACTCCTACCGTAAACTGGGCAATTACGAAGAAGCCGCCAGATGTTACACCCGGGTGACCGAATACGATCCCCTGGACGTGGACGTTTGGCTTGATTTCTCCGCCATGCTGTTTGAACAGCGGGAAATTCAGCGTGCGATTACGCTCTTAAGCGAAGGAATTAAAAATAACCCTGCGTCGGCCGAGTTATACTATCGGCTGGTGGTTTACCTCTTCAGCGACGGGCAGTACAACGAGGCGCTCAATACGCTTCAGCACGCGTTGAACATGGATCCAGAGAAATACGACCTGCTTTTCGAATACCTCCCCCAGTTACAGGACAATAAGGTGATCATAGATATTGTTAACCGTTATACAAGGGATAGATAGCACATGAAACCACTTTGGGGTATAGACCTTGGGGGCACGAAAATCGAGGGCGTCATCATTCAAAGCCAGGAGAATCCGCAGGAGCTTGCGCGCCTCCGTATTCCAACCGAAGCATCCAAAGGCTATAGCCACATTCTTCAGCAAATCCATAAACTGGTAAAAGCGCTCGAAAACGAGAGCGGCTTAACCCCCGATTCGGTCGGAATCGGTACCCCCGGAGTGCTGGAACCCTCCACGGGCACCATGAAAAACTGCAACACCACCGCACTCAATGGGAAACCGCTGAGAGCCGATCTGGAGGCGATGCTTGGCTTTCCCGTTACCATGGCCAACGATGCCAATTGCTTTGCCGTTGCGGAAGCTTTCCTGGGCGCCGGAAAACCCTTTTTGGACGAATCGGAAGTAATCTTTGGAGTGATCATGGGAACCGGCGTAGGCGGCGGCATCATCGTGAACGGAAAAGTGGTTACCGGCCTGCAGGGAATCGCGGGCGAATGGGGGCACAATTTCCTGGACGAATCGGGAGGCCCCTGTTATTGCGGTCGTACCGGATGCGTGGAAACCATTCTGTCCGGCCCGGCCCTGGAACGTCATTACAGCTGCGTGAATGGCGGACAAAAGCGTCCGCTGAAGGAAATCGTTGCACGCTATCACGAAGGCTGTGAAGACGCCCGACCGACCATGGAACGCATGTGCCATTTCTTCGGCAAGGCGCTGGCCTCGGTAATCAATGTACTGGATCCGGGCGTGATCATCCTGGGAGGCGGCGTGGGAAATATCGACCTGCTTTATACCGAAGGCGTCCGTTCGGTTGAACGGTTCACATTCAATTCCCATCTGGAAACCAGAATTCTGAAACCGAAATTGGGTGACAGCGCCGGGGTATTCGGCGCGGCTTTGCTGTAACCCCATGCTAAAAGGTTTTAAATGGCCGCAGATCTAGAATCTGCCTAATATTTCCGTAGCTTTCCGTAGCATCTGTGCCGCCGGAACGGTTTCAAGGTTCGCAATATCCCGGAACGGCTCCAGCATGGAGTCCAGCTCCTTTAATTTTTCGGCATCGCCGCGCTCCTGAAAATCCCGTCTTAGCCTATTTATCTTGACATAGTCTTCAATTCCGTCGATCATCCGTTCAAACCGGATGGAACTGCGCGCGCCGGGATATACCAGGTAGGTATCGCCTCCGGGCCAGCTACGGAACCGCGTGTCCCGCATGGGATCCTCCACCCAGCAATTGTATGCCCAGCGAAGGTATCCGTCGTAATCACGGGCGGCGGCATGCCAGGCCAGCCAGGTGGACTCGGCAGGAGGAGAAAAAGTAAAGGTATTTGGATACGCTTCCACACAACAGGTATAATAGGTGGTTTTCTTCCCTTCATCCTTCCGCATCCGCAGGGTATCGGAGCCGATCCGCTGTCCGGAGCCGATGCAATAATCGTACACATCGGCGACGATCTCGGAATGGTAGTTCCCGGCCAGCGCGATTCTGAAATCCTTGTCCACACTTTTTACCAGGGCAATCACCGCCTGCATGGCTTCCAGGGGACGTTCATCCATGGCGATGGTCGTTTTTTCAAACCAGCCCTTTTCCTTCAAATGGGCTGCGAAACTTTCCAGCATCGGACGCCAATGGGCCTCGTATTCGGCAGTTCCCGGCTGGGCCACCACCAGCGTATCGCGCCCCAGATGCTCGTCGAAATAGTAGAATTTCAAATTCCAGGGAACCATGGAATAGCAGTTGATCTGCTGATCGATGCCCAGATCGGACATGTATTCCACCCACTTATCAAACACGGTATAATCGTATTCCCAGCTGCCGTCCTTTTTCTTGATCCATCGTACCATGGTTTCGTAAATATCATAGGTCTGGCTATTCCAAGGATCGTGGATGATGCTGGCCGTAATGATTTTCTGCCCAGCGCCGGCCAGAAGCCGCATGGAGGGTTCCATGGCCTCGAAATGAGCGGTGGACCAGTTTGTTACCTGGTGAACCCGCGATTCGGCGAAAGGATTCTGCCAGAGGTCCAGATGAAAGTCCCACTGCGAGGGAGGGGGCAATACGTGGTCCTGCACGGTCAGATAAATGGTCAATGGACTGACCTCCACTTTTCCCCGGTTGGTAATGGTAATCGTTCCGCGATAGGCCCCGGGTTCGGCGTCTTCCGGTACCTGGATCTGCACCCACACCGGGCGCACGCTTCGCGCGGGAATATCCATTGCGGGGATCACATCCAGCACATCGGCAACCAATGCGGAATCAAAATCAGCGGGCTCCCGCTTGCCGCACGCGTTGCCGAATTCATCCGTCATAACATACCGGACGAAACTCGCTTTGATGGCACTTGCCGGAATCCGTGCTCCTTCATCCGTGTTGAGATCCGAAAGACCAATTTTTACATCCCTCATATCCTGCGTCGCCCACAACAGGAACTGCATGTTTACCCTTTCCCCCTTCCAGGCCTTTCCGCGCCAATCGAGGCTTCTCCCGCTGAAATTGGTTTCCAGGCTCACCACCTTTGAATCGATCAGCTTTTTACTGGCCCGAATCGAGGGTTCCGGTACCTCGCTTTTCGGATAGCGGATGTCGGTTGACCCGAAGCAAGCATACAGGGGTTTTTCCAGTTCGTCCCAGGCTGCCTCGTTCACGGGAGCCGGGTCGGGCAATTCCTGGTAACCGGCAAAAACCACCTCGTGGGCGGATGGTTCGTCTTTTTCAGGGTTGGAGCAGGCAGCCAATAAGATAGCAGGCAGAATGGAGTACGTTAGCTTTTTTATCATGGGAGAGAGCGGCTTATATCTGGACAAAATTAGTATTTTGCGGCGCTTGCACAAATTGGCTTTCATGGACTTGAACAGAAATCCCTGGAAAATACTTGGTGAGAAGGAAATCTATTCCAACCCCTGGATTGGTCTGACGGAATATTCTGTATTAAACCCGGCGGGTAAAGAAGGAATCTACGGAAAAGTATCCTTTAAGAATATCGCAATCGGGATCCTTCCCCTGGATAGCGATCTGAACACCTGGCTGGTGGGTCAGTATCGTTTTCCGCTGGATCAATGGAGCTGGGAAATTCCCGAAGGCGGGGGACCATTGGGGACGGACCCCATGGACGCGGCAAGGCGGGAACTGCTGGAAGAAACCGGTTTAAAGGCAGCCCATATGCAGGAGCTGCTGCGCATGCATCTTTCCAATTCGGTTTCAGATGAATTTTCCGTGACTTATCTGGCCACCGGACTGACACAGCACATGCCCCAGCCGGAGGAAACCGAAGAACTCGTGGTAAAAAAGGTCTCATTCGAAGAAGCCGTTATCCAGGTTATGGAAGGCAAAATTACCGATGCAATATCCGTTGCCGCTATCCTGAAAGCAAAGTTCCTGCTTGATAAAAAACAATTGCCCGGGATATCACAAGCATCATGAAACGACTGCTGGAATACATCCTTTCTTTCTTTTACTATATCTGGTTTGGATTGGTTTTCCTGGGCTTTCACCTGGCCGGTTTAATAGCCTACCGGAACAGGAACCGGAAGTCCTTGCTGAGGATGAAAGAATATTTCAGCCTTTTTATCATGCGCGGACTGTTGATCCTGAACAACCGGGTCCGCTTTGAAAATTCGCAGGACCTGCCGGACAACCGGCCCTTGCTAATCGTAACCAACCATCAGAGCATTTACGACATCCCTCCTATTATCTGGTATCTCCGGAAACATCATCCTTTGTTCGTAGCCAAAAAGGAACTCAGCCGGGGAATCCCCTTCGTCTCCTACGTACTTCGTCATTCGGGGGCCGCGCTCATTGACCGGGGGAACAGCCGGCAAGCCCTGAAAGCCATTTCCGAAATGGGAGCCATCGCTCACCGGGAGCGGCTTTCGATGGTTATTTTCCCCGAGGGCACGCGAAGTAAAAACGGCCGGATAAAATCCTTCGCCTGGAAAGGCCTTGCCACACTCCTTAAAACCTGTCCGGATGCCCTGATCGTTCCAATCGCCATTAATAATACCTGGAAATTACACCGGCATAAAAGCTTTGCCATCTCTTCGGGAAACGAACTCACCTGGAAAGTGCTTCCATCGCTTGAACCCGCCGGGCGACCGGCCGAAGAGCTCGCCAAGGAACTTCACCGGCTTATCGCGAGCGAAGTTTTCTGAACTGTCGGGCAAAAATACTCCCTATAGGGTATTTCTTTAGCAAGGTCTTTCCCTATCTTTGTACTTCATACCTGAGCAGCAATTCAAATATATTAGCACGCGCCATGAAAGCCAGATAACCCCGGTTACCTGGCTTTGGCGCTTTTGTGGGCCCCGGCCCGACCTAATCCGTCAGGGATCTCACTTCGTCGTAAATAGCCTTTAAAAGCGATATCCGGGGATCGCGGACATCCTGGGAGAGTTCCCAGAACATGATGCCGGCGGCCCGCTCGATTGCCAGCCTTGTTTTCCTGCGGATGGTTTCCGGACCGTTGTACAGGATCTCGTTTACCTGATCCTTTTCAGGTGCCTCGGGATCCATCATCACCAGCGTCCGGTAATCCGTACCCGGGTATTTCCCGTAAAAAGGCAAGCCCAGCACGGTCTTTTCCGCTGACAGGCCCCTTTTATCCAGCCAGTAATCCAAGCATTCCACGGCATGCCCGTATGAAGAATGGTGTCCACCACCCGGATTGTCATAAGCCATGATATTCACCCAATCCACTAGTTCAAACACCTTCGAGGGAATTCCCGCCCCAATGCGGGGATTGGCACCTACCACCGCCATGCTAAGTTGTTTTCCCGATTGCTCCAGCGCCGCATCCAGTTCCAGCATCAGCTCGTAGAAATTCTCCGAGGAAGGCTTGCTTTCCCCGGGATCCGTATGTGCATCGGGATATTCCCAATCCATATCCACGCCATCAAGCCGATAGGCTTCCACAAAATTAATGACATTATGGACAAACTGTCCGCGGCTGGATGGGTCTGCAGCCAATAGCTCAAAACGGGTGTCCACGCCACCCCCGTCGCCCAGGTCCCAGCCGCCAATGGCAATGAATACATTTACGTCATTGGCATGGGCCATTTCCACGAGCCGCTCCAGATGAGCTGGATTATCCAGGGGTTCCAGGCTTCCGTCCGAAGCGGGAATAAGAAAGGAATAGTTTATATGAGTGAGCAGATCGTACCGGATGCTGTCCGGATCCAGTTCGCTCCAGGCTGTGGTATAGGCGATCACTCGAAAGTCCTGCGCCTGCGTTGCCGGGAAACTGAACAGGGCAGCCATCAATAGCAGCAGCTTCTTCATACATTGTGGTTTTCCATCTAATTTAAAAATTAAATTGCAGAAAACCGGAGCTGCACTAGTGGTTATTCGTCAGATTTCACGGTCGCACCGAGGTATTCCCGGTTCATCAGGGCGATATTGCTTACTGAAATAAGTTTGGGACATTCCGCTTCGCAGGCGTAGGTGTTCGTGCAGTTTCCGAACCCTTCCTTGTCCATTTGGGCCACCATGGCCAGAGCACGACGGCGCCGCTCAGGCTGTCCCTGCGGTAGATGAGCCAGCTGCGACATCTTGGCCGAAACAAACAGCATGGCCGATGCGTTTTTGCAGGCCGCCACACAGGCTCCGCAGCCAATGCAGGCTGCCGCATCGAAGGCGTCATCGGCATCTTCCTTCGCCACCGGAATGCTGTTGGCATCCTGCGCGTTACCGGTATTTACCGAAACAAACCCGCCGCTGGCGATGATGCGGTCGAATGCCGAACGGTCCACCACCAGGTCTTTGATGACGGGGAAGGGTCCAGCCCTCCAGGGTTCCACCACGATGGTGTCTCCATCCTGGAAGGAACGCATGTGCAACTGGCAGGTAGTGATTCCCCGCTTCGGACCATGCGGACGGCCGTTAATGAACATGGAACAGGTACCGCAAATCCCTTCACGGCAATCGTGATCAAACGCAATGGGTTCCTTGCCCTCGTTGATAAGCTTTTCATTCAACACATCAAACATCTCCAGAAACGACATATCGGGAGAAATGCCGTCAATCTGATGCGTCTCGAAAGCTCCTTTCGCTTCCCTGTTTTTCTGACGCCAGACTTTCAGGGTCAGCTTCATATTTCCGCTCATTTATAACTACGTTGTGCTATCTTGATATTCTCAAATGTCAGGTGTTCCTTATGCAGCTCATACCCCGCCTCCCCTTTATACTCCCAGGCAGCCACATACGAAAAGTTTTCATCGTCCCGGAGCGCTTCCCCGTCGGCGGTCTGATATTCCTCGCGGAAATGTCCTCCGCATGATTCGTTCCGGTGCAGCGCATCCATGCACATCAATTCAGCCAGTTCCAGGAAATCGGCTAACCGTCCCGCTTTTTCAAGTTCGGGATTCAGTTCATGCTGATCGCCGGGAACCCGCACATTTTGCCAGAATTCTTCCCGCAACGCCTTTATCTCCCCGATCGCCTCCTTCAATCCCTGTTCGTTCCGGGCCATTCCGCATTTGTCCCAGGTAATCTTGCCTAGCTTTTTATGATAGTAGTCTACCGACCGGGAACCTTTCACATTCAGCAGGCGGTCAATCTGGGCCTGCGTATTCCGTTCGGCTTCCTCGAAGGCCGGATGATCGGTCGGGATGGCCTTGGTGGAAATTTCCTTGGACAGATACGATCCGATCGTATAAGGAATCACGAAATAGCCATCTGCCAGCCCCTGCATTAGTGCCGATGCGCCCAGACGATTCGCGCCGTGATCGGAAAAATTACATTCCCCAAGCGCGTACAGCCCGGGAACGGTGGTCATCAGATCGTAATCAACCCACAGCCCCCCCATCGTATAGTGAACGGCCGGGTAAATACGCATGGGCGTTTCATAGGGATTCTCCCCGGTGATCTGCTCATACATGTCAAACAGGTTCCCATACTTTTCCTTCACCACTTCCTTGCCCAGGCGCTTGATGGTTTCCTTATCCGGATCAACAAGCCCTTGTTTGGCGGCCTCAATCTGTCCATAGCGTTCGAAAGCCGATGCATAGTCGAGGTAAACCGCCATTTTGGAAGGACCTACCCCGTATCCCGCATCGCAACGCTCCTTGGCTGCACGGGAGGCGACGTCACGCGGCACCAGGTTCCCGAACGCCGGATACCTTCTTTCGAGGTAGTAATCCCGTTCGTCTTCCGGAATATCGTTGGCCGGCCGGGCATCCCCTTTTTTCTTGGGCACCCAGATGCGTCCGTCGTTCCGGAGTGATTCCGACATCAGTGTCAATTTGGACTGATGGTCTCCTGATACAGGAATACAGGTCGGGTGGATCTGCGTAAAACAGGGATTTGCAAAGAAGGCGCCTTTCTTATGCGCTTTCCAGGCTGCCGTCACATTGCTGCCCATCGCATTGGTGGACAGATAAAATACGTTTCCGTAGCCGCCCGTACACAAAAGGACCGCGTGACCGAAATGGCGCTCCAATTTCCCGGTAATCAGGTTGCGCGCGATAATGCCCCGCGCTTTCCCGTCAATAACCACCACATCAAGCATTTCATGGCGGGAATACATGGCAATCTTTCCCATTCCCACCTGACGCATAAGCGCACTGTAGGCTCCCAACAGCAACTGCTGCCCAGTCTGGCCGGCCGCGTAAAAGGTTCGCTGCACCTGCACCCCTCCGAAGGACCGGTTACTGAGAAGTCCTCCGTATTCACGGGCAAAGGGAACTCCCTGCGCCACGCATTGGTCAATGATGTTTCCGCTCACTTCCGCCAGACGATGCACGTTGGCCTCGCGGGAGCGGTAGTCTCCGCCCTTGATCGTATCGTAAAAAAGCCGGTAGGTACTGTCCCCGTCGTTCTGATAGTTCTTCGCCGCATTGATCCCACCCTGGGCAGCGATGGAATGCGCCCGCCGGGCAGAGTCCTGAAAACAAAATACTTTTACCTTGTAACCCAGCTCAGCCAGGGTAGAGGCTGCTGAAGCTCCGGCGAGTCCCGAACCCACCACGATTACCTCCAGATGGCGCTTGTTAGCCGGATTGACAAGGGGAACCGAGGAACGGTACCTGGTCCATTTTTCAGCAAGAGGACCTTCGGGTATGTTGGATTTCAACTCCATAAATCAAACGCTTTTAATCAAGTAGTATGGAAAAAGTAGAAATAAATGGGCATGGTGGCAAAACCAATCGGAATCAGAATTCCGAAAATCACCGTCCCCACCCACCGGATGGCCCCATTGTACTTGGGATGATTAAGTCCCATGGACTGGAAGGAGCTTTGAAACCCGTGCCGCAGATGAAAGCCCAGGGCGATCATCGATACCAGGTACAGCAACACGATCAACGGTTGCTGAAATCCGGCTTCCACTACTTTGTACATATCCTTGTACACGTGAATTTCCTGTTCGTTCTCTATGTCGGTCAAGACAAAGCCTTTTTCCGAATAACCCTGTCCGGTCACGTCTTCCGTCCCAAGAATCTCCCCGGTTCCCAGATCTACCACGTACTTGGTGTAGGGAAGTTCCCCCCAGTGATATTCCGCCCAGAAGTTGGTCAGGTGGACAGCCAGGAAAACCAGGATGACCGTACCCAGAAGACCCATATTCCGGGAGGCCCAGATGCTGTTCGCCTTTCCGTTGGTCACTGCGTAACGCACCGGACGGGCACGTCTGTTCTGCCAGGCCAGATGAAGTCCCTTAAACGCATGCCATAGAATGGAGAAATACAATACGTAGCTGATGAACTTGATTAACGGGTTGGTGGTCATGAAGACCGTGTATTTGTTCAGGGCGAACCCTTCGTCAGCGTAAAAAAGCTGCAAATTGCCCCACAGATGCACGACAAGGAATATGCATAAAAACAATCCAGTGAGAGCAACAGTCATTTTTTTTCCAATAGAGGAAGAAAAAAATCCAGAAAAACGGCTCATGTGCGATGAAAATTAACTTGAAGTGCGACAAATCTATTCATTTATTCAATAGGAAACCAAGAATTCAATTATTTAGATTCGTTCCAGACAAATACAAGACATGAGTCTTAATCGGCCCTGGAAGTAGGATCGGGCCGCTTTTTCCCCGTAATTTACGCGTATTTGTAATTTTGCCAGCCCAAACGTTACTTTGCATTATGAACTATACACTCAAACATATTCCGAAACGGGAAGAAAAACCCCGAAGTAAGGGCATTACCATGGTAATGGATAAGGGGTTGAGCATCAACGAAGTAGAGAATTTCCTCTCCGTGGCAGGCGCCCATACCGATATTGTGAAGCTGGGTTGGGCGACCTCGTTCGTTACCCCGAATCTCGAAGAAAAATTGAAAATTTACCGCCAGGCTGGTATACCGGTTTATTTTGGGGGCACCTTGTTTGAAGCGTTCATCGTAAGGGATCAGTTTGACGATTACCGGCGTGTGCTGGAACGGTTCCAAATGGAGTATGCGGAAGTGTCTGATGGTTCAATCACAATCAATCATGAAAAGAAATGCGACTACATCCGCCGCCTGTCCGACCAGGTCACGGTAATCTCCGAAGTGGGATCCAAGGACGAGGCCAAGATTATTCCGCCCTACAAGTGGATCCAGTTAATGAAAGCGGAACTGGAGGCGGGCTCCTGGAAGGTAATTGCCGAAGCACGGGAAAGCGGTAATGTGGGGCTTTATCGGGGGACTGGCGAACCCCGCATGGGCCTGATCGAAGAGATCCTTACCCAGATACCCCAGGAAAAGATCATCTGGGAAGCTCCGCAGAAAGCGCAGCAAGTGTGGTTTGTCAAGCTGCTGGGCAGCAATGTGAACCTGGGCAATATCGCCCCATCGGAAGTAATCCCACTTGAAACAGTCCGGCTGGGTCTCCGGGGAGACACGTTCAACCATTTTCTGCCTGGACTGAATCTTGATTCGCGCGTATGAACCAGCTTCTTGGACTCATCGGATATCCGCTGACCCATTCGTTCTCCAAAGCCTATTTTACACAGAAGTTTGAAACCGAAGGCATATCCGGTTACGAGTATGAGTTATTCCCGATCGAACGAATCGAAAAGCTACCTGCCCTCCTGAATGAGAACCACCGGCTTGTCGGACTGAATGTGACCATCCCCTACAAAGTGGCTGTGATGCCTTACCTGAAGCAGCTGGATGAAACCGCCACCGCCATCGGCGCGGTAAATACAATTAAGATACACCGGGGCCATTCATCGGGCGATCCGTTTCTAAGTGGTTTCAACACCGATGCCTGGGGCTTCCGCGAATCGCTCCGTCCTTTGCTTAGGCCCTGGCATAACAAGGCGCTGATCCTGGGAACCGGAGGCGCGTCCAAGGCCATCCGGTATGTATTGCAAAACCTGGGTATTGAGTTCCTGTCGGTTTCCCGCACGCCCGCCGAGGAGCAGGTGAGTTACCGGGAGCTTAACCCGGAATTAATGCAGGAATATCCTCTGATCGTCAATACCACCCCGCTGGGCACCTTCCCGGACACAGCGCAATGCCCGGACATTCCCTATGAGGCGCTTTCCGAACGAAACCTGCTATACGACCTGGTGTACAATCCGCCTGAAACGCTCTTTCTTAAAAAAGGCAGGGAAAAAGGATCCGCCATTGTAAACGGCATGGAAATGCTGCGGCTTCAGGCCGAAAAAGCCTGGGAAATATGGACAGAAAAAGTCTGATTTATCTGCTTCTTTTGCCGGCGCTGATCGCCGCCTGCCGCCAGTCGGGCCATACGCCCAAACCCCGGGGCTTTTTTCGGATTGAAATGCCCGAAAAAGCGTATCGGCAGTATCCCGATACGGCCGCCTGCCCCTTCACATTCCGCATGCCGGTCTATTCCCATGTTATTCCCGATACTTCGGGAGCGCATCCGTGCTGGATGGACCTGGCCTTTCCCCGATTCAATGCCAAAATCCATTTCAGTTACATGCCGGTGGAATCCGAAAACATGCTTTACCAACTGGTGGAAGACAGCCGGGACCTTGCCTTCAAACACACGATCAAAGCAACCGCCATCGATGAACAGCTGATCATTGAGCCGGAACGGGATGTGTACGGGATCGTGTACGCCATCCGGGGAAATACCGCTTCTTCGCTCCAGTTTTTCCTGACCGACAGTACCCGCCATTATTTACGTGGAGCCTTGTATTTCAACGAAGAGCCTCGGATAGATTCCATCCGGCCGGTACTGGAATTTATCCGGGAAGACGTCGATTCATTGCTTGCCAGTTTCCGGTGGCGCTAGCCGGTGAAATTTCTTAACTTCGCAAACACGAGCAAGGAGAGGAAAGACGATGATCGGTATTCAGCAATTCACATTTAACCCTTGGGCCGAAAACACCTACGTCCTGTACGACCGGACCGGGGAATGTGTCATCATAGACCCCGGATGTCACCTCGGTGAGGAAGAAAACAGGCTGGTGAATTTTATCCGCGAAAAGAAACTGACTCCCGTACTGCTTCTGAATACCCATTGCCATATTGACCACGTGCTCGGCAATAAATTCGTGCACGATATGTACGGACTTTCCCCGCGTTTTCACCGGCTCGAAGAAAGCGTCCTGCAGGCGATGGTTCCCTACGCGGCTTCGATGAGCATGCCCTATAACCCTTCCCCTCCGGCCGATCTTTTTCTGGAAGAAGGAAAACCGGTCCGCTTTGGGGAATCGACGCTGGATAGTTTTTTCACCCCGGGACATTCTCCGGGAAGCCTGTCGTTTTTTTCTGCCAAGGACCGGTTTCTGATCGGGGGCGATGTGCTTTTTCAGGGAAGCATCGGGCGTACGGACCTGCCCGGAGGGGATTTCAACACGCTGATCGAAAGTATAAAAACGCAGCTTTTCCCCTTGGGTGACGATGTGAAAGTATATCCGGGACATGGCCCCGCAACCACCATCGGGGTCGAACGCCAGACCAATCCTTTTCTGTGAATTTTCCCTTCTACATAGCGCGCCGGTATTTGTTGTCGAAAAAATCGACCCATGCGATCAATATCATTTCGCTGATCTCCGTCCTGGGTATTTTCGTCGGCTCGGGAGCGCTACTGATCATTCTTTCGGTTTTCAATGGGTTTGAAGGGCTGGTACTTTCCCTTTTCAATACCTTTTCATCCGATATCCGCATTGAGGCTGCCGAAGGCAAACGCTTCGACCCCGGTGAAACGGCGGGCTTTGCCCGGATCCGCGAGCTGCCGGAGGTTGCCCTGTATGCCGAGACGCTGGAAGAAAAAGCCTTGCTCCGCTACGGGGAAAGCCAGCACATCGCCACCTTGAAGGGCGTGAGCGAAAAATACCTGAGCAGCCATTCCTTTGACTCCACGATCATCCGCGGACAGGCGCTGCTCACATCCGGCCCCGTGAATTATGCCATCATCGGCAGCGGCGTGGAATACTACCTGGGCATCAACGTTGCCGGTGAAACGGACATCCCCGTAAGCGTTTTCACCCCGCGGCGGGGCCGCTCGGCAGGACTAAGCCTGGCCCCTTCCGCAGATTTCCGGGAGGAGGAGATCCACGTGTCCGGCGTCTTCGCCGTGCAGCAGGAATTCGATGAAAAATACGCGTTGGTCCCCTTGCGTTTTCTGCGCGATCTGCTGGAGGAACCCGCACGGGTCGGCGCCATCGAGTTGATGCTGAAACCGGGGTCGGATTCCGAACTGGTCAAGCGGAATCTGCGGAATCTGCTCGGGGAAAGATTTACGGTCAAAGACCGCTATGAACAGAACGCGCTGTTGCATCAATTGCTTAACTCGGAAAAATGGATGGTTTACCTGATCCTGAGCTTTGTGCTGTTAATCGCTATCTGCAATATCATCGGCTCGCTGACGATGCTGGTGATCGATAAGAAAAAAGACATTGCCATTCTCTTCAGCATGGGCGCCAGCCGGCAACAGGTGAAAAAGATCTTCATGACCGAAGGCATGCTCATTGCAATGGGGGGATGCCTGGCCGGATTACTTGTGGGAGGTGTTTTCTGTGTGCTCCAAAAAAAATACGGCCTGATTTCCATGGAAGGCGCCTCTTTTATCGATGCCTATCCGGTCATTCTGAAAGCAGCGGACTTCTTGCTGGTATTCGCGACGGTTTTTGCGATCGCTTTTCTGGCATCCTGGTTCTCCACCCGGCAAAGTCTTCGTAATTTCGGAAACATCCGGGACGAACTGACCGTTCAGTAGGACCCGCTGAAAATGGGTTGACTGACCGGTTTGATCAATCCCTTGGCGGCAGCCATATCAAACAATACCTTTACCGCCTTCCGTCCTTCGGGACCCAGGTCCAGCGAAAACTTATTTACATACAATTCAATATGCCGGTACATCACCGATTCGTCCATTTCCTGTGCGTGGGATCGAATAAAATCCAGACCGGATGCGGGATTGGCAAAGGCGTACTCGATGCTTTTGCAGATCAGACGGTCTACTTCGGCCTGAATCCGGGCGGGAAGGTCCCGTCTGATCATAATTCCACCCAGGGGAATGGGACAGGCGGTTTCCTTTTCCCAGAATTCGCCCAGGTCCATGACTTTGCGCAGCCCTTTTTTCTCATAGGTAAAGCGGTTTTCATGGATGATCAGTCCCAGGTCAATCGTCTCCTCAAGCAAGGCCTTCTCGATATCGGAAAATACCATTTCCTCCTTATTGGTTGCCTTTGGAAAGGCCAGGCTCAATAGAAAATTGGCCGTGGTGAACCGGCCCGGGATCCCGATCTTTTTTGGGGCGATCTCATCCTCCGGTCCCGGCCCGTCCGGGCGGCTGATCAGCAAGGGACCAACCCCGAAGCCCAACGCGCTTCCCGAGTTAAGGAGGGTATACGAATCGATCACGTGTGCGAACGCATGGTAGCTCAGCTTGGTAATATCGAGTTCGGCCCGAAAGGCTTTCCGGTTCAGCGTCTCCACATCGTCATAATACACCTCGAATTCGAATTCGCCGGTGTCGATCTTTCCGTGGATGAGCGCATCAAAAATA